>JANWJC010000228.1 GCA_025449595.1 Acidobacteriota bacterium | reverse complement strand
CAGCGGCTCGAGCTCGGGATGGGTGGGCCGGGACTGGCCGGGGCGCCGCGAGGTCAGCCGTCGGGGCAGCCGACGCCGGTGCGCCGAGGACGTCGACGGGGGGACCGAGATGATCGCCGGGGGCGTCCCGGGAGGTCGAGCCGCGGGCGTGGTGGCAGTGGCGTCCACTTCATCGCTCATGGTCCACCCACCTCGCCGGCCCGGCACACGACCTGCGAGGTCACGAGCCTGGTCACCACAGTCTAAGCGTCGTGCGGTTCATCCCCGTGCGTGCGCCGCCAGGTGTCCGGTGCGACCTGGCGGGTCGCGGTGATCCCGACCACACCGCTCCTGCCCGGTTTGACGGCCAGCACCTGGTTCACGCCGAGCCGGCCGGCCCGGAACGCCAAGGCGGATCCGGCCATGTAGAGCCGCCAGATCCGGGCCCGGCCCGGCGACGAGGAGGCGATGGCGGCGTCCCAGTTCTCCTCGAGGTTGCGCACCCACGCCCGCAACGTCAGGTCGTAGTTCTCGCGCAGTGCCTCGACGTCGCGTACTTCGAAGCCGGCCGTCTCGATCGCCTCGACCATGGTGCCCAGCGACTCCAGCTCCCCGTCGGGGAAGACGTACCGGTCGATGAACGAGGTGGCCGAAGGTTCGGGTCGGGGCCCGGGTCGACGCGCGATCGCGTGGTTGAGCAGCCGGCCTTCCGGGCGCAGCAGCGAGAACATCTCGGCGGCGTACGTCCCGAGCAGGTCCGCGCCCACGTGCTCGGCCATGCCGATGCTGGAGACGGCGTCGTACGGCCCGTCATCGATGTCGCGGTAGTCCTGCACCCGGATCTCGACCTTGTCGGAGAGCCCGGCGTCGGCGACGCGCTTTCGCGCCAGCGTGGCCTGGGCCCGTGACAGCGTGACGCCGACCGCTGTGGCGCCGTACTGTTGCGCGGCCCGGATCGCGAAAGTTCCCCAGCCGCACCCGACATCGAGCACCCGCATACCCGGGGCCAGCGCCAGCTTGCGCGAGACGAGGTCGCACTTGGCGAGCTGGGCGTCAGCGAGCGAGAAGCTCTCGGACGGGCTCTGCTCGAAGTAGGCGCAGGAGTAGGTCATCGACTCCCCCAGCACGAGCCGGTAGAAGTCGTTGCCCACGTCGTAGTGCGAGGACACGGCCTCGGAGTCGCGGCGGCGGGAGTGCAGTCGACCGGCGAGCTGGATCTCCTCCGCGGGCACCTTCGGCGGGCCGCCGACGATGCCGAGGGCGAATGCAGCTGCCGCGACGTGCCGGCGGGTGGCACCGTCGATGTGCACTGTCGGGCCGTACTCCGGGTCGGCGAGCAGCTCCAGGGCGGCGAGGCCGGCCATCATGTCGCCCTCGACGTCGACGTCGCCGCTGACGTACGCCCGCGCCATCCCGAGCTCGTTCGGCGCCCAGAGCAGCCACCGCAATGCCCGGCGGCTGGTGAACACGAGGGTGGCCGGCGCGTCCGGCGGTCCGAACGAGCTGCCGTCCCAGCAGCCGATCCGGATGGGCAGGTCCGCGCCGAGCAACTCTCGTACCAGCGGTCGCAGCCGGTCAGCCACCGTCATCGTCATCACCCACCCGTCGTACCGAGATCACTCGTGCTACCAGGGCTCTGTCGTGCCGCTGGCCACGCTGTCGGGGAGCGTCAGCGTTTGCGCTTGCGCTTGGCGGGAGGGCGCCGGGGCTGGGTACGAGGACCGGTGGGAGCGCCCGGCCGCTCGACGAGGCTCGGCGCCGAAGGGGCCTCGCCTTCCTCGGTCGGCTCGCTCGTGGGGTCGTCCTCGAGCTGCTCGGCGGGGTCGAGCACTGCGGTCCGGGACCGTGCCGTCGACGTACCACCCGACGACGTGGGGGCCTTGGTGGTGCGGGCCGAGAGCCCGGCCCTGCGGGCGGCGACCCGGGTCGCGAGCGCCTTCATCGCGGGCTCGCGCTCCTTGAGCTGGGCCAGCAGCGGCGTCGCGATGAAGATCGAGGAGTACGTGCCGGCGAGGGTTCCGATGAACAGCGCGAGCGCGAGATCCTTCAACGTGCCGGCGCCGAGGAAGCCGACGCCGATGACGAGGATCGCGGTCACCGGCAGCAGCGCGACGATGCTGGTGTTGATGGATCGCACCAGCGTCTGGTTCAGCGCCAGGTTGGCGGCCTCGCTGTACGTGGACCGGTTGCCCGAGGTGATGCCGTGCGTGTTCTCCTTCACCTTGTCGAAGACCACGACGGTGTCGTACAGGGAGAACCCGAGGATCGTGAGTACGCCGATCACCGTGGCGGGCGTGACCTCGAACCCGCTGAGCGCATAGATGCCGATGGTGATCACGAGGTCGTGCAGCAGGGCCACCAGGGCCGCGACGGCCATTCGCCACTCGAAGTAGAGCGACAAGAAGATCGTGACCGCGATGAGGAACAACACGAGTCCCTGCAACGCCTTGGTCGTGATCTCACCACCCCAGCTCGGGCCGACCAGCTGCACGCTGATGGCCGTTGTGGGCACGCCGAGCTTCGAGCTCAACGACTCGACGACCTTCTGGGACTCCACCCCGGTCAGGTCCAGCGTCTGCACCCGCATCTGCTGGGTGCCTGCCTGCGTGACGATCGGGTCGACTACGCCGGCTGCCTCGACCGCCTCACGGGTCTGTTCGACGGTCGCGGTGCTCGTCTGGATCAGGAACTCGGCGCCGCCCTTGAACTCGATGCCGAGGTTCAGGCCGCGGAAGGCGAAACCTCCGATGGCAAGGATCAAGATGACCGCGGAGATCGCGTACCAGCGGCGGCGCTTCCCGACGAAGTCGTAGGAGATCTCGCCGCGGTAGATCGCGCCGCCCATGTGGCCCAGGCGGGACATCAGGACTCCTTCTTTGCCAGGCCGGCCGGCGCCGGTCGACGAGTGGGACGGGCAGGCGGATCGGGCTCGGTGTGGTGGATCGCTCCCACCCGCGACGGCGACATGCCGGTCCAGGAGCTACCGGCCGCGAACCACTTGGTCTGCGCCACGATCGCGACCATCGGGCGGGTGAAGAAGAACGCCACACCGACGTCGACGATCGTGGTCAGACCCAGGGTGAACGCGAACCCTCGCACGTTGCCGACGGAGACGTAGAACAGCAGCGCCGCCGCGAGGAACGACACGAAGTCGGCCGCCAGGATCGTGCGGCGGGCCCGCACCCATCCGGTGTCGCAGGCGGTGCGCAGACTTCGACCCTCACGTACCTCGTCACGTATTCGCTCGAAGTACACGATGAAGGAGTCGGCCGTGATGCCGATGGCCACGATCGCACCGGCGACCGAGGCCAGGCTCAGCGACAGGCCCAGCTGGCGGCCGAGGACGACGAACAGTCCGTACGTGATGCTGCCGGCCACGACCAACGACGCCACGGCGATGATGCCCAGGGCCCGGTAGTAGAACAGCAGATAAAGCACCACGAGGAGCAGGCCGATGCCGCCCGCGATCAGGCCCGCCTCGAGCTGATCCTGTCCGAGCGAGGCGCTGACAGTCTCGGCCGTCGAGGCGGTGAGCGTGATCGGCAGGGCGCCGTACTTCAGGACGTTGGCCAGCGCGGTCGCCGATTCCTGGGTGAAGCCTCCGGTGATCTGCGCGGTGCCGCCAGGGATCGGGGCGCTCACGCTGGGGGCGGACACCACAAGACCGTCCAGCACGATGCCGAACTGGTTCTGCGGCGAGGTGTTCTGCGACAGCTCCGTCGTGGTCTTGAGGAAAGCGGCCGCGCCGTCGCTGTTGAACGTGAGGTTGACCACCCAGCCGCCCAGACCCTGCTGCGGAGGTGCGGCGCTGGCGCCGGTGATCTGGACGCCCAGCACGCTCGCCGGCCCGAGCAGGTACTTCGCCTGCCCCTGCTGGTCGCAGGTCGCGAGGTACAGCGCCGGGTCAACCGGCTTGCCGCCGGTCAGCGCGTCCTCCGCCGTGCAGTCCAGGGCGGCGAACTTGGCCTGGAACGCGGCGTCGTTCGTCTTGCTCTGGACCGGGGGCACGACCGCGCCGGAGGCGGACGCCGTCGCCGACGGGCTCGGCGTCGGGTCGGCCGCTGGCACGGCCTTGCCCAGGCCACCGGTCACGGCACCGCCGTTGCCCGAGGCGGACGGGGACGGGGTCGGGGTCTTGCTGGTCGTCGGCGTCGGCGTGGCCACCGGGGTGCCGGACGCCTCCTGCAGGACGGGTCGGAAGTCCAGCTTGGCCGTCGTGGCGATGGCCTCCTGCTGCGCGGTGGTCAGCGTCCCTGGGACTGCCACGATGATCGATGCGCCGTTGCCCGAGCCCTGGGTCGTGACCTCGGCCTCCGCCACGCCGAAGCCGTCGACGCGCTGCCGGATGATCGACACGGTCTGGTCGAGCTGCTCCTGGGTGATGGTGCCGGACTCGCCGGGGGCGGTGACCGGTGTCAGCGTGATCTGGGTGCCCCCGCGCAGGTCCAGCCCGAGCTTGGGCGTGTGACTCTGTCCGGGCCAGAACGTCCATACCCCCAGGAGCACGACGAACAGGGCGAGGATCGCGAGCGTGCGCCCGGGCTTCCCCTGGTGCGGTGCTGCCACCGTGCTGTCTCCCGTGTGCGACGCCGAAGCAGGCTCAGCAGTCGCGATCGTGGTCGAGGTGCGCCTCGACGCTGGTGTGGTGTGGTGCCTGCGCCGGCACAAGGACGGGTCGGGCGCCGCACAAGGATACGAGGGCTACCTGTGTGGTTCCTACGTAGCCCTTGGTCAGCGGTTCTGCGTGTCGCCGCCCGTCACGTCATGGTTGGTGGCGTCGGAGGCCGCGAGCTCGACGCGGTCCTCGTCGTTGTCGTCCTCGTCGTCGTCCGCGTCAACCGGCGCATCCGGCGCGTCGGAGTCGGTCACCACCCGGGAGACCGCGGCCTGCAGGTACTGGACCCGTACCCCGTCCGCGATCTCGATCTCGATCCGGTCGCCGTCGATCGCGGTGACCGTACCGAACAGGCCGCCGGTGGTCATGATCTGCTTGCCGACGCTCAGCGCGCTGATCGTCTGCTGCTGGGCCTTCTGCCGGGTCCGCGCCGGGCGCAGGATCAGCAGGTAGAAGACGCCGATCAACAGCACGATCGGAAGCAGGGTCTGGAGCTGCACGAGCACGTCCTCGACGTCGCAGCGGGCGCGGAGTGCGCCCACGAGTCACAACAGTCTAGGCGAGATCCACGCCCCCTCAGCGCGACGTCACTCACGCCCTTGTCGTTTCGAACCCGTACGAGGCCCCCGAAACGACAACAGCGTGAGTTACGTCAGTCGGGGGGGAGGTCGTCGAGGAGGCTGGGGGTGCCGCTGCGGTCCACTCCCGACGCTGTGCTCCGCTCGGCGCCGACGCCCCAGGCCAGCCCGCTCGGGACGGGCAGTCCGAGGTGCTCCCAGGCCGCCGGGGTGGCGACCCGGCCCCGAGGGGTACGGGCCAGCAGCCCGGCGCGGACCAGGAACGGCTCGCACACCGACTCGACGGTCTCGGTCTCCTCGCCCACGGCGACGGCGAGGGTGGACAGCCCGACCGGACCACCGCCGAAGCGGCGTACGAGGGCGCCGAGCACCGCCCGGTCGAGTCGGTCGAGGCCGAGCTGGTCGACTTCGTACAGGGCGAGGGCCTCGCGTGCGGTGCGAAGTGTCACGACGCCATCGGCCCTGACCTGGGCGTAGTCGCGGACGCGTCGCAAGAGGCGGTTCGCGATGCGCGGCGTGCCCCGGGACCGGCCGGCGATCTCGTGGGCGCCGTCGCCGTGCAACGGCACCTCGAGCAGCGCCGCGGAGCGCTCCAGGATCGCGACCAGGTCGGCGTCCTCGTAGAAGTCCATGTGGGCGGTGAACCCGAACCTGTCGCGCAACGGACCGGGCAGCAGCCCAGCCCGGGTGGTCGCTCCCACCAACGTGAACGCGGCCAGCTCCAACGGGATCGCGGTAGCGCCCGGGCCCTTGCCGACCACGACGTCGACGCGGAAGTCCTCCATCGCGACGTAGAGCATCTCCTCGGCGGGCCGGGCCATCCGGTGGATCTCGTCCAGGAACAGCACCTCCCCCGGTACCAGGCTGGACAAGATCGCCGCCAGGTCGCCGGCGTGCTGGATGGCCGGCCCGCTGGTGATGCGCATCGGCACCCCGAGCTCCGCGGCGAT
>JANWJC010000227.1 GCA_025449595.1 Acidobacteriota bacterium | reverse complement strand
GGCGGTCTTCGACTCCGCCACCGCGGTCGCGTGGGCCGAGCGCGGCGTGGACGTCATCCTGGTGCGCCGCGAGACGATCCCGGACGACCTGGGCGGCATGATCGCGTCCGCCGGGATTCTCACGGCGCGAGGCGGAAAGACCAGCCACGCCGCCGTCGTCGCGCGCGGCATGGGAAAGACCTGCGTGTGCGGTGCCGAGGAGCTCGATGTCCACGAGACCGCCAAGCTCGCCCGCGTCGGCGACGTGACCATCGCCGAGGGCGACCTGGTGAGCATCGATGGATCCACCGGCGAGGTGTTCTCCGGCAGTGTGCCGGTACGCCCGTCCGCGGCTTCGACGTACCTCGAGGAAGGCCTGGTCGCCGCGCTCGGTGAGGCGGACGAGGAGACCGCGGCGTTGGTACGCGCCGTCGACACGCTGCTCGTGCATGCCGACGCCACGCGCCGACTCGGTGTTCGTGCCAACGCTGACACCGCCGAGGACGCCTCGCGGGCCCGCGGGCTCGGAGCCCAGGGGATCGGCCTGACCCGGACCGAGCATATGTTCCTGGGGGAGCGGCGCTCGCTCATCGAACGGGTCATCCTTGCCGACACCGCGGTGGAACGGGAGGCGGCTCTCGACGCGTTGCTCCCGATGCAGCGCCAGGAGTTCACCGACCTGCTGCAGGCGATGGACGGACTGCCCGTCACGATCCGGCTGCTCGACCCACCGCTGCACGAGTTCCTGCCCGACATCACCGAGCTCAGCGTCCGGGTCGCCCTGGCCGAGGCAGCAGGTACGGCTGACCCCAACGACCAGCGGGTGCTAGCCGCGGTGCAGCGGCTGCACGAGACGAACCCGATGCTGGGGTTGCGGGGCGTACGGCTCGGGCTCGTGGTGCCGGGACTGTTCGCCATGCAGGTGCGCGCCATCTCCGACGCTGCAGTGGCCCGGCTACGCGCCGGTGGGGATCCTCGGGTCGAGATCATGGTGCCGCTGGTCGGGTCCGTGATGGAGCTGCACCTCGTACGAGACGAGATCGACGGCATCGTCACCGAGATCGCCGAGGCGGCCGGGCTGGCGCTGGACATCCCGATCGGCACGATGATCGAGCTGCCGCGCGCCGCGCTGACCGCGCACCGCATCGCCGAGGTTGCGGCCTTTTTCTCCTTCGGTACCAACGACCTCACCCAGACGACGTGGGGCTTCTCCCGCGACGACGTCGAGGCGGCATTCTTTGCCGCCTACCTGGAGAAGGGCGTGTTCACGGTCTCGCCGTTCGAGACCTTGGACGCCGACGGCATCGGCCGCCTCGTACGCATCGCTGTCGAGGAGGGCCGCGAGTCTCACCCCGACCTGAAGATCGGTATCTGCGGCGAGCACGGCGGCGATCCGGAGTCCATCCACTTCTTCCACGACGTCGGCCTGGACTATGTCTCCTGCTCCCCGTTCCGCGTCCCAGTAGCCAGACTAGAAGCCGGCCGAGCAGCACTGGGAGCAGCCGTAATCCGGTAGTCATCTGTTCGGGTGCAAGGGTCTCCCCCCCAGCCGGACCGGGCGCGGGTCGAAGCCCCCGAGCGAAGCGAGGTGCGGCGGGGAGGGCGGGGCGGAGCCCTGTCCGATCCCGTCGCTGGCGGAGACCCTTGCGCCCGAAACAGAGCCCCTGTCCGATCCCGTCGCTGGCGGAGACCCTTGCGCCCGAGAAACACCGCGCCCGAGATATCACTGCGGCCGCAGGGCCATCCATAGGGCTACGGCGTCGTTGGTGGAGGGGTTGCGCCAGCTGTGCTGTTGGACGGTGCGAAAGTGCAGGGAGTCGCCGGGGCCGAGGGTGTACGCGGTGGCACCGACCACGAACTCCAGCTCGCCTCTGACGACGTAGACGAGCTCCTCGCCGGGGTGCTCGAGCATCGCCTCGCCGCTGCTGGCGCCGGGCACGACGGTCGCCCGCGCGCCGGCGAGCTGGAACTTGCCGTACGGGCCACTGATCCCCGCCAGGTCGATGCCGGTGTGCGAGGTGAAGATGGGGCGGTCCAGGCTCGCAGGCGTGAACACGGTCGGGTCCGTCGCAGCGTCGGTCTCGTCGACGAAGTAGCTGACCGGCCTGCCCAGCGCGTCGGCGATCTTCAGCAGCGTCGTGATGGTGGGGACCATGCCGCTCTGCTCGATCTTGTGGATCGCGGCCGCTGACACGTTGCTCTGCACCGCGAGCTGCTGCAGCGACAACCCGGCCTGCTTGCGCAGGACTCGGACCTTGGGCCCGATCCCCGAGACGATCTGCGCGACCTGCTGAGGCATGGGACAACTTCCTGATCGAGGTCGCGCCGCCGAGATGCGCGTGTCTGGCCGGCCCTTGAGACTACGAGGACAGAGAGAGGTATGTCGCCTTGCCCCGCCCTTGACGCCGGACGGGGCTACGTTGAAGATAGTGAACAGTTGTACGCTCATAGTCAACGCCGACCTGGGATTGATTCGGCGACAGGGAGGTACCGGATGGCACAGCGCATCGTGGTCGTCGGGGGAGGCGCCGGGGGGATGGGCGCCGCGGGCGCGGCGAAGGGCACGGACCCGGACGCGCAGATCGTGGTCTACACCGAGTTCGAGGACGCCGCGTACAGCCCCTGCGGGATCCCGTACGTCCACGGCAAGGAGATCCCCGACTTCGAGCGGCTGTTCATGGCCACCAAGCAGCAGTACGTCGACCAGGGCATCGACATCCACTACGAGACCACGGTCTCGGCCATCGACACCAAGGCCAGGACGCTCACCGTGGACGGGCGCACGGAGCACTACGACAAGCTCGTCCTGGCCACCGGCTGGTGGTACGACGCACCGAAGGTGCCCGGTGGCGATCTGGCCGGTATCTACTACATGAAGAACATCCGCAACGCCATGGAGTGGGACAAGAAGTTCGACTCCGTCAAGGCGGCGGTCGTGCACGAGGCCGGGCCGCTCGGCCTGGAGATCACGACCGCGCTGGCCCACCGCGGCATAGAGGTGCACCTCGTCGACCCGAGCCCCTGGGCCATGTCGATGGCCACCGACCCTGACATCGCCAAGGTCGTCGAGGACTCCTGGGAGGAGATGGGCGTCCACCTGCACTTCAACACCACGCTGCAGGAGATCCTCGGCGACGACAACGGGGCGGTCCGCGGTGTCGTGACCTCGGGCGGCGAGATCGCCTGCGACCTGTTCGTGGTGGCCACCGACAAGGTGCCGAGCACGACGCTGGGGGCCAAGGCCGGCATCAAGGTCGGCACCGCGGGTGGCTTCATCGTCGACGAGACGATGGCCACGTCCGAGCCGGGTGTCTGGGCCGCCGGGGACTGCATCGAGGTCCCCCACGGGGTCAGCCACATCCCGTGGCAGGGACTGTCCGGCAGCCATGCGTACTCCCAGGGAAAGGTCGCCGGGGTCAACGCCGCCGGCGGGAAACGCGCCTATCAGCCGGTCTTCGTGCCGTGGGGGCTCGCGGCCGGCAAGTGGTTCGTCGGCGGAGTGTCGTTCAGCGAGACGATCGCGACGGCACTGGGCATCCCGTACGTCATGGGCAAGGCGCAGGGCATCTCGCGGGCCCGCTACTACCCGGACTCGAAGCCGATCATCGTCAAGCTGCTTGCCGAGCCGGGGACGCTGAAGCTGATCGGGGCCCAGATGGTGGGCGGAGAGGGGATCAAGGAGCGTGCGGACTTCCTGGCGATGGCCGTACGCACCGGCATCACTCTCAAGGACCTCGCCACGATGGAGAACGTGTACTCCCCGCCGATCGGGGCGTTGAACGAGCCGATCGCGCTCGCAGCGCAGAACGCGCTGAGTCGGCTCGGGAACTGACATGGCGTTCACCCGGTGGGTTCGCAGCGTGTCGCAGCGTCAGCTGATGACCGCAGCGAAGACGAAGGTCGCCAAGCGCAGTGGCCTGCAGTCGCGTCCACCCGAGGGCAAGGACGTGTTCTGGCAGAAGGTCTATGCACCGGTTTACTACTCGCTGCCGATCTCGTTGCGCGACAAGGTCGTCGCCTCTATGCCCGGTAGCCACCGCAAGACCTGGCACACCCCGGCCCAGGTCAGCGGACCGGCGGCCAGCCTGCGGGGCCCATGGCCCGACACCCTCACCAGCGTCGAGCGCGCCGGTGCGAACACTTCCCCGACCCATCGGAAGCAGACGAGCTGAAGGGTAGGGGGACGACCGAGCTCCAGGGCGCGCCCGTCGGGCGAGTCACCCATTTGTTCAAGTAAGACAACGCAAAGGGAGTAAGCAATGGCTCAGATCGTAGGCGAGCGAGTAAGTACTGGCGACGCGATCGTCGACTATGACGACAAGGTCTTCCCGGACCACATGGCAGAACCGGGTCAGAAGGCCTTCGTGTTCTACCACGCCATACCCTTCGAGAGCTCGGCCTCCCTCGTTAACCTCCTGACAGCTACCCGGATCCTGCGCAAGGGGTTCGACACGAGCATCGTGTTCTTCGGTCCCGGCTCGTTGGTCGTCGCGGCGACGCGCGGCTACCCCAAGGTGGGCGACGAGGGCTTCCCCGGCAACCTGACGTACAACAAGCAGCTGCAGACCTTCATGGACGAAGGCGGTCACGTCTACGCCTGTCGGTTCTCCGCCGCAGCGCTGTACGGGATGCGCGAGATCGACATGATGGAAGGCGTCAAGCCGATCAACCCCCGCGACGTGCTGGACGCGACGATCACTGCCTGGAAGTCGGGAGCATTGGTCCTGAACACCTGGACCATGTGAGCCCGGCCGGCCTTCCCCGCGCGGTCTGACCCCTGCGCTCGACCGACCCGTACGACGGGGCCCGCACCCCGTCGTACGGGTCCTTCATCCCCGGGCCGCGGGCCTGGCCCCAGCACAGGATCGGCAGGTGGGTGCGCTGAGCGACTCCGGCGAACGAGGCGGGACGAACACGGCGAGCGCGCGGTGGACGGGCGGCTGGCGCTGCGAGGTAGACGCCGGAGGCTTCCCGATCGTCGTGGACGAGCCCGCCGACGTCGGCGGCACCGGGACCGGCCCGATGCCGACCGACCTGCTGCTGGCGGCGCTGTCCTCCTGCTACGCGCTCGCCCTGGCCTGGGCGGCGCGCAAGCGCGGTTTCGAGCTGCCGGACCTCACGGTGGACGCGACAGGGACGTACCTCGGTCAGACGTTCAGCGGCTTCGCCCTCACGGTTTCCAGCAGTGCGCCGGCCGAGCTGCTGACGCCGTTGCTGGAGCCGGCGCGGCGGGTCTGCTACGTCTCCAACACGATCGCCGGCAGCCCTCCGATCAGCGTTGAGGTAGTTGATCTATAGCGAGCGCGGTGTTGTTTCGAGCGCTGTCTTTATTCGGGCGCAAGGCGCTCCTCGCTTTGCTCGGGGGCTTCGACCCGCGCCCGGTTGTGGCAGGCACATGGCAGGCGCACGGGATTTCGCCGGGAGCGGGCTGGGATGAGGTCGCTCATGCGCTGCATCTGAAAGCAGTCGGACCTGAGCCTGAATCCGTGGCGAGGTCGTCGTCGGTCGATCTGGGTTGGTGACGCAGCCGGGCACCGCGCTTGGAATGGCCGCGGCAGCAGGACCGTGGGAGAGGTTGGACGTGGCAGCGCGCGCCATCGCACCCGTGTGGTGGGTGGTGCGATCAGTGGTGGCCTGGTTCGGCCGTGGCGCGCGGACCCTTCCTCAGGGCTGGGCTTGTCGGGGTGGCGAGAATTCCCAATACCCGGGCTGGGTGTAGTTCAACCCCGCCCGCGGCGTGATCCGCCACCCGCCCTCATGGACGAAGTGATGATGGCGACTACACAAAAGCACTGTGTTATCAAGGGAAGTCTTGCCACCATCGATCCAATGCTCCACGTGGTGGGCCTGCGTGTGCTGCGGTGGGCGATGGCACCCCGGGAACGCACACCCGCGATCCCG
>JANWJC010000226.1 GCA_025449595.1 Acidobacteriota bacterium | reverse complement strand
GTGCTGGCGGCGGGTGTCCTCCTCGCCCATGTAGACCGTGCAGTCGAGGCCGAAAAGGGCTGCGGCAGTGGCGGTCGCGACACCGTGCTGGCCGGCGCCGGTCTCGGCGATGACGCGAGTCTTGCCCATCCGTACGGCCAGCAGCGCCTGGCCCAGCACGTTGTTGATCTTGTGGGACCCGGTGTGGTTGAGGTCCTCCCGCTTGAGCAGGATCCGGGCACCACCGGCGTGGGCGGCGAAGCGGGTGGCGTCGGTGAGCGGGCTGGGCCGGCCGGTGTAGCTGCGGTTGAGCCGGTCGAGCTCGGCCAGGAAGGTGTCGTCCACGAGTGCGGCGCGGTACGCGGCGTCGAGCTGGTCCAGGGCGGCCATGAGGGCCTCGGGCACGAACCGGCCGCCGTACACGCCGTAGTGGCCCGCGCCGTAGTGACCCGTGGCCGGCGGTTCGTTCGCGCCGGTCCGTGCGGCAGCAGCGAGGTCGGTCATGGCAGCTCCTGGCCGGTCAGCCGCGCGCGGTGCGCGCGGAGGGGTGGGCACCGGCGGCGACCAGGTCCTGGACTGCCGTGCGGGGGTCCTTCCCGGTCACCAACGACTCCCCGACCAAGACCGCGTCGGCACCGTCGTGAGCGTACGCGAGCAGGTCGTGCGGGCCGCGAACCCCCGACTCGGCGATGCGTACGCAGCCAGGCGGGATGAGCGGGGCCAGCCGGGCGAACGTGCTGCGGTCGACCTCGAGGGTCTTCAGGTTGCGGGCGTTGACCCCGATGACGGTGGCGCCGGCGTCGAGGGCGCGGCTCACCTCGTCGGCGTCGTGCACCTCGACGATCACGGTCAGGCCCAGGCTGCCGGCGCGCTCGACAAGGCTCACCAGGGCCGGCTGCTCCAGCGCGGACACGATGAGCAGCGCCACGTCGGCGCCGTACGCCAGTGCTTCCCACAGCTGGTAGCTGGAGACGATGAAGTCCTTGCGCAGCAACGGGGTGTCCACGGCCGCGCGCACCGAGGCGAGGTCGGCCAGCGACCCACCGAACCTGCGCTCCTCGGTGAGCACGCTGATGCAGTGCGCTCCGCCGGCTTCGTACTCGACGGCAAGGGCGGCCGGATCCGGGATGACCGCCAGCGATCCCCGGCTCGGGCTGTTGCGCTTGACCTCCGCGATGACCCCCACGCCTTCCTGGCGCAGCACCGACCCGGCGTCGCGTGGCGATCCGCGCCGGGCGGCTCGCGCCTTGAGCTCATCGAGGCTGGTCGCGGCCTGGCGGACGGCGAGGTCGGCGCGTACGCCCTCGAGGATGTCCTCCAGCACGCTCATCCGTCGAGGGTAGCCGCGACCTGGGCCCAGCCTTCCCGCGGCCCTTGGGCCCGATCACTTCCGCAGGCGCGCAGGCCGCTCGAGCCGACCGCGAACGGCTCGATCCGCTGCGCTGAGCGGTGGTCTCCGAGCCGTTTCATGATCAGTAGGCGGATCGTGAGGTCGATGCGGCCGCCTCGGTGCGCGAACATCAGGAAGGGCCGTTGCTGACCTCACCAAATGCCTACTGATCATGAACGAACGGCCCGCGGGAGCACCCCCCGAGGTGCCGCCGCACTTCGCTTCAGCTCAGACCGGAGTGGAAGTAGTGGCCCACCGGGAGGTTGCGAAAGACGGTGAACGCGATGAGCAGCGCCAGCACGGCGTACGGGGACCCGCGCGCCCAGGCTGCACCGAGCCGGGAGGTCGATGCCTTGCGCACCGGTCGCGCCTTGCCGCTCCAGGCGCGGCGCACCCACCCCAGCCACATCACCACGGCCACAGGTATCAGCAGGACCACGACCAGGGCGTTCTGGTCCACCGCTGCAGCAAGGTTGCCGTGGGCGAGGTCGTGCACCGCGCGCAAACCGCCGCAGCCCGGGCAGTCCCACCCGGTGATGGCTTTGAACGGGCACAGCGGGTAGTGACCGGGCTGGTTCGGGTTCACCATGGCGACGTAGCCGGTCGCCAGCAGCACCCCGCCGGCGGCGACCAGCGGTGACAGCAGGCGCGAGCGCCTGGCCCGCCACGTCGTGTCGGGACGGTCGTCGACGTGCTGCGGATCCGCGGTCACCGCGGTCAGCTCGTCCCGATCCACGCTCACCATGGCAGCGTACGGCTCCGGGACCGGCTCGTAACGCTTCTGCCGGATGGACTCGGCAGGGATCAGGCGTCGACCTGCGCGTCGTCGGTGTGGGCGGCGCGGGGGTGAGCCCCATAGCCCATGAGCCCCATCACCTTCCCGACGACGGCTCCCAGGATCACGCCGCCGACGCCCCCGATGTAGAACAGCGGCCAGCTGTTGATCAGGATCGCGATCGAGCCGAGAAGGACTCCGAACAAGATGATGGCGACCGCGGTCCAGGCCGCCGGGGTCTGGCCGTGGCTGTCGTGCTCCTCGGGATGTGCGTGATCGGCGCTCATCTCAGGTCCTCCTCGGTGGTGGCCGCGTCGGTGCCGGTCGCCTCGATGCTGGGCGCGGGGTCAGGCGCTGCGCTCGGCGTCATTGTGCCAGCGTCACTGTCCTCGGGGACGGCGGGTTCGGTCGGGTCGGTGCCCGCGTCCAGCTGCTCCCATGCCGAGCGCTCCTTGGGCCGGGCCTTGCGCTGCGACGGCTCGGCCGTACCCGAGCGGCGTTCGTAGCGCCCCGCCATCCCAGACCAACGGCCCCGGTGCACCGTCGTGAGTACGCCGGCGGTGAGCGCGGCGAGCGAGCCGGCGGCGGCCAGCACCCACCAGAACGTGGTGTCGTACGTCGCGACCCCGGTGAGGCCATAGCGTGTCTGCAGGTCCGGCGGCAGCAGGCCCGGCGCGCCCCGAATAGCCGCCACGAGAACCACAGCGGACACGACCGCGACCAGCACGCCGACGGCCCGGCGCAGCCATCCCCCGGTCGCCCAGATCACCAGGACCAGCGCCAGCAGCAGGACCGGCAAGGTCCCCGGGGCGGGGGCGAGGTCGCGACCGGTGACGGTCTGGACCGCCGCCGGCAGTCCGGCCTCGCGGATCGTGAGGGTGACCCAGGGCTGACCGAACGCCACGTACGCGAGCACGGACCCGACGGCCAGGGCGCCGAGCGCCCGCAGCAGGCCGGGCCCGGCGTCGGGACGCGGGTCGCTCATCGCCGGCCGGTCGGCCCCGGGACCGGCCGCAGCGTGGCCGCCACCGAGACGGCCCGCAGTACCGCGGCCGCCTTGTTCCGGCACTCGGCGTCCTCGAGCTCGGGTACCGAGTCCGCGACCAGACCACCGCCGGCCTGGACGTACGCGACACCATCGCGCACCAGCGCGGTCCGGATCGCGATCGCGGTGTCGAGGTCGCCGGCGAAGTCGAGATAGCCGATGGCACCGCCGTACAGCCCACGCCGCACCGGCTCGAGCTCGTCGATGATCTCCATTGCCCGTGGCTTCGGGGCGCCGGACAGCGTGCCGGCGGGGAACGTCGCGGCCAGCAGGTCGTAGGCCGTGCGACCGGGCGCCAGCTCGCCCACCACCGTCGAGACGATGTGCATGATGTGGGAGTAGCGCTCCACGGCCATGAACTCCACGACCTCGACGCTTCCCGGGGTGCACACGCGGCTCAGGTCGTTGCGCCCGAGATCCACGAGCATCAGGTGCTCGGCGCGCTCCTTGTCGTCGGCGAGCAGCTCCTCGCCGAGTGCCGCGTCCTGCTCCGGGGTGTCACCGCGCGGCCGGGACCCGGCGATGGGGTGCAGCAGGGCGCGACCGTCCGCGAGCTTGACCAGCGCCTCTGGTGAGGACCCGACGACGTCGAACGCGACCGCGTCGGCGAGCTCACCGGTCCCGTCGGGTACGACCGAGGGGAACCGGAACAGGTACATGTACGGGCTCGGGTTCGTGACCCGCAGCACGCGGTAGACCTCGAGGGCGTCGGCCGGGCAGGGGGCGCTGAACCGTTGCGACAGAACGACTTGGAAGGCGTCCCCGGCCTTGATGTACTCCTTGGCCACGTCCACCGCGGCGAGGAAGTCGTCGCGGGCCGTTCGTTCCGTGACGGCGGGGACAGCGGTCGGGTCATACGTCGCGGCGCTCGGTGGAGTCGGGGTGACAAGGTCCGCAGCCATCGCGTCGAGCCGGGCCACCGCGTCGGTCCACGCCTCGTCGACACGCGCGTCGGTGGCGTCGTAGTTGATGGCGTTCGCGATGAGCAGGACCGAGCCGTCGTGGTGGTCCAGGACGGCGAGGTCGGTGGCCAGCAGCATCGCGAGGTCAGGGATGCCGAGCTCGTCCGGGTTGTCGTCGGGCAGCCGCTCCCAGTGCCGCACGACGTCGTACGCGAGGTAGCCCACCATGCCACCGGTCAGCGGCGGCAGGCCGGGCAGTCGTGGGGTGTGCAGCGCAGACACGGTGTCGCGCAACGCTTCCATCGCGTTGCCGCCGGCGGGCAGCCCGACCGGGGCGTTGCCGAGCCAGTGCGCCTGCCCGTCCAGCTCGGTGAGCATGGCGACGCATCGCACCCCGATGAACGAGTAGCGCGACCAGACCCTGCCGTGCTCGGCGGACTCCAGCAGGAAAGTACCGGCGCGGTCCTGGGTGAGCTTGCGATAGAGCCCGACCGGGGTCTCCCCGTCGGCGAACAGGCGTCGCACGACCGGGATCACGCGCCGGTCGGCTGCGAGCACGCGGAACGCGGCGAGGTCCGGGGTGGCCGGTGCGGCGAACGTGTCGTGACGGTCGTACGGCGCCGCGTCGCTCATGGGCGGCCGTCGCTGGCGGCCGTTGCGTCGGCGTGGTCGCGGGCGGAGGTATCGGGGGCGGTGTGGGCCACGAGGCCGGCGTCGAAGCAGGACCGGTCGCCGGTGTGGCACGCCGGGCCGACCTGGTCGACCTTGAGCAGCAGCGTGTCCGCGTCGCAGTCCAGGCGGATCTCGCGCACGTGCTGGGCGTGGCCGGACGTCTCACCCTTGACCCAGTACTGCCCGCGGCTGCGGCTCCAGTACGTGGCGCGGCCGGTGGACAGCGTGCGGCGCAGCGCCTCGTCGTCCATCCAGGCCACCATGAGCACCTCGCCGGTGTCCCACTGCTGCGCCACGACCGGCACCAGCCCCGCGGGGTCACGGGTCAGCCGGGACAGCACGTCGGCCACCGGGACGTCGAGCAGCAGCGCGGGCATGTGCTCATCCTGCCCGATCGCCCCGGCGCGGCATTCCGCGAGGCCGAGCTGCGGACCTGCTCCAGAGGTCGCGATGGACCGGAGCTTGCGACGCTTCGAGAAGGTCCGCGATCAGCGGCGGCGCAGCCAGGCCCGGGACACCGGGACCAGCAGCAGTATGAGAACGGCGGCCGGGACGAGCAGGTCGAGCAGCTGCCCGATCGTGCCCCCGGCGCTCTGGGTCGAGCCGGCGAACATGCCGATGAGGCCGATGAGCAGCCCGAGTCCCTCCACGACGAGCAGAGTCACGGCCGCCCAACGCTTCCCGGCGACGGTCGCGGCACCTGCCACGACGTACCCGACGCCGATGAGGAGCACGACGAACATGATGATCCGCACGATGCCGGTGACGCCGCGGATCGCATCGGACCCGTCCCCGATCGTCCCGGAGTCCATAGCCCCCGCGACCGCCAGACCGAGCAGGCCCACGATCACGGCGAAGGCGCCCTGCACGATTGCGATCACTCCGGCCGCGAGGACGGTTCCGGGACGGGCTCCCGACACCGGTCCGTACGCAGGCGCCTGCGGCGCCCCCCACACCGGCGCGGCGTGCGCGTGGGCGGGGTGCAGCGCGGGGCCGGACCACGACGAGTTCAGGCCGGGGGCAGCGACGGGAACGGCGCCGTAGCCGGGTGCAGCCGAGGGACCCACCGGGACCGCGGCCTCCCCGATCGGGGTGCCGAACTGGTTGAGCGGGCGTCCCTCGGGGTCCACCGCGCCGCCGAACTGTCCCGTGTGCCGCGTCGGTGCCGGCGGTGGCGGAGGTACGACGGGGCCGTCGTCCTTGGGACCGGTGGCGAAGAAGTCATAGTCCTGCTGG
>JANWJC010000225.1 GCA_025449595.1 Acidobacteriota bacterium | reverse complement strand
CCGGGCGGCGTGCTGGTGATGGAGCACGGCGACGCCCAGGGGGAGTCGGCGGGCGAGCTCGGGGTCCCCGCGGTGCTGCGGGCAGCGGGCTACCTCGACGTCCTGGACCGGGTCGACCTGGCCGGCCGGGATCGCTACACCCTCGCCTCCCGGGCCTGAGGGGTCGGTAGAAAACCCTGCGGCTCCCGGTCCTGCGCCGATGAGGCAGGATCACCGGATGTGAGCCTGCTCTTCGACTGTTCCGTCCCGGACGACCGGATCCACGGCCTCGCCGCTGCCGCCACCGCGATCCGCCGCGGCGACCTGGTGGTCCTGCCCACCGACACCGTCTACGGGGTCGGTGCCGACGCATTCTCCCCGGGGGCGATCGACGGACTGCTCAGTGCCAAGGGGCGCGGGCGGGACATGCCCGTACCGGTCCTGGTCGGCAGCCCGTCCACGGTCGATGGCCTCACCTTCGGCCTGAGCCGCACGGCCCGCGACCTGGTGGAGGCGTTCTGGCCCGGCCCGCTCACCGTCGTGGTGCGCCAGGCGCCCACGCTGACGTGGGACCTGGGTGACGCCGCGGGCAGCGTCGCACTGCGGATGCCGCTGCACCCGGTCGCGATCGAGCTGCTGCGTGAGACCGGCCCCCTGGGCGTGAGCAGCGCGAACCGATCCGGGCACCCGGCGGCTAGCGATGTCGGCCAGGCCCGCGAGCAGCTCGGGGACAGTGTGTCCGTCTACCTGGACGGCGGACCGTGTGCCGACGCCGTACCGAGCACCATCGTCGACGTGTCCGGGGACGCGCCGGTGCTGCTGCGGCTCGGGGCGCTGGACCTGGATGTGCTGCGCTCGGTGGCGCCCGACCTCGTGGTGCCCGGGTCCTGACGGGCGCCGGATCACCTGTGGGCGTGCCCCACGCGAGTACGCTGACCACGACCCGTCGGTGGAACCTGTGCCGTCGGGTGTTGCCGCGAGCCTAGGGAGCGATCACATGTCCGAGTCCTCGTCCGCCCACGTCGCCTGGGGCCCGGACTTCGCGGCGCTGGAGCGTACGGATCCGGACATCGCTCGGATCCTGCTGGCCGAACGTGACCGGCTCAACACCGGACTGCAGCTCATCGCGAGCGAGAACTTCACGTCCCCGGCCGTCCTCGCGGCGCTGGGTTCGACGCTGTCCAACAAGTACGCCGAGGGCTACCCGGGCCGGCGCTACTACGGCGGATGCGCGGTCGTCGACGAGGCCGAGACCCTCGGGATCGAGCGGGCGAAGGCGTTGTTCGGGGCCGACCACGCCAACCTGCAGCCGCACAGCGGGGCGAGCGCGAACATCGCGGTCTACGGCGCGTTCTGCCAGCCCGGCGACAAGGTCCTGGGCATGAGCCTGCCGCACGGCGGGCACCTAACTCACGGCACGAAAGTGTCCTTCTCCGGCAAGTGGTTCGAGGCGCTGCACTACGGCGTCGACGCCAAGACGGAGGACATCGACTACGACCAGGTCCGCGACATGGCCCGCGAGCACCGCCCCAAGATGATCATCAGCGGCGGCTCTGCCATCCCCCGTCTGATCGACTTCGCCGCGATCCGCGAGATCTGCGACGAGGTTGGCGCGATCATGTTCGTGGACGCCGCCCACTTCATCGGACTCGTCGCGGGCAAGGCGATCCCGAGCCCGGTCCCGTACGCCGACGTCGTGACGTTCACCACGCACAAGGTCCTTCGCGGCCCACGCGGGGGCATGCTCGTGTGCAAGTCCGAGCACGCGGTGGCACTCGACAAGGCCGTCTTCCCGATGATGCAGGGTGGTCCGCTCATGCATGCGGTGGCGGCCAAGGCCGTCGCGCTGAAGGAGGCCTCGACCCCGGAGTACCAGGCGTACGCCCGGCAGGTGATCGCGAACGCGCAGACCCTGACCGAGGGACTGGTCGGGGAGGGCATGCGCGCCGTGACCGGAGGCACCGACACGCACCTGGCGCTGCTGGACCTGCAGGGGATCGGCGTCACCGGGGCTGAGGCTGAGAAGCGGGCTGACGCCGCCCAGATCGTCCTGAACAAGAACGCGATCCCCAACGACCCGCAGCCGCCGAGCGTCGCCTCCGGCATCCGGGTCGGCACTCCGTCCGTGACGACCCAGGGCATGGACGAGGGCGACATGAAGGTGATCGCCTCGCTGATCGGCCGCGCGGTCAAGGACAGCACCGGTGCCCAGACGGCATCGATCGCCGCCGAGGTGGCCGAGCTCGTGAACGGGAAGCCGGCCTACCCCTCGACGATCGGCTAAGACCTGCCGTGCGCGAATACCTCCTCTGCATGGCGGTCGCCGCCGCCGTCACGTACCTCGTGACCCCGGTAGCGCGCCGCTTCGCGCTGTGGTGGGGCGCGATGGCCCAGGTGCGCGACCGGGACGTCCACAACGAGGCGACCCCTCGGCTCGGTGGCCTGGCGATGTTCGCCGGCCTGCTGGCCGCGATCCTCGTGGCCCAGCAGCTGCCTCGGATGGGGTCGGTGTTCGTCACCAGCAAGGAGCCGATCGCGCTGTTGTCGGGGTGCGCGATCCTCGTGGCGCTCGGGATGATCGACGACAAGTGGGGTCTCGACGCCCCGACCAAGTTCGCCGGGCAGGCACTGGCCGGCGCGGTCATGGCGCTGCAGGGGATCTCCATCGTGTGGCTGCCCATCGGCGGCACGCTGGTGCTCGACCCCGTGACCTCGGTGCTGCTCACGGTCCTGGTGGTCGTGGTCGCGGTCAACGCGATCAACTTCGTCGACGGGCTCGACGGTCTCGCCGCCGGCATCGTCGGGATCGGTGCTTTGGCGTTCTTCGCGTACTCCTACCTGCTCTCCGTGGAGAACGGTTTCACCCGCGCGACCCTGGCCACCTTGATCTGCGCCTGCCTCGCCGGAATGTGCGCAGGATTCCTGCCGCACAACCTCTATCCGGCCCGCCTGTTCATGGGCGACACCGGCTCGATGCTCATCGGGATGCTGCTCGCCGCCAGCGTCATCAGCCTGTCCAGCGGCATCGACCCGTCCGCGATGGCAGGCACGGCCGCGCTGCTGCCGGCCCTGCTGCCCATCCTGCTGCCGCTCGCGGTGATGGCGATCCCGTTGATCGACCTCGTGCTCGCCGTCATCCGGCGCACCAGAGCCCGGCGCAGCCCGTTCGCGCCGGACAAGCAGCACCTGCACCACCGGCTGCTGCAGCTCGGCCACAGCCAGCGCCGGGCCGTGCTGCTGATGTACGGATGGACCGGCGTCATCGCGTTCACAGCCGTGTCGCTGGCGTTCGTCCCGGCGAGCGTCTCGGCGGTCTGCTTCGCGACGGGTGTCGTCGCGTTGCTGCTCGCGGTGACCTGGCCCCGGCTGCGGCAGCACCACAGCGTCTGATGAGCTCAACGTCGGGTGAACGTCCTGAGCCCTGCGTCACAGGAATGGGAAGCGATGAGGGTCGTACGCCGCGATTTCGCTAACCTGTCCTCGTGCCGCCCGCATCACCGATAGTTCCCGCCTCGCGCGCGTCTTTGGTGATCTTGCGCGCCGCTGTCGTCCCGACAGTGGTGGTCGGCGTGATCGCCATCGTTCTGTACGGGGTCCTGAGCGGGTCGAGCGCCGCGATCGGCGCGGCGGTGGGACTGGTCGTCGTCCTGGCGTTCTTCGGGCTCGGGCTCTACGCGCTGGGGCTGATCCTGCAGAAGCATCCTTCGCTGATCATGACGGCCGCGCTGGCGCTCTACCTCGGGCAGATCCTCGTCCTGTTCGTGTTCATGGCGATCTTCAAGAACACGACGTTGTTCGACAGCAAGGCCTTCGGGATCACGGTTGTCGCGTGCACGATCAGCTGGCTGATGACCCAGGTCTGGGCGATGGGCCGGACCAAGATGCTCTACGTCGAGCCCGCGGGCCCCTCGTCCGTCTCCTCGGTCTCCGCCGCCTCCGAAGACGGGGGTGACGCGCAGTGAGCCTGCTCGATCCCAAACGGGTTCCCTTCAAGGCCCCGGCGTCCACGCACCGGGACGCCCGGTGGTACCGTCAGGCCGCGACGAAGACGTCCACGGCGATGCCGGACGAGCTGCCGGTGGGCCGCGAGTCCGACGACGTGGCCTGGGTCGCCGTCAGTCACCTGATCGCCGGAATCGCCATCTACGGCGGCCTGGGGTGGCTGCTCGGCAGATGGCTGGGAAACCAGTCGCTCTTCGTGGCCGGAGGCGTCCTCCTCGGGACGGGCTTCGCGCTCTACCTCATGTTCGCCCGACTCGGAGCCAAGAGCCCCGTGCCTGAGACGCAGCGGCAGGACCGGCAATGACCGGACGCCGCCCGGAGGTTGTCGCACCGATGTGCACCGCAGGGGAGCGCCGTCGTGGGCGCTGAGCAGATCCTGGCCGACGGCTGCCACCTGAACTCCGGGTGCGGCTTCCCGGCGCCAGGCGTCGAGGTCTTCGACTACGCAACGCTCTGGCGGTTCCACTTGCTCGGGATCGACTTCCTGATCACCAAGCCGCTGATCCTGCTCATGATCGTCGCGGTCGTGGTGGTCGGGTTCTTCACGCTGGCGTTCCGCAACGCCAAGGTCGTCCCGCGCGGATTGCAGAACATCGCAGAGTACGGCTACCTGTTCGTCCGCGACGGCATCGCCCGGGACACGATCGGCAAGGCCGGCGACAAGTTCGTACCTCTGCTGTTCAGCTTGTTCTTCTTCATCTGGGTGCTCAACTTCTTGGGCATCGTGCCGTTCGCGCAGTTCGCCCCGGGAGCTCGTCTCGCGATCCCGGTCGCATTCGCGATCATGGTCTACCTGCTCTGGGTGCCGCTCGGGGTGATCAAGCAGGGTGCCGGCGGCTTCTTCAAAGCCATGACGATGCCCCCGGACGTGCCCAAGGCGATGTACGGCCTGCTGATCCCGCTCGAGGTCGTCTCCAACTTCATCGTGCGCCCGTTCACGCACAGCGTGCGTCTTTTCGCGAACATGTTCGCCGGCCACCTGCTGCTCGTCACGTTCAGCGTGGCCACGTGGTACCTGTTCTCACCGAGCCTGATCGGGATCCTCGGGTCGACCGCCTCGTTCATCGTGGCGATCATCCTGACGCTGTTCGAGGTGCTGATCCAGGCACTGCAGGCCTACGTCTTCACCTTGCTCGCCGCCGTCTACATCAACGACGCACTGCACGCCCACTGATCTGAACAGCCACTGACCACGACTTCCCAGACCGCACAGGTGCCGATCAGTTCGGTGGCCTGAACGCACAGCAGACCGGCGGACCGCCCGCCGGCCGACACAAGAAGGGCACCACATGTCGCTCCTCGCAGAGGTCACCGGCAGCCTCGGATCGATCGGATACGGCCTCGCCGCGATCGGCCCGGGCATCGGCATCGGCATCATCTTCGGCCAGGGCGTGCAGGCGATCGCCCGTCAGCCGGAGGCCTACGGCGTCATTCGCCAGAACATGATCCTCGGGTTCGCCCTGACCGAGGCACTCGCACTGATCGGCTTCGTCGCGCCGTTCGTCTTCGGCAAGTGAGCCGACGAGCCGACCACTTCTGCACGTCGTAACTGACGAAGGACTGTCACCGTGTACCCACAGATCGCGAGCGAAGTCAACGTTCTGTCGATCCCGCTCGACGAGCTGATCATCGGGATCATCTCGTTCCTCGTCGTGTTCGGCGGGCTCTCCAAGCTCGCCCTGCCCGGCATCCGCAAGGCCCTTGCCGAGCGGACCGCGGCGATCGAGGGCGGCATCGCCAAGTCCGAGGCCGCGCAGGCCGAGGCGAACGCGTTGAAGGAGCAGTACCAGGCACGGCTGGCCGAGGCCCGTACCGAGGCGGCCGCGATCCGGGCCCAGGCGCAGGCCGACAAGTCGGCGATCCTGGAGGAGGCTCGGCGAGAGGCAGCCGACGTGGCTGCCGCGGTGACCTCGCGCGCGGAAGCGCACATCGAGGCCGAGCGGGCCAGCACCGTCACCGCCCTGCGCCGTGAGGTCGGTGAGCTGGCCGTGACCCTGGCGGGCAAGGTGGTGGGGGAGACCCTTACCGACGACGGCCGGGTCCGCGCCACGATCGACCGGTTCCTCGACGACCTCGAGGCGAAGGCTGCCGTCACCGAGGCGGCCCGCTGATGTTCGGCGCCAGTCGTGACTCCCTCAAGGGGGTGCAGTCCGCGCTGCGGACCGATGTCGCCGGTCCCGACCTGGCCCATGTGGGCCAGGACCTGCTGGCGGTCGCGGACCTGCTGAACGTGCAGCGCTACCTGCGCCTCACGCTGGCGGACACGAGCACCCGCGCGCAGAGCCGGGCCGACATCGCGACCGAGCTGTTCGGCCCGTCGCTGTCACAGGCGGGTTTGACGACCCTCCAGCAGGTCGTGGCCGCGCGCTGGTCCCACGAGCGCGACCTCGTCGACGCCCTCGACTTGCTCGGGGCCGAGGCCGCGCTGCTGGCCGCGGACCGTGACGGCGAGCTCGACCGGGTGTCCGAGGAGCTGTTCCACTTCACCAGCGCCCTTGCCGCGTCCGAGCCGCTGCAGCTGGCGCTGACCGATCCGGCGGTGGCGGCCGATCGCAAGGCGGCCATAGTCACGGACCTGGTCGGTGCCACCGCGTCCCCGGTGACGACCTCGCTGCTGTCCCACAGCGTGGGTAACCTGCGTGGCCAGGCACCGGTCGACGCGATCACGTCGCTGTCGGCGCTGGCCGCGGACGTACGTGGCCAGGTCGTTGCAGACGTCCGGGCACCCGTCGCCCTGTCATCCGAGCAGCGCACCCGGCTGGCCCGGGCCCTGGCCCGGATCACCGGCACCGAGGTCAGGCTCAACGTCGAGATCGCCCCCGACGTGATCGGCGGCATCGTGGTCCGGATCGGTGACCAGGTCATCGACGGGACCGTCGCGACCCGGTTGGAGCAGGCGCGCCGAGCGGTCTCGGCCTGACAGATGCACCCCGCAGCACCCACCATGACGGCGCCGGTCACCGGCGCAACGAGGCAGAGAGCAGGAACCAGATGACCGAGCTGACGATCCGCCCGGAGGACATCCGGAACGCGATCCAGCGCAACGTCGAGTCGTACGTGCCCACGACGACCCGTGAGCAGGTCGGCCAGGTCACCGAGACCGGCGACGGCATCGCGCGGGTCGAGGGCCTGCACTCGGCGATGACCAACGAGCTGCTCGAGTTCGAGGGCGGGCTGCTGGGCCTGGCACTGAACCTCGACATCCGCGAGATCGGTGTCGTGCTGCTCGGTGACGGGTCGAAGATCGAGGAGGGGCAGACGGTCCGGCGTACCGGCGAGATCCTCTCCGTGCCGGTCGGCGACGGGTTCCTGGGCCGGGTAGTGGACCCGCTGGGCAACCCGATGGACGGCAAGGGCCCGGTCACCGCCGAGGCCCGGCGTCCCCTCGAGGTGCAGGCGCCCTCGGTCGTGCAGCGCCAGCCGGTCAAGGAGCCGCTGCAGACCGGGATCAAGGCGATCGACGCGATGACGGCGATCGGTCGTGGCCAGCGGCAGCTGATCATCGGTGACCGGCAGACCGGCAAGACGGCCGTCTGCGTGGACACGATCATCAACCAGAAGCAGAACTGGGAGTCCGGGGACCCCAAGAAGCAGGTCAAGTGCGTCTACGTCGCCATCGGGCAGAAGGGCTCGACGATCGCGGCGGTCAAGGACTCGCTCGAGGCACGCGGTGCGATGGAGTACACGACCATCGTCGCAGCGCCGGCCGACGACCCGGCCGGCTTCAAGTACCTGGCGCCGTATACCGGTTCGGCGATCGGGCAGCACTGGATGTATCAGGGCCAGCACGTGCTGATCGTGTTCGACGACCTGAGCAAGCAGGCGGAGGCGTACCGCGCGGTGTCGCTGCTGCTGCGTCGTCCGCCGGGCCGTGAGGCGTACCCCGGCGACGTGTTCTACCTGCACAGCCGGCTGCTCGAGCGCTGCGCGAAGCTCTCCGACGACCTCGGCGGCGGGTCGATGACCGGGCTGCCGATCATCGAGACCAAGGCCAACGACGTTTCGGCGTACATCCCGACCAACGTCATCTCGATCACCGACGGGCAGTGCTTCCTGGAATCCGACCTGTTCAACTCCGGGGTCCGCCCGGCCATCAACGTCGGCATCTCGGTGTCGCGTGTCGGCGGCTCGGCCCAACCCAAGGCGATCCGCAAGGTCGCGGGGCGGCTGCGCCTGGACCTGGCCCAGTACCGCGAGCTCGAGGCGTTCGCCGCGTTCGGCTCGGACCTCGACGCGGCGTCCAAGGCACAGCTGGCCCGAGGTGGCGCGCTGGTGGAGCTGCTCAAGCAGCCGCAGTTCGCGCCGTTCCCGATGGAGGAGGAGGTCGTCTCCATCTGGGCCGGCACCACCGGGCAGCTCGACGAGGTCCCCATCGACGAGATCGCTCGCTTCGAGCAGGAGTTCCTCGACTCGCTGCGTCGCAGCAACAACGGCGTGCTCGACTCCATCCGGGAGTCCGCAGAGCTGTCCGACGACTCGGTGCGGCTGCTGGAGCAGGCGATCGAGCAGTTCAAGGCCAACTTCGTCACCGCTGACGGCAAGGCGCTGGTCAACGAGGCCGCGGCCGAGCCGCTCGACGAGGCCGAGGTCGACCACGCCAAGATCACCCGGGTCAAGGGCTGAGGCGGTAGCTCATGGGTGCCCAGCAGCGTGTCTTCCGACGACGGATCAAGTCCGTCCAGTCGACCAAGAAGATCACGAAGGCGATGGAGCTCATCGCGTCGTCGCGCATCATCAAGGCGCAGCAGCGCGTGGAAGCCTCGACGCCATACTCCCGCGAGCTGATCCGCGCCATCTCGGCCGCTGCCTCCCACACGAACGGCAAGCACCCCCTCATCTCGACAGAGCAGCGGTTCCGCAAGCGGGCGGCGGTCCTCATCATCACCTCGGACCGCGGCCTGGCCGGCGGCTACAGCTCCAACGCGCTGAAGGAGGGTGAGCAGCTCGGTGCGCTGCTGCGCGGGCAGGGCCTGGAGGTCGTGCCGTACCTCGTCGGGCGCAAGGCGGTCAGCTACTACCGGTTCCGGGGTCGTCACATCGAGGCCGACTGGACCGGCTTCTCCGAGCAGCCCAGCTACTCCGATGCGAAGATGATCGCCGGCGTACTGCTCGAGAAGTTCTTGCTGCACACCGAAGAAGGCGGGGTCGACGAGATCCACATCGTCTACACCCACTTCCAGAACATGCTCGTGCAGACCCCGATGGTCCGACGGGTCCTGCCGCTGGAGGTCGTCGAGCAGACCGCGGCCGAGGCCACGGCGGCAGGGGCAGGTCCGTTCCCGCTCTACGACTTCGAGCCCTCGGCGGAGGCGGTGCTCGATGCGCTGCTGCCGAAGTACGTGGAGAACCTCGTCTACACCGCGCTGCTGATGGCGGCGGCATCCGAGCTTGCCGCAAGGCGCCGTGCGTGCAAGGCCGCGACGGACAACGCGGACGAGCTCATCAAGACATACCAACGGCAGGCCAACCAGGCCCGCCAGGCGGAGATCACCCAAGAGATCAGCGAGATCGTCGGCGGCGCCGACGCGCTCTCGTCGGCGTCCTAGGAGAGCGAAGATAGCCATGACTGCAACGACAGAGACCTCGACAGGCGCCGGCCGGGTCGCGCGAGTCACCGGCCCCGTGGTCGACGTGGAGTTCCCCGCGGACGCGATGCCCGAGCTGTACAACGCTCTGCACGTGGATGTGAGCTTCAGCGGCGACCTCGAAGGCGAGGTGGACCGTACCCTCACGCTCGAGGTCGCGCTGCACATCGGCGACAACATGGTGCGCACCATCTCCATGCAGCCCACCGACGGACTGGTCCGCGGCACTGCCGTACGCAACACCGGCGACTCAATCACGGTGCCCGTCGGTGACGTGACGAAGGGCCACGTCTGGAACACCCTCGGCATGCCGCTCGACGTCGATGTGTCCACCCTCGAGATCACCGAGCGGTGGGGCATCCACCGCTCGGCCCCGGCGTTCGACCAGCTCGAGCCCAAGACCGAGGTGTTCGTCACCGGCATCAAGGTGATCGACCTGCTGACCCCGTACGTCCAGGGCGGCAAGATCGGCCTGATGGGCGGTGCCGGTGTCGGCAAGACTGTCCTTATCCAGGAGATGATCCACCGGGTCGCGGAGAACTTCGGCGGTGTCTCGGTGTTCGCCGGCGTCGGCGAGCGGACCCGTGAGGGCAACGACCTCTTCGGTGAGATGACCGAGTCCGGGGTCATCGACAAGACCGCGCTGGTCTTCGGTCAGATGGACGAGCCGCCGGGCACCCGCCTGCGGGTCGCGCTGTCGGCTCTGACCATGGCGGAGTACTTCCGTGACGTGCAGAAGCAGGACGTGCTGCTGTTCATCGACAACATCTT
>JANWJC010000224.1 GCA_025449595.1 Acidobacteriota bacterium | reverse complement strand
TTCCACAGGTCGGCAGCATCGACCAGGACGGACGGGTCGGTCACCGAGGCCACCTGCACGACGGCGCGGAAGACTCCGGCACCGGCCACGTCGTCGACCTGGATCCGCAACGAGATCCGCTGACCGCTGTCGATGCCGGCCGACACCTCTGCCGCCCAGTCCCGCAGGTCGGCGACACGCTGCGGTGGCGCGGACACGTACGGAACCGTCGAGGTGAGGTGACGTGCTGCCGGGCTGCGCGGCATCCCGTCGGCGACGGCATCGAAGAAGTCGCGCACGAGCGCTTCGGGGTCGGGCAGCTCCAACGGTGAGCGGCCCGGGACCGGGGTGGCCCGGGCGTGGGCCGGCATCGCGGCCACCAGCTCACGGACCCGGGCCAGGTCACCGACCTCGAGCGGGCCGAGCCGCCACACGTCGAACCCGCTTGCCGACACGCTCGGATACAGCCGACCACGTGCCACCAGCTGCAGCGCGACGAGCGCGGCGGCGCCCCAGAACGCGGCGGCCGGGTGGGCCTGCGGGTCGCGCCGGGCCCGCGCCAGCAGCGGCACCGCCTCGGACACCGGCACCAGGATCGCCGGGATCGTACGGGTCACCACGGCGACGTCCCGGGCAACGGGCACCGCGGCGCCCGGCACCGCGGCGTCCCTGAGCCCGGTGCTCCTGGGCAGGACCACCGTCACCTCTCCCGGCTCGCCGATGTCAGTGACGTCCGGCAGCGCGAGCACGCCGTCGGGGTGGAAGAAGGCCATGTGCGCCGCGCGCGGTGGGTCCGCCATCACCAGGACGGCGGCACAGCGCACCAGCTGCTCTGCGTCGGCCGGCAGCGTGGCCAGCTCGGTCATGTGGCACCAACCCCCTGTCGGGCCGGCGGTCGTCGGTCATCGGGTCCCGACCCACCACCACGGCCCACCCGGCGATCCCACCCTGGACCGCCGACAGTGGGCGCCGCCCGGGTCAGGACACGTCCGGAGGTCGCAGGCCCATGACGGCTCGTACCAACGTCTCCTGAAGGAAGGTGAGCCAGTCGTAGAGGTCGTACGCGACGAGCTCGGCCTCGTCGGCGCCGAAGGCAGGGCGGTCCTCGATGTCCTCGGTGATCCCCAGCCGGGTGCCGATCGTCAGTCGGATGTCGTTCAGGGCACCGAGCCACGGCTGGACGTCCTCCGGTCTGAGCACCAGCCGATCCCCGGCCCCTTCCAGCGCGCTCAGCACCAGGTCGGCGTTGGCCAGCTTGCCCTCCCGCAACGACCTCTCGGTGAAGCGCCGGAACTCCGCCGTGGCCTCAGGCTCGTCGTCGCCGTAGGCGTTCGGGAACAGCCGCAGCATGGCCGGGTCGGTGGGCGTGGTCGCCGCCGGGTCGATCCCCACCAGGGCGGCCAACGGGTCGGCCGGGTCGGCGTCGGGGCCGTCCGCCGGCTGCACCATCTCGCGCAGCTGCTCGACCAGGTTGCGCAGCAGCCCGCGCTCGGCGCCGTCCAGCCGGATGGCGACGCGACCGGCGCGGGTCCGCCGAAAGCCGTGCAACGCCACGTCAGTCGTCCTTCTGCAGCGTCGCCCAGAGGCCGTACGAGTGCATGGCCGTCACGTCGACCTCCATCTCCTCGCGGCTGCCGTTGCTGACCACGGCCCGACCGCGCTGATGGACGTCGAGCATGAGCTTCTCCGCCTTCTGCTGCGAGTAGCCGAAGTACGTCAGGAACACGTACGTCACGTACGACATCAGGTTCACCGGGTCGTTCCACACGATGGTGACCCAGGGCTTGTCGAGCACGGTCTCGCTGTCGGCGATCGGCCGCTCCAGCTCGACCGGCGCGATGCTCACGGCGCCATGCTCGCAGATCGTGGCGCCCAGGTCCGTAGGGTGCCAGGCGTGATCAACCCCTCCAGCGCCCTGCTCACCGACCACTACGAGCTCACGATGCTCGCGGCGGCACTGCGCGACGGCACGGCCGACCGGCGCTGCGCGTTCGAGGTCTTCGCGCGGGGGCTTCCCGCAGGCCGGCGCTACGGGGTCGTGGCGGGCACCGGGCGGCTGCTGGACCTGCTCACCGACTTCCGGTTCGGTGCCGCCGAGATCGAGTCGCTGGCGGACCGTCAGGTCGTCGACGCCGAGACGCTGGCGCACCTGGCCCGGTGGCGGTTCACCGGCGATGTCTGGGGGTACGGCGAGGGCGAGACGTTCTTCCCCGGCTCCCCCGTCCTGTCGGTGGAGGGCACGTTCGCCGACTGCGTGCTGCTGGAGACGCTGATCCTGTCGGTCCTGAACCACGACTGCGCCGTCGCGGCAGCAGCCTCGCGGATGGTCACCGCGGCGGCCGGGCGACCGTTGCTGGAGATGGGGTCCCGCCGTACCCATGAGCAGGCCGCCGTGGCCGCGGCCCGCGCGGCGTACCTCGTCGGGTTCGAGTCCAGCAGCAACCTGGAGGCCGCGCGCAGGCACGGCGTGCCCACCGGCGGGACCAGCGCCCACGCCTTCACGCTGCTGCACGACGACGAGCGGGCCGCGTTCACCTCGCAGCTCACGGCGCTGACGGAGGACACCACGCTGCTGGTGGACACGTACGACGTCGACGACGCGGTCCGCCTGGGGGTGCAGCTTTCCGGCGGTCGGCTGGGGGCGGTACGCATCGACTCCGGCAACCTGCCCGACGAGGCGCGGCGGGTACGACGGCTGCTGGACTCCCTCGATGCCGGTGCGACCCGGATCGTGGTGAGCGGGGACCTGGACGAGTTCTCGATCGCTGCACTGTCGGACGTGCCCGTGGACGTGTACGGCGTCGGCACCTCGCTGGTGACCGGCTCCGGCGCCCCGACGGCGGGGCTGGTGTACAAGCTCGTGGCGCGACAGCTGGTGGCACAGGGTCCGCTGCTCCCGGTGGCCAAGCGCTCCCAGGGCAAGGAGGGCCGCGGCGGGCGTGCCACCGCGTACCGCCAGGTCGTCGACGGCGTCGCGGCGGCCGAGCTCGTGGGGACGCTGGCGCCGGATGAGGAACGGGCGACCGCGGGTGGTGCCAGGGACGGCGAGCGGCCTCTCGTGCGGACGCTCGTCCTGCGCGGCGAGGTCGTGGGGGCCGAGCCGCTGTCTTCAGCGCGGGCGCGGCACGCCGCCTCGGTCGCCGAGCTGCCGGCGCCGGCTCGCGAGCTCAGCGCCGGACCACCGGCGCTCGAGGTGATCCGCTGAGGGCGGGATTGGCTGTCACTGGGGCGCGAGCGGTGCGTCTAACCCACCGCGGGGCACATTCATCGCCTTCATCAGCGGACGGGGGCCGTACCCTCGGGGTATGACAAGTGTCCCGGACGACACCGGGTGTCGGGTGCCACCGAGGGACCCGGCACTGCCGGAACCCGCGCTGCTGACCCGGATCAGGGATGCGGTCATCGGGGACGACCAGCTGATGCACGGCCCGTTCGGCCCGCGTCGGGTCACATACGCCGACTACACCGCCAGCGGCCGAGCCCTCGGGTTCCTCGAGGACTTCATCCGCGACGAGGTGCTGCCCCGATACGCGAACACCCACACCGAGAGCAGCGGCACCGGCCTGCAGACGACCCGGCTTCGCGAGGACGCGCGGCGCATCATCCACGACGCCGTCAACGGTGACGACGACACCGTTGTCATCTTCACCGGGAGCGGTTCGACCGGCGCCATCGACAAGCTCGTCGGGGTCCTGGGGATCCGGCTGCCGGCCGAGCTGGACGCGAAGTACGGCCTCAGCGCCCGGATCCCCGCCGACGAGCGGCCGGTCGTGTTCACCGGCCCGTACGAGCACCACAGCAACGAGCTGCCCTGGCGCGAGTCGATCGCGGACGTGGTGACGATCCACGAGGACGCCGACGGCCACGTCGACGTCGACCAGCTCACCGACGAGCTCGAGCGATACCGCGGCCGACCGCTGCTCATCGGATCGTTCAGCGCCGCGAGCAACGTCACCGGCATCGTGACCGACACCCACCGGATCACCCGGCTGCTCCACGAGTACGGAGCCCTGTCGTTCTGGGACTTCGCCGCGGCAGCGCCGTACGTCGACATCGAGATGAACCCCCGTGACGGCGACCCAGCGGCCCGCAAGGACGCGATCTTCTTGTCCCCGCACAAGTTCATCGGCGGCCCCGGCACCCCCGGGGTGCTGGTCGTGGACCGCCGGATCCTGACGAACAGCGTGCCGGACGTCGTCGGCGGCGGCACCGTGGCGTACGTCAACCCGCTCGAGCACGTCTACCTCTCCGACCCCGCGCACCGCGAGGAGGCGGGCACCCCGGCCATCGTGGAGTCCATCCGCGCCGGGCTGGTGTTCGCGCTCAAGGACGCGGTCGGGGTCGAGGTCATCCGGGCCCACGAGGCCGACTTCCTGCGCCGCGCGGTGCAGGCGTGGGACGCCCATCCCGCCATCCAGGTGCTCGGCAACCCCGGCGCCGAACGGCTCTCCATCGTCTCGTTCGTGATCCGGCGCCCGGGCGGAAACTACCTGCACCACAACTTCGTGGTGTCCGCGCTCAACGACCTGTTCGGGATCCAGAGCCGCGGCGGCTGTTCGTGCGCCGGACCGTACGGCCACCGCCTGCTCGGCATCGACCTCGAGCGCTCGCACGAGTTCGAACGCGAGATCACCGGAGGCTGCGAGGGCATCAAACCCGGTTGGGTGCGCGTCAACTTCAACTACTTCGTCAGCGACGCCGCCTTCCGCTACGTGGTCGAGGCGGTCGCCCTGCTCGCTGACAGCGGCTGGAAGCTGTTGCCGCAGTACCGATTCGATCCGGCGACCGGACTTTGGCACCACCGCACCGGCACCGTCGAGCCACCGCTTCGCCTGGACCAGCTGCACTACGACGAGTCGGGGGTGCTGCGCTACCCACGCCGGGAGGACCGGGCTCCGGAGTCCGCGCTCGCCGAACACCTGCGCGAGGCCCGTACCCTGCTCGCCGGCCTGCCGGACACGCCCGACCCCGATACCGGTTCGGGAACCGAGCTCAGTGCCGACTTCGAGCACCTGCGCTGGTTCGAGCTGCCCGAGGTGTGC
>JANWJC010000223.1 GCA_025449595.1 Acidobacteriota bacterium | reverse complement strand
CCGCGACGCCGATCACCGGGCAGGTCAGCAGACCTCGGCACTCCAGCCGGTACAACGCGATGAACGTCATCTTCCGAGCCAGGTCCCCGGTCATACCGAACGCGACCAGGGCATCTGCCTGCGCGGCGTTCACCTGCTTCTTCAACATCTCGCTCCTGCCTTCGCCCCACCTTGACCCAGCTGAACCCTAGGCGAGGTTCAGCCCACCACGTAGCGCACCGGCACGAACGTCTGGCTGTCGATGGGCGGCCTTACGTATGCGCGGTCCTGACGAGGTGGCAGGACGACCTGGGTCTGGCCGACGGGCCGGTACGGCACCAGGGACAACAGGTGCGAGACCAGGTTGAGTCGTGCTGACTTCTTGTTCTCTGCATCCACGACGTACCAAGGGTTCTCCTTGGTGTCGGTGTACGCGAACATCTGGTCCTTGGCCTCGGCGTAGTCGACCCAGTGGGCCTGTGCCTGAAGGTCCATCGGGGAGAGCTTCCAGCGCCGGGCCGGGTCGTGCAGACGGGACTCGAACCGCCTGCGCTGCTCCTCGTCGGAGATGGACAGCCAGTACTTCACCAGGATGATCCCGTCCTGGACCAGGGCCCGCTCCAGCAGCGGGCACACCCGCATGAAGTACTCGTACTCCTGCTGCGTGCAGAAACCCATGACCTTCTCGACGCCCGCGCGGTTGTACCAGGACCGGTCGAACAGGACGATCTCGCCGGCCGACGGCAGCTCGGAGATGTAGCGCTGGAAGTACCACTGCGTCCGCTCCCGTTCGGTGGGTGCCGGCAGCGCCACCACGCGGCAGAACCGGGGGTTCAGCTCGTACGTGATCCGCCGGATCGCGCCACCCTTGCCGGCACTGTCACGGCCCTCGAAGAGGACCAGGAGCCGTTCCCCGGAGGCGCGGATCCACTCCTGCATCGCGACGAGCTCGGCCTGCAGCCGAGCCAGCTCGGTCTCGTACTGCTTGCGGGTCAGCCGGATCGGCGCCCCCGGCTCGGCACTGTCCGACTCCGGCTCCGGGTCACTGTTCTTGGCCACCGCCTGAATGTATCCGGCGCTGCCGCCGCTGACCGGCATTACCAGCGGGCGACCGATCGGACAGCGCGGCGCGCCGAGGGCCCGTGCGAGGATCGGCCCAGTGGACAGCAGCGAGGAGGCTCCCTTTCATGACCGCCCCCACCCTGACGATGGCCGACGGCGCGCAGCTGCCCGCGGTCGGCTTCGGCACGTATCCGCTCAAGGGACCTGCGGCGACGAACGCGGTGCTGACAGCCCTCGGTGCCGGCTACCGCCTTGTTGACACCGCCGTCAACTACCGCAACGAGACCGAGGTCGGCGAGGCCCTGGCGCGATCCACGGTGGCACGCGAGCAGGTGGTGGTGACCACGAAGCTGCCGGGACGCGACCACGGGTACGAACAGACCCTGGCCTCGTTCGAGGGCTCCCGAACCCGTCTAGGTGTCGCGACCATCGACCTGTACCTGATCCACTGGCCCAACCCCAGCGTCGACCGCTACGTCGACTCCTGGCGCGCGATGGTCGAGCTGCGGGACCGCGGCCTGGTCCGGTCGATCGGGGTGTCCAACTTCACCGAGGCGCACCTGACCCGCCTGGGCGAGGAGGTAGGGGTGCTCCCCGCCGTCAACCAGGTCGAGCTGCACCCGAGGTTCCCACAGGAGCGGCTGCGCAAGTTCCATGCGGCGCAAGGCATCCTGACCGAGAGCTGGAGTCCGTTGGGCCGCGCCGGCGACGTGCTCGCGGAGCCGGCGGTCGCTGCCCCCGCGCGCGCCCTCGGCGTGACACCTGCCCAGGTCGTCCTGCGCTGGCAGGTCCAGCTCGGGTCGGTCCCGATCCCGAAGTCGGCTGACCTGGTGCGCCAGGCGCAGAACCTGGACATCTTCGGCTTCGAGCTCACCGAGGAGCAGGTGGCTGCCATCACCGCGCTCGGGCGTTCGGACGGCCGGCTGTTCGGCGCCGACCCGGACCACCACGAGGAGCAGTGACCCGCGGGCGCGCGTCTCTCGCCGACGCCGCGCCGTACCCTGGGAGCCGCGGGAGAAGCCCCCGGAGGCGAGCATGAGATTCGACCTGCACTACTGGAACTTCTCCCGGCCCGAGGACCCACGGGCCATCGCCCCGACGCTGGCGCGGACGGCGCAGGTGGCCGAGCAGGCAGGCGTCGCAGCGTTCTCGGTGATGGACCACTACTTCCAGATGGAGTACAACGGCGCAGCGGACGAGCCGATGCTCGAGGCGTACACGACGCTCGCATACGTCGCGGGGGTGACAGAGCGGATGACCCTGGGCGTGCTGGTGACCGGGGTGATGTACCGCCACCCGGGGCTGCTGGCCAAGATCGTGACGACCCTCGACGTCCTGTCCGAGGGCCGGGCACGGCTGGGGATCGGCGCATCCTGGTACGAGCGGGAGCAGCGCGCGCTCGGCGTCCCCGTGGTCCCGATCGGCGAGCGTTTCGAACGGCTGGAGGAGACGCTGCAGATCTGCCTGCAGATGTGGAGCTCCGACGACGGCCCCTACACCGGACGCCACTATCAGCTGGCCGAGACGCTATGCGTACCAATGCCCATCAGTCGTCCACGCCCGGACATCCTCGTCGGCGGCGGTGGGGAGAAGAAGACGCTGCGCCTTGTCGCGAAGTATGCCGACGCCTGCAACGTGTTCGGCAGCTCACCGGTCGATGTGGCTGCCAAGCTCGACGTGCTGCGGGCGCACTGCGAGGCTGAAGGACGCGACTACGACACGATCGCGAAGACCGTGCTGGTGACCCGCCCCGTGCTCGCGGACGTCGACGCCTGGCTGCGCGACGTCGCCGCCTATGCCGAGCTCGGGGTCACCGAGGTCGGGTCGATGCCGGACCGCGACCCGGTGGAGTTCGCCGAGCTGCTCGCGGCGCAGGTGCTGCCCCGACTCGCCGACATCGGCTGACACCTGACGTCGCGGTGTTCGCCGACCGGACGGATGCGGGCGTACGGCTGGCCGGCGCCCTCGAGCACCTGCGCGGTCAGGAGGTCGTGGTCCTGGGACTTCCCCGTGGGGGGGTGCCCGTCGCGTGGCAGGTAGCGCGGGCTCTGGCGGCGCCGCTGGACGTCATCGTGGTGCGCAAGCTCGGAGTCCCCGACCAGCCGGAGCTCGCCATGGGCGCCATCGGCGAGGGCGGGGTCAGGATCCTCGACACCGACGTCCTGGCTCGTGCGCGGGTCAGCGACGCCGCGCTGGCAGCGGTGGAGGAGCGCGAGCGCAGGATCCTGGCCGACCGGGTGGCGACGATCCGGGCCCGGCACGAACGCATGGACCTGCGCGGTCGCACCGTGGTCATCGTCGACGACGGGGTGGCGACCGGTTCGACTGCACGGGCCGCCGGCGCGACGAGCCGAGCACTGGGGGCCGCCCGCGTCGTCCTGGCGGTGCCGGTGGCACCCGCCGGAGCCGCCGGCTGGACCGGTGCCGACGAGTTCGTGTGCCTGTCGATGCCGGCGGGATTCCTGGCGGTGGGCTATCACTACCGCGACTTCTCCGCCACGAGCGAGCAGGAGGTCATGGACCTGCTCGACACAGCCGCCCAGCGACAACTTTGGGGATGAAATCCCCTACTGAGTCGCTGCGCTCGCCAGCGTGGGCCCAGTGAGCGGTGAGTTAGAGGCACCGGATCCTCCCCAATCCCGAGGGGATCGAGGCGCCGCAGCGGACCGCTCGCGCACCGGACCTTGCCGACCCGATCGTCGCGGAGCGTACCGGCCAGATCACCGTCGAAAACCAGCGATCGCCACCCGGTGACAGGGCCGGATCCGGGGTCTAGATTTCCGCGGGGAGGGTGCGAGACCGATCGTCGTTCGGGGGCTTCGGCTGAAGAGGAGCTAGGGACATGATGGTCAAAGACCAACGGGGACCCACATCCGGGACGAGGGCGAATTCGGCGTCGCCCACGGCGAGCGCCCGAGTCCTCACGCCGGGACGAGCCACTGCTGCCGGAGCCGGCCTCGTGCTGGCCCTCGCGGCGGCCGCACCCATGGGGGCCGGCGTCACGACGGCCGCGCAGTTCTCGACGACGGCCACCGTCCGACCGGCATCGGTCGGCCACGTCCTTGCCGCGTCCCACGTCTCACCCACGCCGACATCGGTGTGCGAGTCCGAGCTCGGCATCGCGTGCTACGGGCCGACCCAGCTGCGTAGCGCCTACGACACCGCACCCCTCTACGCGGCCGGAATCACCGGAAAGGGCCGGACGATCCTGATCGTCGACTCGTTCGGCTCCCCGACCATCCAGCACGACCTCGACGTCTTCGACGCGCAGTACGGCATCCCGAACACCAAGGTCGAGATCGTCAAGTACGGCAACGTCCCTGCGTTCGATCCCACGAACCCCGATCAGGTCGGCTGGGCGCAGGAGACCAGCCTGGACGTCGAGTACTCCCACGCCATGGCGCCGGGCGCGCACATCATCCTGGCCGAGACCCCGGTCGCCGAGACCGAAGGTGTCACCGGGCTGCCCGAGATGATGAACGTCGAGAAGGAGCTGATCGACCAGAACCGGATCGACGTCGTCACCCAGAGCTTCGGCGCGACGGAGAACACGTTCCCCGGTGTGGACCAGGGCAACTTCTCCAGCATCCAGAACCTTCGGTACGCGTATTTGGCCGCGCTGCGGCACGGCACGACCGTCCTGGCCTCGTCCGGAGACGACGGCGTCACCAATGCCGAAGCCGACGGCGCCACGCTGTACACCTACCCCGTCAACTCCTGGCCCTCCAGCGACCCCCTGGTGACCAGCGTCGGTGGGACACAGCTGAACCTCAATGACAACGGGGTCCGGCTCTCGCCGGACGTGGTGTGGAACGACGGCTACGGGGCCGGCGGCGGTGGCCTGTCGCAGGTGTTCGGCCGGCCCTTCTACCAGGTCGGTGTGCGTGGGATCGTCGGCAACCACCGTGGCACCCCGGACATCTCGATGTCCGCAGCAGTCAACGGCGGGGTGTGGGTCTACTACACCTTCGTCGGCGCGGCGTCGCCATGGCACATCTTCGGCGGGACGAGCGAGGCGTCCCCGCTCTTCTCCGGTGTCGTCGCGCTCGCTGACCAGGCAGCCGGGCACCGTCTCGGGCTGCTCAACCCCGCCCTCTACTTCGACGGGGCGCTGTCGCGGTTCCTCGGTACTCGTACCGGTCTGGTCGACGTGACCTCCGGCGACAACTCCTTCGGCGGCGTCACCGGCTACCCCGCCCTGACCGGCTACGACCTGGCCTCCGGCTGGGGCACCGTCGACGCAGCCAAGTTCGTCAGAGCCCTGGCCCCCAGGACCCGCTGGTAAGCAGAACCCGAAGTCCCGGCCCGGCCCGCCGCCCGTCGCGGGCCGGGCCGGGACTTCGCGATGAATCCCCTACTACTCGCTTCGCTCGTTGCGGGGGCCCAGCGTGCGGTGCGTCAGAGGCACCGGATCCTCCCCAGTCCCGACGTCTCCGGCGCGCCGCGGCCAGGCCCAGAGCGCCTTGACCGCCACGATGGGCGTTGCGCCGCGATCTTGCGACGCCCCCGGAACGTGCCTAGCCTTCCGGTACCCGCAAGGTTGGAGGGCTCGTGCTTCCCGAGCACCCGAGCACCATCGCCGGCTCGTCCCCACGAGCGGCCGGCCACCGCGGTCGAACCACCCGGCCTGCCCGGTCGACAGCAGCGTTCGTACGAACCCACCTGACCAACGCGCCGGGTCGGCTTCGCCTCGCCGCCGGAGGGATTGACCGGTGAGCGGCGACGACGCGAATCCCGAGCCGGCGGTGCGCCAGCACCGGGAGCCCTACACCGTCCCGCTCGTCTTCCTGGCAGCCGTCATCGTGCCGCAGGTGCTGGTGCCTGCACAGAACCGTGTCGGGCCGGACTGGGAGGTGCCGGTCGCCGAGCTGATCATGCTCGCGCTGCTGGTGCTCATCGCGGCGCGACCGGGGCCGGTCCCGCGTGGCGCCCGCCCGCTGCTGCTGGTGCTGGGCAGCCTGCTGGTCCTGGCGAACATGGTCGCGGCCGCCCGCCTGGTGCAGCTGGTGCTGACGCAGGGGCGGTACGAGGGGGTGGTGCCCAGTGCCAACCGGTTGTTGATCGCCGGCGCGATGGTCCTCGCCACCAACATCGTGACCTTCGGCCTGCTCTACTGGCAGCTCGACGGCGGGGGTCCTGCCGGGCGGGTCAGCGGGTCGAACAATGCCCCGGATTTCTCGTTCCCGCAGTCGACAGACCCCGCGTCGAGCAATTGGATCCCGAAGTACTTCGACTACTTCTACGTGGCGTACACAAACGTCGTCGCATTCAGCCCCACGGACACGAACCCCATGTCCCACAGGGCAAAGGCACTCATGCTCGTCCAGTCACTGGTGTCGCTCGGTGTGATCGTCGTCGTGCTCGCCCGGGTGATCAACATCCTGCCGGCCACATGACGGCGTCAGCCTCCGGAGTTGATGTAGCCGGTGAGGGCTTCGGTCTCCGCCTCGAGCTCGCTCATCCGCCCCTTGACCACGTCACCGATGCTCACGATGCCTTGAACCTGACCATCAACCACGATCGGGACGTGCCGGAAACGTCCTTCGGTCATGACGGCCGCGAGGTCCTCGAGTCGGTCCGAGGGAGCCGCGACCGTCACGTTCTCGGTGCAGACCTCGTGGACCGTCCTGGACAGGGCAGCGACCCCGAACTCCGCCAGGGCTCGTACGACATCTCGCTCGCTGATGATCCCGTCCAGCGTCGCGCCGTCGTGCGAGACCACGGCGGCGCCGATGCGCTGCTCGGCCAGCAGCGTCACCAGGGACTCCAATGTGGCGTCGGGATCAACCATGGTCACGTGGGATCCCTTGTTGCGCAATATGTCAGAGATCAGCATGATGCGCCTCCTCGGCTCCATCGACGGTTCGGGCGGGCCCAGATCCCCGCAGCCTATGAGGTCAGCGCGTCTCAGGTCAGTCGCTCGACGAATTTGATCACCATCGCCGACCTGCGGCCCGTGCCCCGGGCGGGCCGCCGTGACCACGGCGCCGCTCGGCGCTAACGTCCGGCCATGACTGCCGCAACCGCCTCGACCACCACCGGAGTGCAACGGGCGCGCGGGCGGGTGTGGTTCCTGGTCAACGCCACCGTGGCCTGGATCGGGTTGGTGCTGCAGCTCGTGCTGTCGGCTGGCGGGTTCTACCCGAGCACCGACACCGTGCCGAGCCAGACCGGCTACGCCAACGCCCTCGGCGCGGCTGGCGCGTTCGGGCGGATCGTTGACTACGCGTCGTACTTCACGATCTGGAGCAACATCGTCGTCGCGGTCGTGCTGACCCTGCTCGCGTTGCAGCCAGGACGCGACAGCCCCACGCTGCGGGTGCTGAGGCTGGACTCGCTCCTGATGATCACGATCACCGGACTGGTCTACGCGGTGGTCCTGGCCCCGACGGCGACGAACGTCGGCTGGCAGATCATCGGCAACTTCTTCGTGCACCAGGCGACGCCGGTGCTGACGATCGTGGTGTGGCTGGTGGTCGGACCCCGCGGGTGGATCCGCTGGTCCACGATCGCGCCCGCGATGATCCTGCCGTTGGTGTGGGTGGCCTACACCCTGGTCCGGGGCGCCGTGATCTCCGGTTATCCGTACCCGTTCATCGACGTCGTCCGCCACGGGTACGGCCAGGTCCTCATCAACGTGGTGGGCGTGGCCGTGCTGGGAGTCGTGATCGCCGCCATCCTGCTCGGGGTGGACCGGCTGCTGTCCCGGCGCGTGCGCTCCTAGGGTCCGGCTGTACCGTCGCTCGCCAACCGCGCGTGCAGGTGCTCGTCGTGCAGGTCGCCGTCGCCATAGCGGTACGAGCTGCGTGTCGTCCCCTCCAGCGCGAAACCGGCACTGCGCGCGACCCCGCACGACGCCGGGTTGTCCACGGCGTGGAAGAGCTGCAGCCGCTCGACTCCGAGAACCTCGAACGCGAAGCCGGTTGCCGCTCGCAGGGCACGGCCCCCGATGCCGCGACCCCGGGCGGCGGGGACCACCCAGTACCCCGCCTGGGCACTGGATTGCGTGGCGTCGAGGTCGTGCCAGGAGACGCTGCCGACCAGCAGGCCGCTCGTGGTGTCCTGAACCGCCCACGACACGAAGTCGGTCCACGACCCGCGGTCCTCGATCCAGCGCCGTACATCCTCAGGGTTCTTCGCCTTCAACGGATTCCAGCGTGCGAGGTCGGGATCGACCCGGACCGACAGGATCGCCGGTGCGTCGCTCTGCACCCAGGGCCGGAGCACAATCCCGTCGCCGGGAACCTCGATCGGCAGCGCCGGGGCGAGCGGCGCCGGCAGTGGGTCCCAGCTGTCGTCGCGCAGGCGGGCATGCACGTGCGCATCCCACAGGACTCCGTCGCCATGGTCCATCGAGGCACGCCGGGTGCCCTCGAGGCGGAACGACGCCGCCAGCGCTACCCGGCACGACGCCCCGTTCGCCACCACGTGGACCAGCGCGATGCGCGCCCTGCCGAGCTGCTCATGCCCGAAGCGTGCGACGAGCCTTGTCGCCGCCCGGGCGACACCGCGCCCCCGGGCCGACGGCAGTGTCCAGTACCCGACCTCGACGTCGCCCTCGTCGGAGTGCTGGTGGCATCCGATGCGCCCGAGAACCTCGTGCGTGTCCGCCGCCTCGACGATCCACTCGTACCTGTCTGGCGCGTCGAGCCGTCCGTTGATCCAGGCCTCGGCCGCGCCGTCGGAGTCGACCTGGCGCAGGCTGCTCGACCACTGCCACGCCGCCGGATCCGCCGAGATACGCCGTACCACCGCGACGTCACCGCTGTCGCCGCGGCGGAACGGCCGCAGCCGCAGTCCCTCGCCGACCAGGACGATGTCGTGCTCCACCCCCCGGACCCTAAGCGCCGGGGGCAGCTGATCATGGACTTGGGTGCGGATCGCCTCGCTGATCATGGGGTTCCGTGCGGCTACCGCCGCAGAACCGCACTCAACCCCATGATCAACGGGACCAACCCGACCAATGATCAGCGCGGCGGGAGGCCACCACCGCCGAGGAGCTGTTCGAAGGGGGTCGGGTCCTGGAACGGGTCCCCGGGGGCCGATGCCGGGCGGGCTACCACGAGTGCGGCAAGCTCCCGAGCCGCGCGTTCGATGCGCGCCGAGAGCGCCGGGCCCCGCGACGTCTCGCTGTGCCCCCAGTCCTCGGAGGCGGCGAACACTGCGGTCGGTACCACGACGGCCTTGAGGTACGAGAACAGCGGGCGCAGTGCGTACTCGAGCACGAGGGAGTGCCGCGCGGTACCGGCCGTCGCTGCGATCAGCACCGGGGTGCCGGCGAGCGACCCCTCCTCGACGACATCGAAGAACATCTTGAACAGCCCGCTGTAGGACGCGCTGAACACCGGCGTGACCGCGATCACGGCATCGGCACGCGCCACGGTCTCGAGGGCCTGCGCGAGAGGTCCGGCAGCGAAGCCGGTGAGCATGTTGTTGGCCAGGTCATGGGCAAGCTCGCGCAGCTCGACGACCTCGACGAGAACGTCCTGCGCCCCCAGCTCAACTTCGGTCGCTGCAGCGAGCCGATCCGCGAGCAGCCGCGTCGAGGACGGGTCGCTCAGTCCGGCCGTGACCACCGCGACGGTGTACGTACGTCCGGCGGTCATCGCGCCTGCCCGGAGGGTGCGATCGAGGCGGTGTCCAGGTCCTGACGGGAACGCTGCGCCTCGAGCGTGGCCGAGTCCTCCGTGGCGGTACGGGCCTGCGCGAGCAGGCTCGCGTGGGTCGGTGCGTCGGGGACGCCCGGGGCGCGCCGCGCCTCGAACTCCTTGCGCAGCACCGGAACCACCTCACCGAGCAGCTCGAGCTGCTCGAGCACCGTCTTCAGCGGCAGGCCCGCGTGGTCGAGCAGGAACAGCTGGCGCTGGTAGTCGCCGACGTAGTCCCGGAACGACAGGGTCCGCTCGATGACCTGTTCGGGGCTGCCGACGGTCAGCGGGGTCTGCGCGGTGAACTCCTCCAGCGACGGCCCGTGACCGTAGACCGGGG
>JANWJC010000222.1 GCA_025449595.1 Acidobacteriota bacterium | reverse complement strand
GGGAATCAGGGCATCATCGGTTGGTACGTCCCGGCGTGGATGGCAACGCAGTACCCCGACATCACGGACTGGAAGAACCTGAACAAGTACGCCAACCTGTTCCAGACCGCGCAGTCCGGCAACCAGGGCCAGCTGCTCGATGGTGACCCGAGCTACGTCACCAACGACGTCGCGCTCGTGAAGAACCTCAACCTGAACTACAAGGTCGTCGTGGGCGGCAGCGAGGCGACGCTGATCAAGTCGCTGCAGACCTCGACCCAGCAGAAGAAGCCGCTGCTCTTCTACTTCTACGAGCCGCAGTGGGCGATCGCGCTCTACCCGATCACTCGCGTCAACCTGCCGGCGTACACCCCGGGTTGCGATGCCGTCGCGGCGAAGGTTGCGTGCGACTACCCGCCGTACGCCCTCAACAAGGTGGTCCGGGTGGCGTGGGCTAACTCCGGCAGCCCTGCCGTCACCATGATCAAGAACTTCAACTGGACCAACACCGACCAGAACCAGGTTGCCGAGTACATCGCCAACCAGAACATGACCGACGACCAGGCCGCCAAGAAGTGGGTCGACGCCAACCCCGACAAGGTCAAGGCCTGGCTCCAGGGCACCAGCTGATCGCACGCACCTGATCGCTCTCCGATCACGGCTGGCCGAATAGCGACGGGGTGGGTGGCACAACACCCACCCCGTCGCTATTGTCGGACACTGGAGTTGCGTATAACAGTCTCTGTTGCATGATGCGCAACCCATATCACTTCTTCGTACGGATCCACCCCGAAAGGACCGCAACATCATGAGCTCACTGCCCGGTCGTGCGTCGTGCGTCGTCATCGGGGCCGGCATCGTCGGCAACAGCCTGGTCCATCACCTGAGCCGGCTGGGGTGGACCGACATCGTGCAGATCGACAAGGGCTCGCTGCCCAACCCCGGTGGGTCGACCGGTCACGCGTCGAACTTCATCTTCCCTGTGGACCACAGCAAGGAGATGACCGAGCTGACGCTGGACAGCATGGCGCAGTACAAGGAGCTCGGCGTGTTCACCGAGTCCGGCGGCATCGAGGTGGCGCGTACCCCGGAGCGGATGCAGGAGCTGGCGCGCCGGATGTCCTCGGCGAAGTCATGGGGCATCGAGTCCTCGATGCTGACCCCCGAGCAGGTCAAGGAGCTCGTGCCGTTCATCGACGAGTCGGTGATCCTGGGCGGGTTCTACACCCCCAGCGTCGGGGTCGTGGACTCCCTGCGCGCCGGCACGCTGATGCGCGAGCGCGCGCAGGCCGCTGGTGCCTTGACGGTGGTGGCGGGGGTGGAGGTCACCGGCATCGACGTCGAGGGCGGGCACGTGCATCGGGTGCGTACGACTGACGGTGACATCGAGACTGACGTCGTGGTGATCGCGTGCGGGGTGTGGAGCCCGCGGCTGGCTCGGATGGCCGGGGCCGAGATCCCGTTGACCCCTGCGGTGCACCAGATGATCGACATCGGCCCGGTCCCGCTGTTCCTGCAGGCCGAGGGCCTCATCGAATACCCGATCGTGCGGGACATGGATACGTTCATGTACGAGCGTCAGAACGGCAGCGGTCTGGAGATCGGGTCGTACGCGCACCGCGCGATCCTGTACGACCCCGAGGACCTGCCCTCGGTGGAGGAGGCGCCGCTGTCACCCACGGAGTTCCCCTTCACCGCGGAGGACTTCGAGCTCCAGCTCGAGCATGCACTGGAGCTGATGCCCGAGATCGTGGGGGACGAGTCGGTGGGGCAGCGCTACGCGATCAACGGGATCCTGTCGTTGACCGCGGACGGGCTGCCGGTCCTGGGTGAGACCCCGGAGGTCGCCGGACTCTGGTCCGTGGCAGCCGTGTGGATCAAGGAAGGGCCCGGGATCGGACGGGCCGTCGCCGAGACGATGGTGCTCGGGGAGTCCGAGATCGACATCAGTGCCTCGGACATCGCCCGGTTCCACGACCACGAGCGGACCAACGCGCACGTGAAGGCCCGCACGGGCGAAGGCTTCATCAAGACGTACGGGATCGTGCACCCGGCCGAGCAGTGGTCCTCACAGCGGGACCTGCGGCTGCCGCCGTTCTTCGACCAGCAGAAGGTGTTGGGAGCGCACTTCCACGAGACCGTCGGCTGGGAGCGGGCCTGGTGGTACGAGTCCAACGCTGACCTGCTCGAGGAGTACGGCGACAGGGTCATGCCGCGGACCGCGGAGTGGGAGTCGCGCTGGTGGTCCCCGATCATCAACGCCGAGCACCTCGCGATGCGCGACCGGGCCGGGATCATCGACCTGACCGCCTTCACGATCTTCGACCTGGAGGGTCCGGGAGCCCTCGATGCGGTGCAGAACTTGGCACTGCGGCAGATGGACGTCGCGCTCGGCAAGGTCGTCTACACCCCGATCCTGGCCGCGGGCGGTGGGTACAAGTCCGACCTGACGATCATGCGGATGGGGCCGGAGCACTTCCGGGTCGTCACCGGTGGTGCGCACGGGATGGCCGACAAGAAGTGGTTCGCCGACCACACCCCTGCCGACGGCTCGGTGCGGGTGACCGACCTGACCTCGGACCTGACCACGCTCGGGCTTTGGGGCCCTCGGGCCCGCGACATCCTGTCCTCGCTGACCAGCACCGATGTCTCGCACGAGGCGTTCAAGTTCGGCACGTTCCAGGAGCTCGAGCTCGCCGGGCTGCCGGTGATGGCCTCGCGGATCTCCTACGTCGGGGAGCTGGGCTGGGAGATCTACGCCCCCATGGGCATCGGGTCCAAGCTCTGGGACGCGGTGTGGGAGGCCTCGCGCCCGCACGGCGCGGTCCCGGTCGGGATCGGCGTGTACGGCACCACCGGTCGGCTGGAGAAGTCCTACCGGGCCTACGGCACCGAGCTGGAGACGGACTTCAACGTCGTCGAGGCCGGGATGACCACGGCGCGGGTCAAGGAGCAGGACTTCATCGGCAAAGCCTCGCACCTGGCCCAGCGTGAGCAGGAGCCAGCGGCACTGATGAGCACCCTGGTCGTACAGGACCCCACCAGCTCCACCGGTGAGAAGCGCTACATGCTGGGCAAGGAGCCGATCCTGTCCCGGTCCGGGGCACCTCTGGTGGACCGCAAGGGCCGCCGGTCCTATGTCACAAGTGCCGGGTCCGCACCCTCGTTGGGCTCGCACCTGCTGATGTCGTACCTGCCGCCGGAGCAGGCCGTCGTCGGCACCGAGCTGCTGGTGGAATACCTCGGTGAGCAGTACCCGGTGCAGGTGGCTTCCGTTGGCACCACGGCACTGTTCGACCCGAAGAACGAGCGGAGCATGTCCTGATGGAGGTCCTGGTCTGCATCAAGCGGGTGCCGCTCAGTGGTGGCCGGTTCGTCCTGACCGACGACCAGACCGAGGTCGACACCCGTCGGCTCGGCTTCACGATCAGCCCGCACGAGGAGTGTGCGGTCGAGCTGGCCGTACAGCTCGTCGAGGCCAACGGCGGCGCGGCGACAGTCCTGTCTCTGGGGACACCGGAGTCCCTCGAGCAGATCCGGGAGTCGATGGCAATCGGCATCGACCGCGGCATCCTGCTGGAGACCGACGGGGCCGAGTGGGACGCCCAGGGCACCGCGACCGCGATCGCCGACGCGATCCGCGCCGATGGCACCGAGTTCGACGTGATGCTGTTCGGGAACGAGTCCGCCGACGCCGCGAACTCCCAGGTCGGTGTCCGCGTAGCCCACCTGCTGGGACGCCCGGTTATCACTGGCCTGCAAGGGATGTCGGTCACCGAGGGAACGCTGCGCGGAGAGCGCGCCGGCGCTGCCGGTCGTGAGGTCTTCGAGGTTCCGCTGCCGGCCGTGGCCACCGTCAAGGACGGCGTCACGATTCCCCGCTACCCCTCGGTCCCGGGGCGGATCCGCGCCAAGAAGAAGCCAGTCGCTCAGTCGACACCGACGCGGCCTGAGCCGCGCCTGGAGAAGGTGAGCTACACGCTGCCCGCCGAGACCGGCAAGCGGGCGACGGTCCTCGGGACCGGACCGGAGGCCGCCGCCGCGGTCGTCGAGGTGTTCCGCAAGATAGGGGCGATCTGATGATCCTTGTCTACGTCGATCACGACCGCGGCGAGCTCTCCGAGCTCTCCTTGCAGGCCGTCGCCCTCGGGCGCTCCCTGGCAGAGCCCGACGAGCCGGTTGACGCCCTCGTCGTCGGAGGCAGTGCGCTCGAGGCAGCCGGAAGCCTTGCGGCGTACGGCATCACGACCGTGCACCTCGCCGTGCACGACGCCCTCACCGACTACACCCCCGTCGCCTCCGCTCGCGCCGCGGCCGAGCTGGCCGCCAGGCTCGCACCCCGCGCCGTCGTCGCGATCGGCGACCAGCGCGGCAACGAGGTCATGGCCCACCTCGGCGCGATCACCGACCTGCCCGTTGCCGCCGACTGCACCGAGGTGACCCTCGGCGACCCGACCCAGGTCGTCCGGGCCCGCTGGGGCGGCAACCTCATCGAGCAGGGGCTCCTGCACGCCGCGACGCCGCTGCTCACCCTGGTGCCCCACACCGTCCGCGCCGACGCCCCCGGCGACGGGGTCGGACAGATCGAGGAGTTCACGCCCGAGCTGACCGAGGCCGACCTGCTCGTACGCGTCGTGGACCGCGTCGCCGAGAGCCACGGCGGCATCTCCCTCACCGACGCCAAGGTCATCGTCAGCGGCGGCCGTGGCGTCGGCAGCGCCGAGGGCTTCGGCCTGCTCGAGGACCTCGCCGGACTGCTCGGCGGCGCCATCGGCGCCTCCCGCGTCGTCACCGCCGCCGGCTGGCGCCCCCACGACGAACAGGTCGGCCAGACCGGCACGAAGGTCTCCCCCGACCTGTACATCGCCTGCGGCATCAGCGGTGCCTCACAGCACCTCGCCGGCTGCCACACGAGCAAGACCATCCTGGTCATCAACAACGACGCCGACGCCCCGATCATGGCCCACGCCGACTACGCCGTCATCGGAGACCTGCACAAGATTCTCCCCGCCATCATCGACGCCACCCGCACCGCCAAAGCTGGATAGTTTCGG
>JANWJC010000221.1 GCA_025449595.1 Acidobacteriota bacterium | reverse complement strand
GGTCTAAGACCATGGCGATGCCGGCCAGGTTCAGTCCGGCCTTGAGCAGCTCGCCGATGCGCCGGAGCCGGTCCAGGTCATCGGCGCTGTAGCGGCGGGTGCCACCCGCGGTGCGGTCGGGCTGAAGCAGCCCGCGGGCCTCGTACAAACGTAGGTTCTGCACCCCGTTGCCGACCAGGTCGGCGGCTACCGAGATGCCGTACACGCCCCGGTCGCGGGCCGGCCCAGGATCGCTCACTTCCTGTGGCTCCCTCCGCAGAAGAATCTGTTGTCGTCGTGTTGACACCAGAATGTCACATCTGTTAAAAGATTCCTATAGCGCATGCCACAGATCAACCGGGTCTGTGGCTTCCGGACAGGAGCATCAGGAGACAACCATGGAGGTGGAAACGATGTTGATGCGCACCGACCCGTTCCGTGACTTGGACCGGCTCACCCAGCAGATGTTCGGCACCAGCGGCACCTTGGCCCGCCCGGCAGTGATGCCGATGGACGCCTGGCGAGACGGTGACACCTTCCACGTCGAGTTCGACCTGCCCGGGGTCAACCCGGACTCGATCGACCTGGACGTGGAACGCAACGTGGTCACCGTGCGGGCTGAACGCCCGGCCCGGGCCAGCGACGCCGCCGAGATGCTCGCCGCTGAACGCCCCCGCGGGGTGTTCAGCCGCCAGCTGGTGCTGGGGGACAACCTGGACACCGGGCACATCACCGCCAGCTATGACACCGGGGTGCTCGCCTTGGCGATCCCGGTCGCCGAGCAGGCCAAACCCCGCAAGATCTCCATCAGCGCCGCCAGCAGTGCGGACCGCAAGGCTGTCAACGCCTGAGCCGGGGAGGTGTATGCCATGGCCACCCCCGCGGTACGCGCTGACACAGGTACGCATGCCGAAGACGAACGATTCTGGGTGCTGGTGTGCTCGGACGTGGACCTGCTGCGGGCGGAGTTCGACGAGATCATCGCCACTGGGTGGCCGGCGAGCCCGCCGCCTACCCCTCACGCCGCCACGGCCGTGCAGCCCCGCCCAGTGGCGCCTCACCGCCGGGAGGACCTGCCCTTGCTGCTCCTTGCGACCCGGCCGCGGCACCCTGTCACCGGCCGGTGGGGCAGGCAACGATCACCCCCGCCCGACAGTTGCTGACCAGCGGAGCAAGAAGACGAGATAGGAAGGAAGGAAAAGCCCACCGCGACACAGCAGTCATAGGTGAGTGCCGGCCCCGCCCGCAACGTCCCCCACCGAGCGCTCAACGCACAGCGCGACGCACGCCCGCAGGGCGCACCCCTTGCAGCGGACCGGGCCGGCAACCCACCTACCCGCTGTGGTCCCGACCACCAGATCGCCGGGACCACAGCCCCAGGACACTGCCTCGCTCGGCAGGAGCCAGGACCGATCATGACCGACGACCACAGCGACCCCTATGTCATCCTGGGGCTCAGTCCGCACGCCAGCGCGGCCCAGATCAACCACGCCTACGTGCCCTGCTCCGCCAGCACCACCCTGACACCCGCAGCACTGACCCTGCCCGGTCGGCGGCCTCAGATGCACTCCTGCAACACATCCTGACCGCGCACCAGTTGTTGCGTGACCCAGCCCGGCGCGTCCAGTACGACGGCAGGACGGCCTCGCCACAATCGAGCCGGCACCCCGAGCTATCCCCGTCCACACCCATGGCGACCCGAGCGTGGACCCACCAATCCAGGGCGGCCCCGTCCACTGGCTTGCCGCGTCTGATCCGAAACTGCAACCACGGCGGTAACTCTTCGAGGGCGTCGCCTGCGCCGAACCGGTTCCGGCAGGGAACGATCCACCCCAGCCATCGATGAAGATCACCTCCGACCAACCAAGTCCACCGGCAATGCAGGTGATCATCGAGGTCCAGGTCCCTTTGGACGCCCCGGTCCGCGGCTGTCACCGCCTAGCGGACAACCCTGCGTCATTCCGCCACGTGCCGCCTGGCCGCATCTGGTGCCCTCGGCTGGTTGGTTGGCGCGACGGCGCTTCGGCGGGGCGGATGATGGTCACCGGACAGCCCGACTTCAACGCCGCAAGAGGAGACGCGCATGGCGACGACACGGTTCACCGTTCACACAAGCCTGTCGCCGAGCAACGTCATGGCCGTGATCACCGACTTCGGCCCCGATCGGGCCCGCTGGTGGCCGAACGTCGACGAGGCGCACTTCAAGCTGCACGACCAGGGCCCGGACTGGGCGGAGGTGACCGAGGGCACCGGCATGGGTTGGGAGCGGGAGCGTTACTCATGGGACGCCGCGGCCGGAACCGTCACGATCGACACCCTCGACTCAAACCTGTGGGCGCCGGGCAGCGGCTGGCGGTACGAGCTGATGCCGTCAACGGAGGGCACCGACCTGCGCGTCTCGCTCACTCGGGTGCCGAGCTCGCTCACCGGAAGACTCCTCGCTGCCTTGATCCCCATCGCGGGGGCGCGCACGCTGGGAAAGCAGTTCCAGTCGGTACTACGCAGAGCAGAGAGCCGGTGACGTCGAGCAGACGCTCGGCCTGAAATGCACTACGAAGGCGCGTCATATCGCCGCGATTGGCCGGCGCCGACCTCGCGTTGTGGCGATGCCGCCGTCGGCGTGAGCGGCCCGGTCGGTCTTGCTGGACGCAGGGGACAGCAGTCACGAGCCGAAGCGTCGCTGCAGGTCGGCGTACCCGATTGCGCCGTCTAGGAAGCCGAGTGTCCCGGTGTCGAGCAGTTCCTTACCGGCGCGTTCCACCATGGTGAGCGCGGCTCGGGCTAGGCAGGAAACGTCCCCCGCAGCAGCGGAAAGGCTCCCTCCGATTCGGCGTATTGTTCCTTCGCCGCGTTTAGTCCGGCCGGGACGTTCCGCATGAGGATCCCCCTTCGTAATGATCGACGGCCTGTGTCACGACTTGCGGGCAACGTGCTCTGGTCATCCCTTCGCTTGTGTACTTCCATGGTGACGCGCACGTCGTTCGTCCCTCCTTCCGACCAGCCCGGGGCCGGTCAGCTGACCGGCAGCGACGGCGGGGCCTCAGCAAGTGCCCGTCACGAATCCGAACAGGACCGTCAGCGAGTCGGCATCGTTCGGCTTCCCCCGCGGCTTCGGTTGCGGAAGGCGCCGGGCGTCATGAAGGTCTGGCGGCGGAAGTAGGAGGAGAAGTTCGAGGCATCGTCGAAGCCGAGGTCGTCGGCGATTTCTGCGACCGATGCGTCGGCGTGGCTGAGCATGCGCTTGGCCTCCAGGACGAGGCGCTCATCGATGAACTCCTTGGCGGAGAGCGTGGTGTGCTGGCGGGCAAGGCGGTTGAGAGTTCGTGAGGTGTATCCCAACCGGGTGGCGTACTCGCTGACCGTGTGCCAGTGCCGAAAGTTCTCCTCGACCTGGTCGCGGAACCAGGTGAAGACTTCGTGCGTCCGGCTGGCAGGCGCGCTCGATCCGTCGGTTGCCTGGACCAGGTCGAGCTCGAGAAGAAGGGTAGCGAGGACGTGGGCGCGTGCGGCCTGGCGCAGGTTGCCCCGCTCCATGTTCGTCGAGTCGGTGATGGCGGCCATCAGCTCGAGGGTCTGCATCACCGGTGTCCCCCTCAGGTCGCCCGCGGACCAGTGGTTGCGGAGCCGCACCGCCTGTGACCTGATCAGATCGCTGGTGCGGTCATCGACGCTGTGGGGGCCGAACATCACGACTGCCCCATCGATGTCGGCGATCGTTCCCCACCGGTGGACCTGTCCGGCGCGCACCCACAGGACGTCGCCCGGGCTCAGGGCGTAGTCGGTGAAGTCGACCGTGTGCACGGCGGCTCCGTCCTTGATGTGGATCAGCAGGTCGAAGTCGAGGCGTTGTGGGGTGAGGAACTCGCGTGGTCCGCCGCGATTCCTGATGCCCTCGAGCGTGTTCACCTCGATGTCGCCGACGTCCGGACTGGGAGGTACGAACCGGACCCGGCGGATGGCCGAATGTCCCGTTTTCACCAGCGTTGCTCCCGTCGTGACCGTGAAGATCGAAGCTTGCGATCCTACGGTTACCATCATGTCAACTCTCACGTACGCCGTCATCGACGCGGCCGACTCCTCCCTGAACAAGACCAGCGTGCTGATCACCGGCGACACCGAGGCTCTGGTGGTCGACGCGGCCTTCACCCGCGCCGACGGGCACCGGATCGTCGCCGAGGTCCTGGACTCCGGCAAGCGACTCACCAACGTCGTCGTCACCGCGGGCGACCCGGACTTCTACTTCGGTGCCGAGGTGATTGCCGACGCCTTCCCCGAGGCGACCTTTCTCGCGCCGGCCGACGTCATCGAGCACATAGCGCACAGCTACGCGGGCAAGCTGCAGGCTTGGGCCCACCTCGGTCCGAACCTGCCGACGCGGCTGGTCGACATCGCGACACTGACCGAGCCGACGCTGAGGGTGGACGACACCACGATCGAGGTACGCCGGGGCAGCGACCTGCTGGGCGACCGTTCCTGGTACCTGTTCGAGCCCGGGTCCCGGTCCCTCCTCGGCGGCGTCCTCCTGTTCGAGGGGCTGCACGTGTGGACCGCCGACAGCGCGACGTCCGAACTGCGCGCCGAGTGGATCAGCGTGCTCAACGACCTCGAGGCCCTCGAACCGGCGTACGTCGTCGCCGGCCACCGGGTCGCGGGATCACCCACCGACCTGACCGCCATCGCCCACACGCGCGACTATCTCGAGTTCTTCGAGAAGGTGATCGCGTCATCGGCCGACGCAGCCGAGGCCGAGGCGGCGCTCCTGGCCGCCTACCCCGGCGCCGCCCTGAAGATCGCCGCCAGCCTGGGCGCCAAGGTCGCCAAGGGAGAGATGACGTGGGGTTGAACCAGGACGCCTTTCCGGCAGACGTCGTACGCCGCCAGTACATCGCGTCAGCCGCCGGTGATCTTGAGGCGCTCCGCCGAACCCTTGCCCCCGATGTGGAGTGGACCGAGATGGCGGGCTTCCCGTTGGCCGGCACCTACCGAACTCCTGAAGGCGTGACTGCCAACGTCATGGAGAAGCTGGCCGCGGAGTGGGACGGCTGGGCAGCTCACGACGACACCTACATCGTCGACGGGGAGAACGTGGTCGTCCTGGCCCGCTACACCGCCCGCAACCGGACGACCGGAATGCCGCTGGCCGTGCGGGTCGCGCACCACTTCGTGGTCCGGGGCGGGCTCATCGTCCGGTTCGAGCAGTTCGTCGACACCGCACTCGTCCGCGACGCCTCCAGCTAGCTCGAAGAAGGTCCGCGTCGGCGATCGACGACGCGGACAACGACTTCGGAGAGCTGTATCGCGCCTGATGCAGGGGAGGGCGGCTGAGGTCTCACTTCCTCGGCGTCCATCGGACTTCGGGGTCAGCGGTGGCCTTGCGAGTATGCGGGCCTCGGCCCGAAGGCCCGGCGTCCTTTCAAACGCTCGCAGGACTACTCTCGGTGAAGTGTCGAACTCCCCGCAAACCCTGAGCGTTGAAGATCGCAAGCGGGTTGCATGGTGGGCGGCCGATTGTGCCGAGCACGTCCTTGCGATCTACGAGACGGCTGTGCCCGACGACGACAGAGTGCGAAACGCGATTGATCAGGCACGGGCCTTCGCTGTGGGCGATCTCGGCGTCGCCGATGCGGGTCGACGCCGAGGTGGCGATGCCGGAGCTGCCGCTCGGGAAGCGACAACGCCAGCGGCCAGAGCCGCGGCGTACGCCGCGGAGCAAGCGGCGGCGGTCGCTCACATGGGCGCGCATGCCTTGGGTGCGGCAGGTTACGCAGCAAAGGCTTCAACACTGGCCGGCGACGGTGACGAGGTGACGCGTTCAGGGGCCCGCCGACAGGTTGCTGCGATGAACGACGTGGTCGCCGGCGCTCTTGCTTCACTTCCTGCGCTTGGCCAGGACGGAGCCGGCCCGCTCGGTCCAGGGCGCTTGAGCAGTGGCTGCATCGGACAAGCCATTCGTGCGATCCAGGCGGAGCTGCATGATCGCTAGTTCGGCGTACGGCGGCCAGTGCACTACGTCGCAGCGGAAAGGCTCCCTCTGATTCGGCGCACGCGTCACTTCGCCGCGAGTGCCGCCGGAGCGTGGCGGGTCGTCGGCAGCCGTTCAGGCCCCTGGTTCGCCCGCTCCGCGGCGGGCCCGCAGCTGCTCGACCAGGATCTCGCCGTGGCCAGCATGGCGCGCTAGCTCGGTCAGCAGATGGGCATAGAGGAAGCGCAGGCTGACCGCAGTTCCACGCCAATCGAAGACCTCGTCCAGGTCGTGTTCGGCAGCCATCTCCCTGGAGCGATTGCAGGCCTCGAGATAGCGCTGCCGTACGGCGGCCACGGTGTCGTCCGGAGCCAGGGTGAAGCTTTCGTCGACGGTCTCCGGTATCCCGACCTGCTCACGCGACATACCGGCCACTCGGTGGTGGAACCACACCTGCTCGACAAAGGTGGCGTGCGTGACCGGCCCGAGCGGCGTGGTCAGCGACGGCACCAGTCGGGCGCGCGGCTCCTCCTCGGTGAGGTCATCTAGCAGGGCCGCAAGGTCGGAGCGTTGCGCCTCGGGCTGGTACTCCATCACCGTGCGTTCGTCGCCGGTCCGATGCGTGGTCACTCGGGCACCCTAGCGACGCTCGCGGGCGAGCCGATCCTGGCCGCTGCGTGCGACGAACGCGACCGTTCCGACGATCTCGGCCATGCGCGACCACTCCCGAGACAACCGCTGAGCGACCCCGCTGCGAGACACCCTCGGGACGACTCGAGCTTGACGGCTGGATCGCATGGCTGTCGGCTCGCTGTGGCACAGGTGGATACGTGAACGGCGATGGATCCCATAGCAGGATCTCGGATGCGCCTGACGGCGTCATAGCGTGGCCGGGTGGCTGACGACATCTTCGAGCATCCTCTTCTCGCTGCCGTCTATGACGCCCTGGACCCTGACCGCAGCGACCTTGACGTCTACGCCGCGATCGTCTCCGAACTGGGTGCCCAAGTGGTGCTGGACCTGGGATGTGGCACCGGGACCTTCGCGCTGCTACTCGCCAAGCGGGGCGTCGAGGTGGTGGGTGTGGACCCGGCTGGTGCCTCGCTCGACGTCGCCCGCGACAAGCCAGGTGCGAGCAGGGTGCGTTGGGTACACGGCGACGCCGCCGCTGTTCCAGAGGACCTGCGGGGTCGGGTCGACCTCGCCGTCATGACCGGCAACGTAGCCCAGGCGATCGTGGAGGAACGGGACTGGGTGAAGACGCTGACCGTCCTTCGGCGTTGCATACGCCCTGGCGGGCACCTGGTGTTCGAGACCCGTCGCCCGGCGCGCCAGGGTTGGCAGGAGTGGACCCGCGAGCAGTCCGAGACGGTCACCAACGTGCCCGGGCACGGTCCGATCCGGCACTGGGTACAGCTGACCGAGGTGCACCTGCCGCTGGTGACCTTTGAGTCGGTCCGGGTCTTCGATGACCAGACCCTGATCTCGTCCTCGCTGCGCTTCCGCAGCGAGGACGAGATCACCGCTGCGTTGGCCACTGCCGGGTACGACGTCCGCGAGGTGCGCGATGCCCCCTACCGTCCGGAGCAGGACCCGTGGTCCCCGCGTGGCGATCCGCCGGCCTCCCAATGCTCAGTTCTGCAAGTTTGGGATGCTGGTGGAGCCAACGTTACGGAGACTTCCTGTGCGCTCCGGGTCGGCAGCCGCTTTTGGCGATCCAGTCGGCCAACCGGATGCGGGCAGTGGCGAAGGCGGCGTGCCAGGCCAGCGGTGAACCACCGGGAGAGGTCAGCGCGTAGGCACTGAGCCAGGCGGTGTGCAGCGCCGATAGTTCCTCGACGGGGGCTCCGTGTTGTTGCCAGCAGTCGGGCACGGTGCGGTGGTCGAGTCCGTAGCGTGGGATGAGCCAGTCGAGCCAGGCGTCGAGCAGTTGCAGGTGCGTTGCGGTTTCGATGGGTGTGAGGGTGTCCCAGCGAACCGGGGAGGCGGAGAACGCGTTCTGGTTTTGGCTCTCCTGACCGATCCGTGGGTCGGGTGAAGGCCGCCAACTGAAGCACGCCGCTCTCGCTTCCGAGGTGATGGTGGGCTCGGCGGTGAGTGCGTGGCCGGAGATCTCGATGGTGACCGAGCGCAGTGGTCGCAGAACGACGCCCACGCCCTGGTGTGCAGCCACAAGGTCGCACTGGTCGTCATGCAGCGTGCTCGTGGCGAATGCCGTGAACCGTTGCCACGTGCGGCACCTTCGGCATTGCTTCAGGCCGCCCGGATGCAGTCGCGCGCGTGCTTCGTCGACCTCGGCAGGCGTCCGACCCGCATACGCCGAGCGCACCGCCGCCGCCTTTGACCGGCCCACGGTGGGATCAGCCGCGTAGCGTTTCGCGACGGCGGCCAACCGACACACCTTGCATCGGGAACGACGCCCGTCAGGTCTGTTCCGGGCGCGGTGGAAGTCGCCCAGCGGCCTGGTTACGTCGCAGCAGCTGCACACCTTGACGTCCGCCGTCACGGCTTCATTCTCTCAGATCGCTACGGCGCCGGTAATGTCACGAGCAGTGCTGCTTCCGACTGGTCAACCACTTTTACCGGCACCATAAGCGGATCAGGAAGGTCCGTGATGGTGCCAGGACCACCAAGAGGTCGACACCGAGACCACGCCCTACGCTCGCGCAGTGGCCGGGCGGTCAAGGAACTCCCCAAGCGGCGCGCCTGACCCAAAGGCGTATGCCCTGCTGACCGATCCGACGTGACCGTAGGCGTACGCGTCCGCGCCGAGAATCTCGATCACGTCGACCTCGACCGGCCAGCCCGCGACGCCTGAGGTGATCTCAAGGTCCTCGGGGCGGAACCCGATGGTGAGCGACTTCGCGCCCTTCGCCGCCGCCATCACCTCGCGCTGCAGCGGGATGACACCCGGGCCGATCTGGGCACTGCCCTCGATCGGTAGCTTGAGCAGGTTCATCGCGGGCGAGCCGATGAACCTGGCGACGAAGACGTTCCTAGGGTGGTCGTAGTGGTTCTGCGGGGTGTCGACCTGCATCAGCAGCCCGTCCTTGAGCACCGCCACCCGGTCCCCCATCGTCATGGCCTCGAACAGGTCGTGGGTCACGCACACGGTCGTCATGCCCAGACGACGTTGCAGCGACGCGATCTGCGTGCGGGTGTTCACGCGCAGGTTGGCAGCGAACGACCCACCGGCACCAGCCGACCGCAGTCCTATTCGGCCTCCCCGTGGTCAACCGACTGTTGCGCGTCGCTGACGGCGTACTGCAAGCCGCGGATCTGCTCCGGGCTGAATGGAGGCTCGACCCCGGCGAGGGTGGCGGCGGCGTTGCGGCGTTCAGCGAGGTTACGCCGCTGTTGCGCGAGCGCCAGGTCTTCGGCGTTGACGTCCGTGCCCGCGTGCACCCACAGCTCCCAACATCCATCGCTTTCCTGCGTTGGAGTGGTAATCGTCGGCCCCGGATGATCACGAACCGTCTGAATGGATGAAACTCCGGGGGGTTGGTGTGCTTCAGATCACCGGGTGTCTCCCCCTTTCAGAGCACCCAACCCGATCGCGGCCTGCCGATGATCAACATGTGTGATGCCGTCCCCTCGGTGTCGATTGGAGCAATTACCATGACCGCCACCCGGGACAGCAACCACCGCCACCCGGTGATGACACTGCTCGACCACGGCGTGCCCCTGCAGTTGCCCATGGACCTTGCCAGCCATCCCCATCCCCAGGACCGAACCGCCATCGCAGACACCGGCGGCAAGGGAAGCACTCCGGCGCCCGCGTCACTCCACATAGAACGGTGAGCACCCGGCCAAGTCGCCCGCGAGTACCCCAAACATCGCCGCTTGTCGTCCTGCAGGACTGCCCACCTGGCTGGTATCGCACAGCGGCGGGAGAGACGATCCACTGGGACGGCAGCGCGTGGGTCGGGCTCACATCGCCGCACCAACGCCCCGCTGCGACTCGCCGGCGCGAGGCCCGGCATCGGGCGCGTCGAGGGGCAGCGTTGCTGCTTACTCTGATCGGCGCTCTCGCCGCGCTGGCGTTGCTGACCTGGAGCCGGTAGCCAGAGCCGGCGGTCGCGTTCAGCCCGGGACGAGTGGGTGCAGATTGCACCCACTTGCGCTATCCTCGAAGCATGTCCAAGGTCATGCAGATCCGCGACGTCCCGGATGAGGTCCACGACGCCTTGGCGCAGGCAGCGCAGGCTCAGGGGCTCTCACTGACCAAGTACGTGTTGCGAGAACTCGAGCATCTGGCCGGGCGGCCACGGGTCGTGCGCGACAACGCCACGACTATCCGCCGGACCCAGCAGACGGTCCAGGGGCAGCCCGACAGGGAGATGATCTTGACGCTCCTGCACGAGGGTCGCGGCGAGTGAGGATCGTCGACGCCGGCGTCATCGTGGAATTGCTGGCCGGACATCTCGACCCTGACCTGCTGGGCGATGAGGAGCTCGCCGCACCCCACTTGATCGACAGCGAAGTCACTCATGTTCTGCGAGGGCTTGTCTATCGTGGCGGGCTCAGCGAGGAGCAAGGTGACCTGGCGCTGGAGGGCTTCATCGAGCTCACGATCACCAGATTTCCCGCGGACTGGCTCCGCCCACGCATGTGGGCGCTGAGACATAACCTGAGCGGCTACGACGCCACCTACGTCGCCCTCGCCGAGATGACCGAGGCCACCGCCTTACTGACCACAGACGCTCGTCTGGCTCAGGCGCCCGGACCTCGGTGTCACATCCAGCTACTGTGACCGTCCGCCCGGGATCGGATCGGGCGTCCGTTGGCCGATCGTTCTACGGCCATGTGCCCGGCCTTCTGGAGGTGGCGCCACCCAGAGTCAGGCCGTGTCCGTACGCCGTTCCCGGCAATGTCGCCGGGGTCAGCTGGTTGGGAATCGCCCTGGCGGCAACTGACGTGGCCCTGATGCCCCTGCTCGGCCGCGCGAAGCAGAACGTCGGAAGCGGGCTGGGTTCTTACGAGACCACCAGCGAGGGCGGGGACAACATCCTGTGCGCTTACCTCTCCCTGGCCGTCCTCGTCGGGCTGGGAGCCAGTGCACTGTTTGGCTGGTGGTGGGCACACCCGATCGTCGCGCTCGCCGTCGCCCTCGTCCAAGCCGGCGCAAGGACCTGGCGCGGGGAGAAATGCTGAGGGGCCTCCGAGCCGGACATACAAGTCGAGGCGTCGTGGGGAACTGCCTCCGCACGGAGTACTCACTGTGGTCTGTCCATAGTTCGAACGGGCGGATGCCGGGTTCATATCGGGACTGTCCAGGGTCTTGTCAATACCAAACTGGCAGATTGTGGCATTGCGCAAATTGGCAGGGATCGGTCAAGGGTAAGGAGCTGACCTGCGGGGTGCCGCTGCGTCGGCGGAGTCCTCGCTCGCCAGCGTGGTGCAAGCGTCGGCGTTCGCGCGTACGCCGGTTCGAGGCGTCCGGTCGAGCCCTTCGCCGACCTCATGGTGGCGGTGAGCGAAATCGCGAGCGAAACGCCGCGGAATCGCCCGTTCCGGGTGCGAGGCGGTGGGACGGGTGACACGCATCGTCGCAGACCAGTCGGCGAGTACGGGACGGTGCGGGACTGCTGGGAGGGGGGTGGAGCAGGCTCATAACCCAGAGGTCGTAGGTTCAAATCCTACCCCCCGCTACCAGTATCGTTGCGGGTCAGAGGCCCTTCCCGATTGGGAGGGGCGTCTTGTCATGGGCGGCGGGGAGCGAAATCGCGAACGAAAAGTTCCAGCAAGGGGCGCCGAGGTCGGGACGGGGTGGGACGAGCCGCGCTCAGACGGGACGCATGAGAGGGCCGTCGGGGTGGTCGCTGGGGCGATAACCCAGAGGTCGTAGGCTCAAATCCTCCCTCGCTACAAGCATCGTCGCAGGTCAGCGGCATGATCAATCCCAGGCGTTCAGCTCGTTGCAGGCTCAGATTGGCCCTCTGCTCGCGTGATTGCACACGATCATGCTCTGGTCCCGCATTTTGGACTGCGACAGGCGGACGCACGGTGACGGGTGGGACGTGCGAGCACGGCTGGGATGATCATTTGCCACCTCCGACGGTGGCTCTGGGGTGAGAACCCAGAGATCGGAGAACCGTTTGAGCGTTCGTTCAATGTGATAATTGACTGGCTGACGGGCCAGTTTGGCCGTGTCCGGCGTCAACGTGGTGCTCCCGGCACTCTGTGGCCGGCCGAGTTCGGTCAGGGGCGCCTCAGTGTGGGGCACAAGGACCTCCGAAGTGTGGTGAGGGAGCCGTCAGACAGCTCCACACTCCACCCGGAGGTCCTCCCTCATGTCACGCATCCAGACGTCGTGTCCTGTCACCAACGTTCGTGGGCAGTACATCTGTTCGTTCATCCGGCTCACAAAGGGACCCGTTACCGAACGTGGCGCCAGACAATCCTGAGCGTCGCCTTCACCATTGGGTGGCCTCTTTTGGTTACGGTTCGCTTAGTCTGTCCCGTACGGTCTTCAAGGCGGTCACGAGTTCTGAGATGGAATCTTCGCCGCATTGGGTGCGCAGTGAGTGCTCGTGCGCGGCTGCGAGTGAGTCGAGGCGGGTCAGTAGTTTCTGGCCGCGGGTAGATAGGTGTACGGACACCCGGCGGCGGTCTTCGTTTGACTGGGTGCGGTAGAGGTGCGCGGAGTCGACGAGGTCGTCAACGAGCCGGGTCAGGGTCGGGTGGGGAATCTCGAGGGTGGCCGCGAGGTCGCCCATGACTCGTCCTTCACCATCACGCAGGGCTCGCAGGATCCGCCATTGATCGACAGTGGCAGCCTCTTCCTGCAACACCAGTGCCAGACCTCTGGTCAGGGCGCGTTGGGTCGCGTTGAGCAGATCGACGAGCTCAGCGCTGCTGACTGGTGCTGTTGTCCCCACCTCGGCTCTGCCCTTCTCTTGCTTCCGCGACCGTTCCGACGAGCATACTGACCCCGATGAACGCAGACGTACTCGCGCGGGACAGCCTCGAGGTGGTCCTGCAGGGCCCGGACCCGTCAGTGTTGCGCCTCGGATTGCTGGTACCGCTGTCCGGCCCGCTGGGACTGACCGGGCCTTCGGCCGTGGACGCTGCCAGCCTGGCGGCCTCGGAGATCAATGCGGTCGGAGGAGTCGGCGGGCGTCCGATCGAGCTTGTGCTCTCCGATGCTGGGGGACGGCCGGAGGTGGCTGCGCGACAGGCCCGCCAGCTGGCCACTGGTGGCCTGGTCGATGCGTTCGTCGGGCTGCACACCAGTGACGTGCACCGCGCGATTGAGGCGTCCTTGGATGGGCGAACGCCGTACATCTTCACCCCTCCTCAGGAGGGGGGCTCTCGGTTGCCTGGCGTGGTGCTACTGGGGGAGTCCCCTGTCCAGCAGCTGGGACCGGCGCTGGCGTGGTTGTTCGCGCACCGCCGCTTGCGACGTTGGGCCCTGATCGGTAGTGACTACATCTGGGCGTGGTCGGTGCACCGGGTGGCCGCCTCGGTCGTCAAGTCATTCGGTGGGCAGGTGTTGATGGAGCAGTTCGTGCCATTCGGCCTGGACCCTGAGCAGTGGTGCGAGAACCTGCTGGGCGACCTGGTGGCACAGCGCGTGGAGGCCCTGGTTCTGAGTCTGATTGGCAGCGACCTGGCGATGTTCAACCGCGCCTTCGCGAGTTCTGTACTGAGCTCGCATGTGGTGCGGGTGTCGGGGTCTTTGGAGGAGAACGGGTTGCTCGCGGCCGGCGGGGACGACAGTGGGGAGCTCTATGCCGCGATGCGCTCCTTCGCCGGCCAGCAGGACCCCCGGCGGGTGGACCTCGCGGACCGCTACCGGACCGCGTTCGGGGACCGGGCCCCAGTGCTGGATGCCTATTCCGAAGGGTGCTATGACGGCGTACACCTGGCTGCCGCACTGGGCAACGTCGGTGCGCTGAACTCGCAGGATGCTACTGGCACCGCGACCCACCTGCTGGACTCGGGCGACTCTGCCCTGGCGCGCCGCGCCTGGGCCACCTCCCCGCTGGGGCCACCTCGTCGTGGGGGCTATCTGGCCCGCGCCGAGGGGCTGGACCTGATGGTCGTCGCCGCCAGATAAACTTCCAGGCAAAACCTTGTCACGTGGAAGCGTTGGTCCTAGTCTGCGGTTCATCAGGCCCCGATGAGGAGTACCGATGAGTGATCAGCCGACCTCCCCCGATCAGGTGAACAGTCGCCCGAACTCGAGTTATGCCACGTTGCACCGTGGGTTGAGTATCCGTGGCGTCGTAGCTCTCTCGGTCAGCGACATCACCCCGATGGCATCCCTGCTGATCATCGCCCCGGTGGTCCTGGCAGCCGCTGGTACTGCGTCCTTGTGGGCCTACCTGATCGGATGCTTCCTTGCCATCAATGTAGCCCTGTGCATGGGGGAACTCGGATCCATGTACCCGGTCGCTGGGGGCCTGTACTCGATCGTGCACCGGGTACTGGGTAGGCCCTTGGGGTTCCTGGCGCTGGTGGACTACATCGTGCAGGGCGTGTTTCTGCCAGCCAGCATCGCCCTAGGTGTCGGGACATACCTGAACACTCTTGACAGCGGCATCCCGGTGAACTTGTCTTCCGCGATCGCCATGGCGGTGGTGACGATCCTTGCGGTGCTGCGTATCCAGGTCGGCGCGATCCTGGTGGGGGTGTTCTTGAGCATCGAGGTGCTCGTCATCGTGCTACTGAGCATCGCGGCGTTCACGCACTGGAACCAGCCACTGTCGATCCTTACCCACCCGGTCATCGCGGACGGCTCCGCGCTGACCTCGGTCGGCGTCGGCGCCGTTGTGGCGGCGATAGCCATCACGATGTTCTCGGTCAACGGTTATGACAGCGCCATCAACTTCTCAGAGGAGACCCGAGGCGCAGCGAGCAACATCGGCAAGGCGGTGGTCATCGCGGCCTGCACCGGCATCGTCCTGGAGCTGGTGCCCTTCATCTCGGGCCTGTTCGGTGCCCAAGACCTGCACGCCTACTTGTCCAGCGCGACCCCGCTGACCGACCTGGTAGGAACCGTATGGGGCAGCGGTTTTGAGAAGGTCATCATCATTGGTGCCCTGTTCGCGATCATGAACGCGATCCTGGCGATCACGTTGCAGTTCGCCAGGATCTTGTGGTCCAGCGCCCGCGACCTCGCCTGGCCGACGCCGGTCAACAAGGTGCTGGGCCGGGTCCACCCGACTTTCCGTTCCCCATGGGTCGCGACGCTGCTCACCGGCGGTGTCGCCACCATCTTGTGCTTCGCCTCTGACCTGGTCACGACGGTCACTTTCACCGCTGTGATGATCATTCTGCTCTACGGGCTGATCGCGGTCGCTGCGCTGGTCAGCCGGGTCCGCGACCGAGGCCTGGCGCGACCGTCCCGGATGCCGTTGTGGCCCGTGCCGCCGATACTGGTTCTGATCGGAGTGGTCATCTCAATGACCCAGCAGTCAGCCCATGACATCTGGATCGTTGTGATCTTGTTCGTCATAGGCCTGGCCTACTACTACGGTTACCTGCACCGGTCCCGAGACCGGTGGATCCCCCACACCGTGGTCGAGGAGCTCACGGTGGAGGACTAGCCATGACTCCTCCCACCGGCCGCGGCCGAGCCCGCGACCTCGGCTTCCCCGTCGGCGTGATGGAGCCCGGACCCCTCAACGCGATCACCGACGTCGCTGGGGTACGGGTCGGGCAGGCAACGGTATGGAACGACGACGGTGCCGTCGCGCGCACTGGCGCCACCGCCATCTGGCCCCATGATGGAAACCCGTTCCGGGAACGGGTCTACGCCGCCACCAGCGTGTTCAACGGGTACGGCATCATGACCAGCGACATCGTGCTGCACGAGTGGGGACTCATGGGAGCCCCCATCGTGCTCTGCGACACCGCCAACCTCGGCATCGCCTACGACGCCTGCGTGAAGTACATGAGTGACCTGGACCCGGCCGTCGGCACCGACGACGTGCTCATGCCCGTCGTGGCCGAGTGCGACGACGGATTCCTCAACGACAACCGGGCCACCACCCTGACCACCGCCGACGTCGTCGCAGCCCTGGACGCGGCCGGCACCGGCCCGGTGCAAGAGGGCGTCCTAGGCGCCGGGACCGGAACCCAGATGTTCGACTTCAAGGGAGGCATTGGTACCGCCTCCCGACAAATCCAGATCGGAGCGCGCAACTTCACCATCGGGGTTCTGCTGAACACGAACTACGGCACCCGACCGCAGCTGCAGATCGCCGGGCACCACCTCGGCCGACAGCTCACCGACAACATGCCCCACCACCACAAGGAAGGCTCCTGCATCGCGGTCGTGGCCACCGACATACCACTGCACCCCAACCAGCTCCGCCGCCTGGCACGCCGCGTGGACATCGGCCTCGGGCGCACCGGCAGCGTCGGAAACGACGGCTCCGGAGAAATCTTCCTAGCCTTCTCCACAGCCCAACGCATCCCCCGCGAAGCCACCGACGGCATCCTCGGAATCGAAGTCATGATCGAAGGCCAATTCTGGACCCACGGATCACCATTCGACCTCATCTTCGACGCCGTCGCAGAAGCCTCCGAAGAAGCGGCCCTCAACGCCCTGTGCCAAGCCGACACCGTGGAAGGCCGCGACGGCAACCGCCTCCACGGCTTCCCGATCGACGAGGCACTCGCCATAGTCCAGACGTAGCCAACAGGGAGGACTTCCATGAATGTCGATCCGTCCTGACCCGCCACGTTCAGCATGGACTGGTGGTCGGCGGCAGTGGCACCGTCGCATCTGGTGCCAACTGTTACTCCAGCGTCGAGCAGCTCGCGGACCGGTGTCGGTCCACCGGGTAGCCCACCATCGACGAGCGTCATGCTGGGGCAGTGTGCCACGGCTACACCGCGCCGGCTGAGCAGGGCTATCTCGTCTGGTGTGGCGTAGACGACATGGGCGCACCAGGTGCGATCAGTGAGCCAGCCGCAGGACTCGAGTACTTCGATGGGGCGCCTTCCCTCCCTCGTCCGTGCGAAGAATGCGGTCTCGTCGGGGCCGTCAGCGACGCGAGTGTGGAGTGGGCGACAGGGGGTGTACGTCGAACTGGCCGGACTCGCTTTGGGGGTAGCCGGCACCAGCGATCAACTAGTGCTGCGAAGCCGGGTCGCCGGAGCGAGCCCGAATCGCACGAACACCCTCTCGGCCGAAGGTTGGGCGATTCTCGAGGCCGCCATCGCCGTCCGTGCTCTTGACGATGATCCGGTGGGAGGAAGGGAGCCGGACCCACTGTGCGCTGGAGGTGGCCCGGCCGCCGATCCGCCGACAGGACCCCCTTCTGGAACTGGGAGACCGACTCGCCCGACTGCCCCGGGTTGCCTGGCAGCTCACCACCCAGCCGCACGCATCCATCACAACGTTGGCCGACCTCGCCGCCGTCGGCGTGCTGGTCAATGAGGCCGCCCACCAATCACTACAGGCCACCGCCCGCGCCAACGGCACCGGCCTCGTCGAACTGGGGCTACACGCCGAAGCTGACGCGGTCACCCACCGCGGCAACGCCTGGCGGGCGGCACATCAGCAACTTCGGGCGTTGCGCTCACCCTGCCCAGCCGTGGGCGGCGTCCGCTTGGACCTACTCAGAGTCCAGGACCTGCTCCAGACAATCACGAGTCTCGAAGCTCCCACGGGACGCACTCCGGCGCTGCTGCTGGAGGCCAGCAGCAGCGGTGAGGACATCGCGGTGTGGGAGTCGCTGACCCTGCTCAGACTGGACACGACCGGCGAGGTGCTCGCACTGGGATCATCGATACCCGTTGACAGCATCCGTGACAATCCTGACCTCATCGACGCGAAGATCCACAACAAGATCACCCAAGCACCCGAAGCCAGCGTCGAACCCCTGCGCCGCGAACACGTCGACGCGGGGACCAACCCGGACCCATTTCTCGAAATCATGTGCACGGCCATCTGATAACGGCAGCAACGGTTCGTGCACCGGCAAGGATCCCTCACGACGTCGCACGCGGGCAACATGGACCGGCCATAGGGTTGGTTCTCATGATCCGAGGAATGGGGAATTGGATCTTGACTAAGTGTCATGGGATCACAAGGAAGTGGCGCACGCTGACGCCCCCCGCGGAATGTTGACGCGGGGTACTTGGAGCTCCACGGGGCGGCGCGCTCACGATTGCGATGATTCGATGTCAGTCTTCCAGGCGTTCACCGGTGGCGGAGTCGAACACGTGCAGGTGTGCCTGCTTGGCTTGCACGCGCACTGTCTCACCGCGTGCGGGTGGCTGTCGGCCGTCGGTGCGTACGATCACGTTTTTGCTGTTGCTGCCGACCGACCCGACGTGGCCGTAGACGTATGCGTCCGCGCCGAGGATCTCGATCAGGTCGACCTCGACCGGCCAGCCCGTGTCGGCTGAGGTGATCTCGAGGTCCTCGGGGCGGAATCCGATGGTGATCGACTTCGCGCTCTTCGCCGCCGCCATCACCTCGCGTTCCAATGGGATGACAGCTGGGCCGATCTGGGCACCGCCCTCCACGATCGGCAGGTCGAGCAGGTTCATCGCGGGCGAGCCGATGAACCCGGCGACGAACACGTTCCTGGGGTGGTCGTAGAGGTTCTGCGGGGTGTCGACCTGCATCAGCAGCGCGTCCTTGAGCACCGCCACCCGGTCCCCCATCGTCATGGCCTCGACCTGGTCGTGGGTCACGTACACGGTCGTGATGCCCAGACGACGCTGCAGTGACGCGATCTGGGTCCGCGTCTGCACGCGCAGCTTGGCATCGAGGTTGGACAGTGGCTCGTCCATCAGGAACACCTGGGGCTCGCGGACTATCGCGCGGCCCATGGCGACGCGTTGACGTTGCCCACCGGACAGCGCCTTGGGCTTGCGGTCCAGGTACTTCTCCAGGTCCAGGAGCCTGGCAGCCTCCTGGACCCGGGTCGCGATCTCGGCCTTCTTGCGGCCAGCGATCTTGAGCGCGAAGCCCATGTTCTCGGCCACTGTCATGTGCGGGTAGAGCGCGTAGTTCTGGAACACCATCGCGACGTCACGGTCCTTGGGCGGCAGCGTGGTCACGTCACGCTCGCCGATGCTGATGGTGCCGCTGTCGACCTCCTCCAGGCCGGCGAGCATGCGCAGGCTTGTCGACTTCCCGCACCCGGACGGGCCGACCAGGACAAGGAACTCCCCGTCGGCGATGTCGAGGTCGAGTGCGTCGACCGCAGGTGTATCGGATCCCGGGTAGACCCGGGTTGCCTTGTCGAATACGACAGTGGCCATGGCAGATGCCATCCCTTCACCGGCAGGAACGTGCCGGACGATCCGAGTGAGGGGCGATCGCCGGGCGGGTGCCCGACGTCGCGACCTTAGCGGATCGCGACAACACGGACGACGCAGCACTCGCGGCAAGTTGAACGGGTCCGGCACCAGCTCGAACGGGACCGCGACACCCCTGGCACGCCGACGGGCTCTCCAACCTGATCATGCCCTGATGCGACTCGAGTCCCCGCCACCTCGGGAGGAACACGGAACCGGCTGAAGCTCCTCGATGTTGAACAGACGCTCGCATGGGCGTCGTACTGTGGTGGCCTACCAGGTCATGACCACCGATCGTGCATGGCTTGACCCGGGAAATTGCTGCCAGCAACTGGAGTTCATCATGTCCGTTACTCTTGCGGGGGTTCTGCCTGTCCTCGCGACCCCGTTTACGGCCGAAGGCGAGATCGACCTCGGCCCGCTTCAGCACCAGATCGATTGGGTCCTCGAACAGGGGGCGGATGGCCTTGTCATGGGGATGGTGTCGGAGGCCCTGCGCCTGAGCAGCGAGGAGCGCGACAGTCTCGCGGCGGCGATGTGCGAGTTCACGGCCGGTCGAGGCACGGTAACCACCAGCGTGGGTGCGGAGAGTCTGCATACCGCGATTCGGCACGCACGATCGGCGCAGGTCAGCGGTGCCACCGCTGTCATGGCGATCCCGCCGGTGGCGACGGCTGCCTCCGATGACGAGATCCTGCGCTACTACTCGGGCATCATCGAGGCCATCGACATTCCGGTCGTGGTCCAGGACGCGAGCGGCTATATGGGACGCTCGCTGTCCGTGGACCTCCAAGCCCGCCTATACGTCGAATACGGAGACCAAGCATTGTTCAAACCCGAGTCCCCTCCAATCGGGCAGCGTCTGAGCGAGTTGCGCGATGCCACCGGCGGGGGTGCCTCGATCTTCGAGGGGACGGGTGGCCTGGCCCTGGTGGACAGCTTCCGGCGGGGCATCGTCGGCACGATGCCGGGCCCCGATGTGGTCTGGGCGCTGGTCGCACTTTGGAAGGCGCTCAATGGCGGCGACCATGAACGCGTCGCGGCGCTGCACGGCGCGCTGTGCACTCTCGTTTCCATGCACACCAGTCTCGACGCGTTCGTATCCGTCCAGAAGCATTTGCTCAAGCGTCAGGGTGTCCTGACCAACACCTTCTCCCGCGGCCCGGTCGGTCTGATTCTCGACGCGGAGACGACTCGTGAGGTCGACAGGCTGTTCGATCGCCTGCGCAAGGTCACCTTCCTCGAGACCTGAGCGGAAGCCGCGGTCCGGGGCGCTGAAGGTGGGTCTTGCGGGTGATCCGCATGCGGCCCCCGCAAGCTGTCGACCCTCGACCCCATCGACCTTCTGGCCTGGCGCGGACCCGCTGATCGTCTCGTCACACCTGCACGACACCGTCGATCCGGCAGGCTCGGGGCAACGCGTAACGTGCGCAGTACCTGTGCTTGACACCGTGTGGGCGACCGTCGGCACCAACTCGGCGACGCAGTCCGTCGACCTTGATTAGGCACCCCTAAACCATCCCAGTCCACCGGCGCCGGATCGCTACCTCCAGTGCAGGGCACATGCCTCGAGGTTGGCGGGATGAGCCGGCCGGAGCTGATCACTTCTTCGTCGGTGAGGGGCTGATATCCAAAAGGATCTTTCCCCGGGTTCCTGTGGGGGAGCGTAGTGCGGCGAGGGCGGACTCCCACTGTGTCAGTGGGAAGCGATGGGTCACCAGGAAGTCGAGAGTGAGTCGACCAGTGTTCAGGAGGTCCACTACCGTGCGAAAGGTGCTTGAGGTGTATGCGAAGCTTCCGCTGACGGTCAGATCTCCGTTGACGACATCATCGATGCGAAGAGGTGCGGTGATGTTGTTCCCGGCCAGACCGAGCAGCACGACGCGTCCGCCACGCCTCGCCGCACCCATGGCGGTTTCGACTGCGGATGCCGCGCCAGCCGCTTCGATCACGAGGTCGTAGCCGCCGCCAGCTGACGACGAATCCAGTACGAAGGTATCGACACCAGCCGCACTTGCCAGTATGTGCTGGTCCGGCCGGGCGCCCAACATCGTCACGGAGGCCGGCGACCAGAGCCGGGCCAGTGTGGCTGCCAAAAGCGCGACAGTTCCATCGCCCACGACAAGGATGCGTAAGCCCGGCCGTGGCGCTGCCCGCAAAAGAGCTCGAAGTACCACGGAGGCGGGTTCGACCAGGGCACCGGACTCCAGGGAGACTTCCGGCGCGAGCGCATGGACCAACTCGCTGGGCGCCGACAACAGCTCGGCTGCCGCTCCGTCGCGGGTGAAGCCGAACTCCTCGTAGGTCTGGCAGAGGTTGGTATCCCCGGCGACGCATGCCGCGCAGTGGCGGCACGGAACGATGCCCTCCACGACGACCCGGGTGCCTACCGGGGGCGACTCGGGGGCATCGGTCCCGTCGACGACCACGCCACTCCACTCATGTCCAAGGACCACTGGTCGGTGAACGTAGGCGGGATCGATGTGACCGTCGATGATCTCGAGATCAGTTCCGCACATGCCGACGACGACGGGTCGGATCAGGACCGATCCGGGCACCTGAACGGGACCGGGATACTCCTCTAGTGTGATCTGACCGGGCTCGCGCACAACCAGAGCCTTCATCGCGGGTCCGTTGCAGGTGGTGGTGTACCGCGCAGCAGCGCTGTCACCTGGCCGGCCGCCGCGGCCACTGCCCGACCGATATCGTCGACTTCGCGCGGGGCGAGGTCGCGCTTGATCCCGGTGGCGCTCACGGCGCCCGCGCAGGTCCCGGTGTGATCGAAGAATGCCGCACCGATGCAGAAGACTCCTTCGACATCCTCCTCATCATCGACCGCGTAGTTGCGTCGTCGGGTGATGGTCAGGTCCGCGAGCAGATCTTCCAGGGTCACGATGGTCTTGGGCGTCCGCCGGACCATCTCGTGAACGGTGACGAACTCTTTGACCTGCTCGTCGGTGAATGTCGACAGGATCGCCTTGCCGGCCGAGCTGACGTGCGCCAGCTCCGGTATTCCGAGCGGGGTGTGGAACCGGATTGTGCCGGGGGCATCGACACGTTCGATGAAGACGGGCTGCCCGCCGTCGTTGATCGCCACCCGCGTCGTAAGTGCCGTGCTGGTGCTCAGGTTGTGCAGGATCGGCTGGCACAGTTGACGTAGTGGCTGTTGGTTGGCCGCGACATCTCCGAGGCGCACCAGTGTCAACCCGAGCTGGTAGCGGGGACCGGGATCGACCGGACGCAAGTAGCCCCGGTCGGCCAGCGTGCGGGCCAGTGCGAACGCCGTGCTCTTGGATGTCTGTAACCCGCGGGCGAGCTCGGTCACGGTCAACCCGTCCAGGGGAGCGTCCGACACTAGGTCGAGCAGACGCGTTGCCTTGGCCACGCTGCCGACGGTGTAGCGCGGCGCGACAGAGTCCAGGCCGGTTGCGTTCGACGGTGGGGTTCCTGCCAGAGCTGCCACGACATCCCTCTCGGTTCGGTACCACCGAACATAGCGTGGTCACAGCGAACGATCAATGAGTCGACTGCAACCCCGACATCTTGGGGCACCATGGCCCTATGGGGAGCCCCGGCATCGAATCACGTTGTGGCCAAACCGGATCGTTACACCGACATGCTTGACACTGCCACCAGCGGGCTGCTCTGCTGTCCTCGCAATTGTGTGCGGCGCTGCCGATGGCGGTTCGGCCATACCGAACGAGGGGTAAAGAGTATGAATAGCTCTGCTGATCGATCGCCGCGCGAGGCCGGTGCCATCGGTCGCGCGCGCGCCGTCGCTCACAGCGCTGCCCTTCCGGGTGTCGTGCTTACCCGACCTGGCATGGTCGCCTGGGTAACCGGCGGGATGAACCCGCCGATCGACCGGACAGCAACTGTCGACGTGGTCTGGGCCGTGGTGAGCGACAAGCGGACTGCGCTGATCACCACTGAGGTCGAGGCGCCGCGTTTGCTGGCTGAGTACGCGCCCGCGAGCCATGAGATGGAAGTGCTCACCGTCCCCTGGTGGGATCCGGAGGCCTTCCTCCAAGCGGCGTCTGAGTATCTCGGCACATCGTGCGCGGACCTTGGATCAGACGGTCATCCCGCGTTCGCACATGACCTCACCGTCCCCCTGACCCAGGCCCGCCTCGCGTTGTCCGAGCCGGAGCAGGAGCAGATGCGCTCCCTTGGCCGCGATGCCAGCGGTGCGGTGCAAGACGCGCTCTGGGCGTGGCGCCCTGGGGACCGGGACCGCGACGTCGCCGCATCGATCGCGGCCGCAGTGGAGCGGGTCGGCGCCCAGGCGCCGGTTCTGCTCGTGGGCGGAGATGAGCGGGTACGCCACTTCCGCCATCCAGTAGCGGTCGGGGACAGGCTGCACAATCTGGTCATGGCCGTGCTGGTGGCGTCCCGGAACGGCCTGCACGTCGCACTGACCCGCTACGCCTGCGCTGGCGGCATCGGCGCTGAACTGACGGCGGGCCTCGCCGCCACACGACGCATCCACCGGCGCCTGCTCGCCGCCTCGTCTCCCGGGGAGACGATCAGGTCGGTCATGACCGAGCTCGAGGCCGCCTACGCTGCGGAGAACGCAGAAGGGCACTGGCGCCAGCACTACCAAGGCGGCCCCATCGGATACGCACAGCGGGAGTTCGAGATCGCGCCGACCCAAACCACTAGCCCCTGGATTGACATCACGCTGCCCGTCGGCTGTGCGGTGGCATGGAATCCCAGCGTCTCCGGTGGGGCAAAGGATGAGGACACCTACCTGACGGCGACCGAGACACCGGAGCCGATCACCATGACCACCGACTGGCCGCTGGCTGACGAGCAACTTCCGGCGCGGCCGGGAGTGCTCGTTGACGCGGCGTGAGAGGACACTCGATGCGCGCCACTGAACTACTCCGGGCAGCAGGTATCGCCCAGGAGGCCGATTCGCCCGCCAGCGCCCAGATGTTCCCGGACGGGGCGAACTTCCGTATCGAGATTCCGTCTGTCGAAGGCCCTGGTGTCTTGACAGCGGTCCTCGAGGAGGCACAGCGTCGCGGTGTCGTCATCAACCGCGTGTCTCAGGGCAGTGGCGCGATGATGCACACCGAGGCAGAGCTACGCGAAATGTCCGCACTTGCCTCTGAGGCCGGGCTGGAAGTGTCATTGTTCGTGGGGCCACGGGAGGAATGGGGTCTGTCCGCGACCGCCCGGGCCAAGGATGGAGCGGCGCTTGCCGGGGGAGTGCGAGGCCTACGACAGCTCAAGTATGCCGTTGACGACGTGCTTAGGGCCGCGGACTGCGGCATCCGGGGCTTCCTCGTGGCCGACCTAGGGCTTTTGCGACTGCTCACCCGCGCGCAGAGCGCCGGGCAACTGCCTGCCGAGATCGTATGGAAAGTCTCTGCAACAGCAGCGCCATCCAACCCCGCAACCCTGGTCCTGCTCCAGGAGCTCGGGGCCAGCACCGTGAACCTGCCCACCGACCTCACCTTGGCGGAACTAGCCGAGATGCGAGCCGTCACCGAGCTCCCCTTGGATCTGTACGTCGAGGCCCCCGACGGGTTGGGTGGGATGGTACGTGGTGAGCAGGTAGGCGATCTGGTCCGGGTCGCGGCGCCGCTGTACGTCAAGTTCGGACTCCGTAACTCCCGGTCTCTGTACCCATCCGGCATGCACCTGCAACAGGACGCCGAGCTCATCGCCCGGGAGAAGGTCCGCCGGGCCCAGATTTCGCTGGAGTGGCTGGCTCGCAGCGGGCTCGACCTGACCCAGTCCAAACCGGGCGCTGCGGGCCTGGGGATCCCGAGCGTCTAACCGCGAACTCGCTCACGCATACCAAGCACGGCACAGGGAGGTGAACATGATCGGCTCGCTTCGCAGCAGCGAATGGTTCCACGGCGACGATGAGGTGGCTGTGATTCACCGGGTCGCGATGCGCAACGCCGGGTTCGAGCTCGCAGCCGACCACGACCGCCCTGTCATCGGGATCATGAATTCTGCGAGTGACCTCAATCCGTGCAACCTGCCGCTGGACGGGCTCGTCGGACACGTCCGCCGCGGAATCGCGGAAGCCGGCGGTATCGGCGTCGAGCTGCCGGTGATGTCTCTCGGCGAGGACCTCATGAAGCCCACGGCCATGCTCTACCGAAATCTGTTGGCGATGGAGGTAGAGGAGTACCTGCGCACCTACCCGATCGACGGAGTCGTGCTGCTGGCGAACTGCGACAAGAGCGTCCCGGGTGCTGTGATGGGCGCTGTCAGCGCCGACCTACCTACCATCGTGGTCGTTGCTGGGGCTCGACCCCCGGCGCTCTTTCGTGGGCGACGCGTTGGAACCGGAACCGACTTGTGGCGGGCCTGGGAGGACCACAGGACCGGGCGTCTCGACGACGCCGGATGGCGTGAGTTCGAGTCCTGTCTGGCGTGCGGGCAGGGCTCGTGCAACACGATGGGAACGGCCTCCTCGATGGCCATCGTGACCGAGGCGCTGGGCCTGTCACTGCCGGGGACGTCCACGGCAGCCGCAGACACCCCCGAGCGCGTCATCGCCGCCCACGAGTCGGGCCGGCGCATTGTGGGCCTAGTCGAGCAGAGCCTGACTCCGTCCCGGATCCTCACCGACGCGGCGTTTCGCAACGCCATCCGCGTGCTACACGCGATCGGCGGATCCACTAACGCCATCGTGCACCTGCTCGCGATTGCGGGGCGCACTGGGGCGTCACTGCAGCTGTCCGACGTGACATCCCTTGGCCGCCAGATCCCAGTGCTCGCTGATGTCGAGCCCTCGGGGCGGTTGCTCATCCAGGACTTCCACAGCTCCGGTGGCCTTCCCGCGGTCATGAACTTGTTGCAGGATCACATGGAGCTGGACACGACGGTCGCCACAGGAAGGACCTGGCGTGAAGAGCTTTCGCAGGCCGTCACCACGGGAGGGGCTCTGCGTGATCCTACGGACCCCCTGCGTCACGGTGGCGCATTCGCGGTAGTGACGGGCAGCCTGGCCCCTGACGGCGCACTGTTGAAGACGTCGGCAGCATCGGAGGAGCTGTTCCACCATCGCGGCCCAGCGCTCGTGTTCACCTCGTACGGCGACATGCGCCGTCGGATCGATGACCCGGAGCTGCCCGTCTCGGTCGACACGGTGCTCGTCCTGCGAGGGGCGGGCCCGGTCGGTGTACCCGGGATGCCGGAATGGGGCATGATCCCGATCCCCGCGAAGCTCGCTGCCGACGGCGTGCGTGACATGGTCCGAGTGACCGACGCCCGGATGAGTGGCACGTCGTTCGGAACCTGCTTTCTTCATGTGGCACCCGAGGCCGCAGTCGGCGGCCCGTTGGCCCTGGTGCAGGACGGTGATCCCATCGACGTCGACGTCGCTGCGGGGCGCCTTGATCTGGACGTACCCGACGAGGAGTTGGCGCGTCGTAGAGCGGCCTGGACAGCGCCAGTCTCCCAACACCTGCGAGGTTGGCCGGCCCTCTATCAGGCCCATGTCGCCCAAGCCGACACCGGCTGCGATTTCGACTTCCTGCGGGCACCGACCCCGGCACACCGCAGGTTCGTGCCACCCGTCGTGGGACGGTCCTGATGGACCGGCCGTCACGGGTGACACCTGGAGCAACCCACAGCGGACCCGCTGCGGCACGACAAGGAGGACACATGCGAAGAATGACTCTCATCGCAACCGCTGTCGCTACCGCAGCGGTCCTGGCCGCCTGCTCAAGCAGCAGCAGCGCGCCCGGAACCGGTTCCGGTTCGGCCGCGGCGGCGCCGGTGACCCTGACGCTCTGGCACAACTACGGCACCGAGCAGAACGCCGTAGCCACCCAGAAGCTGACGGACGCCTATACTGCGCTGCACCCGAATGTCACGTTCAAGGTCGTCAGCCAACCCGGCGACAACTACTTCTCCCTGCTTCAGGCCGCTGCGATCTCCAAGACAGGCCCTGACCTGGCAGTCATGTGGACCGGTCTATTCACCCTGAAGTACAAGAACTTCTTGGTGAACCTCAAGGACAAGATCCCAGCCGACACCCTCTCAAAGGTGTCCGGGCTGCAGTGGATGTCTGACGGCTTCGACGCGAACAACGGCCCGTACGTGATGCCGCTGGAGCAGCAGTTCTACATCGGCTTCTACAGCAAGAAAGCGTTCGCCAAGGCCGGCATCACGTCCGTGCCGACTACCTGGGACGAGCTCTACGCGTCGTGCAGCAAGCTCAAGGCGGCCGGATACGCCACTCCAATGGTTTACGGCAACGGGGGTCAGAGTCTGGGGGCCGAGTTCTATCCTTGGTACGACGCCAGCTACCTGATGATCGGTCAGTACTCCGTCGACCAGTGGAAAGGGCTCTACACCGGTCAGATCCCCTGGAACTCGCAGGCGAACATCGACCAGTTCACCAAGTGGGCAGCGCTGAAGAGCAAGGGTTGCACCAACTCTGACGTCTTGACCAAGACCAACAACCTAGATGACTTCACCAGCGGAAAGGCGGCCATGATCGTCGACGGAACCTGGGACACCCAGAAGTTCACAGACGCGATGAAGAGCGACGTCGCAGCGTTCGTGCCGCCCTTCTCGTCGACGCCCATTAAGGGGGTCGTGGAGTTCCCGGGAGACGGCTACAGCATCACCACATACAGCCAGCACCAGGCCGAGGCCGCCGACTTCCTGTCATTCGTCGCCAGCGATGCCGGGGCGAAGATCGTCAATGAGGCGGGGCTGATCCCGGCGTTGGCAGGAACGACGACGACGAACCCGGTCAACCAGCAGATGCTCGACTTCGCCGGCAAACAGGGCTTCACCGAGTACCCGATGATCGACAATGTAGTCCAGGGCGACGTGGTCGACTCCGGCAACAAGGTGCTACCGCCGATCCTGGACGGCAGTACATCACCGTCCGACGGCCTCGGGCAGCTGAACACGGTGTGGCAGCAGCTGCCGGAGGAGCAGCGCGGTCCGAACTTCCAGTAGCCCACGCAGACCGAGCCGCACGGGGTGGGCGAGCAGGCCATCTCACGCCCACCCCGTGCGGCACGGGTGACCAGCAGGAGTTCCTCAGATGACAGCGCCGGTTGTCCCACCCCGGGCAGTGTCACCAGGGCGCACTCGCCCGGGTTCGAGAACCGCGACCTCGGCCCTGCAGCGGAGCCGTCGACGGATGGGTTTCGTCCTGAGCCTGCCCGCCTTCACCCTGGTCACTCTGCTGCTCGGCATCCCGATCATCCAAGCCGGCTACTACTCAATGACCGACTGGGACGGCCTGAACACAATCTGGATCGGGCCTTCGACGTATCTGAGAGTGTTCAAGAACCCGATCTTTTGGCGCGTCCTGGAGAACAACGCGCTGCTCATGCTCGCGGTCCCGGTTGCCATCCTGATCCCACTGGGAATCGCGGCTATCCTCCATGAGCGCGTATATGGATGGTGGCTGTTCCGATCCATCTACTTCTTGCCCACCGCTGTCTCCTGGGTCGTTATCGGTATGGTAGCTGCCCGGTTCTTCGCCCGGGATGGCACGCTCAATCAGATCCTTGCGGCCATCGGGCTCGGTGGGATCCAGACCGATTTCCTGTCCGGCGAGCGAACCGCGCTGCTCGCGGTCGGTCTGACCTTCATCTGGTCGATGATCGGCACCAACACGATCATCTTCCTGACCGGGATGGCTACCATCGATCCGGCGCTTCAGGAGGCTGCCCGGGTCGACGGCGCAGGTGCCTTGCGCATATTCCGACACATCACCTTCCCCCTTCTCAAACGATTCGTCCAGTTCTCATTCATCATCACTGTGATCAGCGCTTTCACCGGGCTATTCAGCCTCATCTTCGTGATGACCGGTGGCGGGCCGGGTTACGGGACCACGACGCTCGAGTTCTTCGTCTATCAGACCGCGTTCGCCCAAGGGGCATTCGGTACTGGCGCACTATTGGGCGTGATCTTGCTGGTCATTATGGTGATCATCGGCCTGGCACAGCTCAAGCTTCTCCGATCCGACGACTGACGGGAAGATGAACGTGACCATGACGGTGCCTCGGGGCGCACGGGCGGGAAGCGATGTCGCTCCCCGCAAGGGGCAGCGGCGCGGCAGGGGTCGGCGAGTCGCCCTTTTCCTCGCTATGGTTGTCGTCGCAGTCGTGATGCTCTACCCGTTTTGGTTCATGATCAATACGTCGCTGAAGACGCAGGATCAGTATGTGTCGGGCTCGGGCCACTCGCTGACGAGTTGGAGCAAGCTGACATCCGTGCTGCCCGTCGGGTCACAGCTGACGAACTCAATGATCGTTTGCGTCCTATCGATCGCGATCATCGTCTTCGTAAGCTCCTGCGCAGGCTTTGCCTTCGCCAAGTTGCGCTACCGTGCATCGACACTCGTGTTCCTCGGCATCATTGCTGCGATGCTGATCCCAATGCAGTCCATCATCATTCCTGCATATGTGAACATCGCCAAGGTTGACTTGCTGACCACCTACTTCGGTGCAGTGCTGGTGTACGCGGCGCTCGGCACGCCGTTCGCTACCTTCTTGATGACCGCCTACTACCGCGGGCTGCCCGATGAGCTCATCGAGGCCGGGATCATCGACGGTCTCGGCTACGGCCGAGTCTTTTTGCGCATCGCGGTTCCGATGTCCGTGCCCGCCGTCGTGACGGTAATAGTGCTGCAGTTCATCCAGATCTGGGACGACCTGCTGATTGGGTTGCTGTTCCTGCAGAACACCGACCAGCGAACCATCACGGTGGGCTTGGGGGTCCTCTCGACCGGGCGCGTGACTGACATTCCGGTGCTGATGGCCGGATCTCTGGTGAGCGCTATCCCAGCCGTCATTGTGTACCTCGTCTTTCAGCGGTACCTGATCAGCGGGCTCACGGCCGGCATCGGGAAGTGAGATTAGGTTCCCTGAGGGACTGGAAAGTCGCGGTTCCATCAGGGTGCGAGCTTGGCGAGCGCCCCCTCTGGGATGTGCGTACCAGCACTGTGTTGTGGGTCGACCTGCTCTACGGTCGCCTACACCGTTCGGCAGCGACCCGTGAGCCCGGCGAGGCGTGGGCGGATGAGACAACTCCGGTCGGCGGTGTGCTCGGTGCGGTCGCGCTGCGCTCCGACGGCGGCCTTGTCGCGGCGACGGACAAGGCGTTCGTGCTCCTTGACCCTGCAGGGAAGGCGGATGCCGACCCGGTGCCGATCGCGCCCCCAGCCGGCGCCCGATTCAACGACGGCGCATGCGACGCGGTCGGACGCTTCCTGGTCGGCACTACAGCTTCGGGGCCTCAGGCGGCGGACGGGTTGCTCTGGTCACTGGACCCCACTGGAACGGCGAGCGTCGTCCTCGATGGGCTGACCGAACCCAATGGTCTGGACTGGTCACCTGATGGCTGCACGTTGTATTTCATTGACTCCACCGAGCCCGTGATTCGACGCTATGAATACAACCAATATAAGGGCACCGTCGGCGTTCGTCGCGCGGATCTGGCAAGGCTGGAGACAAGCGAGGGGGTCCCGGACGGGTTAGTGGTCGATTCCGACGGCTGCGTCTGGATAGCGCTCTGGGAGGGCGGCGCACTGCGACGGTACACCCCGGAGGGGGAGCTTCTGCTGGAGCTCCCGATGCCGGTGAGCCAACCCACCTGCCCTTGCTTCGCGGGCCCGTTGCTCGACTGTCTCATCGTCACCAGCGGCTGGGAGGGGATGAGCCCGGCCCTCCGTGAGACTGAGCCATGGGCCGGCCACCTTCTCTGGACTCGATCGCCGGTTCGCGGACGCCTGCCATACCGTTTCAGGGTCGAACCACTGCCATGAATCTGGAGCCGACTTCGCTCCACGCTACGCCAACGAACTCGACCGACACTCTGCTGAGCCGGTTGTCCCCAGCGAGAACCTTGCTCAATCCCGACCCACCGGCGGCAGTATGAGTGCGGCACGACACCTGCCAGCGGTTCGCCGATACGCTGATCCGCGCTCGCCGCCTGTTGCGCGTCAGTCGTCGGCCGGGCGGGTGGTTGCTTGGTCGTTGGCGCGCAGCGCGTTGAGGCTGCGGGGTAGCCGATCCAGGGCAGGACGGCGGTGATGGCGTCGGTCATGGTGGCGCGATCGTTGCCGACGTTGAGGTTGCCGGTGACGTGCGCGGCAACTTGAGGGTCGGCTCCTCCGAGTGCGGAGAGCAGGATGAACGTGACGAGTTCGCGGGCGGGCACGTCGCGGCCGCTACGGGTGTAGTGGTCTCCGAAGCAGTGGGCCGATAGCCATCGTTGGATGTGCAGCTGATCCTTGGCTGCGTCGGCGTAGAGCGCGTCGACGGTCTCGGCTCCTACGATCTGGCGCTGGACCGCCAGTCCGGCCTCCGTCGCGGTCACCGCGGTTACGGTGGTCTGCGAGGCGAGGGGAAGCTGGGCGCCGCGCGCGGCGAGGACATCTGAGGTGAGCCGAGCGAACGTGGCTGCCCGGCCCATCCCGACGTACGGGACGGCCTGAACCACTACCTCGCCTGCGTCGGCCGGGTCGAGGGGCCCGGTGTCGAGTGCCGAGGCCAACAGGCTGGGGTAGGCGTTCGTCGCGTCGTACGCGATAGGAGCGGCCAAGCGCACGATGTGTCGGGTGCGCTCGTCGAGGTGACCCGTCGTCTGATCGTCGACTTCCGCGAGGAAGGTGTCGAAGACGGCCGGATAGGCGTCGACGAATGCCATGGGGCTGGGGGCTTGTTGCCCGGTCATTGGCTGGCCTCCTGGTCGGTGACGTGCTGGCCCCAGGTGCTCTCCTCGAGGTCCGAGCCGTGCTCCGGCGCCTCCCAGATCGCCAGGTGGGTCATCAGTTGCTCGGGGTGGGCGCCGTGCCAGTGCTCGACCCCGGGTGGGCAGGTGACGGTTTGCCCGGGGTAGAGGGTGACGACGCTGCCGCCGCGCTCCTGGGCCAGGGCGACCCTCTCGGTGACGTAGAGGGTCTGGCCCACGGCGTGGGAGTGCCAGGCGGTGCGCGCCCCGGGGGCGAAGTGGACGGCGTTCATCCGCAGCCGCGAGGGCGCCTCGCCCTTGACGATCTGGTCGAACCAGACGTCGCCCGCGAACATCTCGGCCGGGCCCTTCACCGAGGCGCGCCGGTAGGCGGGTTGGTTCAGTTCCGCAGTCATAGTTCCTAGCCTCATTTGATGGGTGACGCGGTAGCGGTCAGCGTGCGGTGTAGCCCCCGTCGACGGGGAGGGAGACTCCGACGACGAAGCTGGCACCGGGGCTGCACAGCCACAGCACCGCGGCCGCGATCTCGTCGGCCCGGCCGAGACGGTTGATGGGCTGGTCGGCGACCGCCTCGTCGTGGTCGAGCTCTCCCGCGGCGATCATGTCTTCGACCATGGGTGTGGCGATGGAGCCGGGGCAGACGGCGTTGATACGGATGCCTCGTGGCGCGTACTCGAGGGCGGCGCTTTTGGTGAGGCCGATGACTCCGTGCTTGGACGCGTGGTAGGCCGCTCGACCGGGAAGGCCGACCAGTCCGCCGAGTGAGGAGCAGTTGACGATCGCGCCGCTGCCCTGCTCACGCATGACGGCCAGCTCGTGCTTCATACACGCCCACACCCCGCGCAGGTTGATGGCGTTGACCCGGTCGAAGACCTCGGCGGGCTCATCCGCGGCGTCGATGGGCGGAGCCTGGATCCCGGCGTTGTTGAAGGCCAGGTCGAGACGCCCAAACGTGTTGACTGCAGTAGCGATGGCGGCGGCGACGTTGGACTCGTCGGCGACGTCGCAGGTGACGGCAAGGACCCGCTGGCCATCGGCGGTGAGGGCGTGTGCCTCCCGGGTCAGAGCCTCGGCGTTGATGTCCGCCAGGACGACGGCGGCGCCGGCCTGGGCGAATGCTCGGGCGGTCGCCAGGCCCATGCCGGAGCTGGCTCCGGTGACCAGAGCCACCTGTCCGGTGAAGTCGAAAGTCGGGTTCATCAGGTCTCCTGAACAACTTTGCAGGCGGGGGACGGTCAGGCAGGGACGGTCTCGATGATCGCGGTGACGGGACCGCGTATGCCGGCGATGCTTTCGGCTGCGCCGTCGTGTAGTCGACCCAGGATGACGATGCCGTCGTAGTAGGACTGGTCGCCGTAGTAGAGAACGAAGTCGTGGCCGGGAGAGTAGTAACCGACGTCTCCCACGTCGGGGTCTGCACCGCCAGGTTGACCTTCCAGGGACAGCGCTGCAGGCAACGGGCCGGTCTTCTCGACCCCGCCGTGGTCGACCATCGCGACAGTCAGTGGCAGCTGCGCGACGAGGTCTCGGCTGGCGGTGCTGTCAGCGAGGGTGGCGTGGAAACTCCGGTCGCCTATGGTGACCTTGATCAACATTCGGTCTTCCTGATCGGTCTCGGGAGCGAGTGGGGTTCCGGTCGCGGTGCCTGGCGTGGGACTCATCTGACCGGGACTTGAGGCGCCCGACGCGCGGCTGGGTGATGGCACACCGGTTGTGGACGGGCCGCTTGAGGTGCCGGCGACGCCACAGCCAGCCAGGGCCAATGCCACTGCTGCGGTGAGCAGCGCGGCTAAGGAGTCGCGTCCGGAGGGCATCGGGTTTCTCCGTGTGGCTGGCGTGGCTGGGTTGTCAGAGGGTGAGCAGGACCTTGATGGCGGTGCGCTGATCCATCGCCTGGTAGCCCTCGGCAGCTCGGTCGAGGGGCAGGGTGAGGTCGAAGACCTTGCCGGGGTCGATCCTGCGATCCCAAATGAGCTGGATGAGTTCCGGTAGGTACTCCCGGACGGGGGCGGGGCCGCCGTGGAGGTGGATGCCGGCCATGAAAAGGGCGTCGCCGGGGATGGCGACGTCGTGGGAGACCCCGACGAAACCGACGTGGCCCCCCGGGCGGGTGGAGTGGATGGCCTGCATCATGGCCTCCTGGGTGCCGACGGCCTCGATGACCGAGTGGGCGCCCAGCCCGTCGGTCAGCTCCTTGACCCTCGCGACGCCCGCGTCGCCACGCTCCTCGACGATGTCGGTGGCGCCGAACTCGCGAGCCAGGGCCTGGCGGTCGGCGTGACGGCTGAAGGCGATGATGCGTTCGGCGCCGAGCTCCCGGGCAGCGAGAACTCCCAGCAGGCCCACAGCGCCGTCGCCGACGACCGCGACGGTCTTGCCTGGGCCGGCCTCGGCGGCGACGGCGGCGAACCAGCCGGTGCCGAGCACGTCGGACGCCGCCATGAGCGACGGAATTAGTTGCGCGTCTGGGTGCCCGGGCGTGGCGACCAGGGTGCCGTCGGCCAACGGAATGCGGGCCAGCTCGGACTGGGTGCCGATGGTGCCCATCAAGACGCGGTGCACGCAGTAGGCCTGGTAGCCGGCGCGGCAGATGTCGCAGGTGTTGTCCGAGGCCCAGAACGACCCGATGACGAAGTCGCCGACCTTCACTGTGCGGACCTCGGAGCCGACCTCCTCAACGACTCCCACATACTCGTGGCCCATCACCTGGTGGTCGACCGGCTCGGTGCCGCGGTAGCGCCACAGGTCGCTGCCGCAGATGCTGGTCGCGGCCAGCCGGATGATCGCGTCGGTGTTTTCGAGGATCCGCGGGTCGTCCCGCTGCTCCACCCGGACGTCACCCGGTCCGTACATCACAACTTGACGCATCGCGCGCGCTCCTGTTCGTAGCTTCGCAGGCCACGCGACGCGTGGCGCAAGCGGGGATCCGTCCTACATGATCGAGTCAACCACCCGAACCCGCGACGCGGGAGTCCCTGCTGATGGGTGTACTGAGAGGGCACCCTTCGTCGCTGCGTTGGGTGGAAGATGCCGTTTAGGGTTGCGGCCGTGGACAACCGACAGGAAGTGCGCGAGTTCCTGACCACCCGCCGCGCCCGCATCACCCCCGGCCAGGTCGGCATGCCGACCACTGGCAGTCGACGCGTCCCCGGGCTGCGCCGCAGCGAGGTGGCAGCCATCGCCGGGCTCAGCGTCGAGTACTACGCCAAACTCGAACGAGGTCAGATCGCAGGTGCCTCCACTGGGGTCCTGGGGGCGCTCGCACGTGCGCTGCAGCTCGACGAGACCGAACGTGCCCACCTGTTCGACCTCGCGCGATCCGCCGATGGCGTCCCGACGTCTGGCCGGCCGCGGCGTCGTGCCCTGAGCAAGGCCGCCCCGCGGCTGAGCCTGCAGTGGGCGTTGGACGCCATCACCGAGGGCGTCGCCTTCGTCCGCGACCCCCGACAGAATCTGCTCGCCACCAACGCCCTCGGCCGCGCTTTCTACTCACCGGTGATTGGCGACGGCGGCCGCGCGCCGAACTTGGCTCGGTTCCAGTTCCTCGATCGCGCCTCGCGCGACTTCTACCCGGACTGGGAGATGTTCGCGGCGATGTGCGTGGGGATCATGCGCGCCGAAGCCGGGCGCGACCCCCACGACCGCGTGCTCCAGGACCTCGTCGGCGAGCTGTCCACCCAAAGCGAGACATTCCGCCAGCTTTGGGCCGACCACAACGTCCGCGCCCACGGGGCTGGCACCAAGCGCTTCGAGCACCCCCTCGTCGGTGAGCTCGTCCTGGCCTATGAGGAACTCGCGGTCACCGCCGAGCCCGGCCTCGTCCTCATGGTCTACACCGCAGAGCCCGGGTCGCCCTCCGCGGAACGGCTCCGGCTCCTCGCCTCCTGGACGGCGCCGCCCCCCGTCCCGATGTCCACGGCCGCGCCCGACCCTGCAACGCACCTTCCCGTGGACCGAGAACGACACTGATGGACATCACCCGTGGCTCCGCGACGACTGGGGACCGTCGGCCTTCCGCGACCTGGGATGTCGCGATGCCGAGAATCGCCACCGCGACCAGGGTTGAGCGTGACGCGTTGCCTGAGTTCCTTCGGCCGCGCCAACACGCGATCTTGCTGACGACCCGCCGAAACGGGCGCCCGCAGGTCTCGCCGGTCTCGTGCGGCATCGACACCAAGGGACGGGTCGTGGTGTCGACGTACCCGGGCCGGGCGAAGACCCGCAAGGCCGAGCGCGACTTGCGGGTCAGTGTGCTGGTCCTCTCCGACGACTGGGACGACCCGTGGGTGCAGATCGACGGCACTGCCGAGGTGCTGCACCTGCCCGAGGCGCTCGAACCGCTGGTCGACTACTACCGGTCGATCTCGGGCGAGCACCCGGACTGGGACGAGTACCGACCTGACACCGCTGCCGTCCCTGCTGTCCCTCATGGTCGAAGGCGGTGGGTCGGGCATCACAACCTCCCCGTGCTTCAGCCACTCGCCGAAGCCCGACACCGATGGGGAGAGCACGCTGCAGATGCCATCTGGGACGCCGCCACCGTCAGGCTCGTCCTCGGCGGTCTGGCGAAGCTTCGCGACCTGGAGGACGTCGCCCAACTCCTGGGGGAAATCAACGCGCCCACCCAGACCTGTCCCGCGGTCGGATGGGGGAACGCCCGTCGTCCACCATCCTTCGCCAGGTGCCGGTGATGCCGCCATCGGTCCTGAGGACACTGCCGTTCGGAACCGGAGTCGTGCACCTGCGACATGCCCGCCCGTGGTATCGATCTTCAGGCGTTGCCCGACCGACCGGACGCCGATCAACCGTGCGCGGGAAGCGCCAAGGTCGAGGCTGCGACCGCGATGAGCTCGGTCCTCACCTCGTTGCTGGAACGCCCATCAGCAAGCTCGTCGGGTTCGCTACCCTGTTGGTAGGCGTCATCGCTGTGCCCATCTTCGCGATCGTCGCCCTCATCGGCAGTGCCATTGCCTGCACGCAGCTGCTGGCTTGTGCTGCTACTCATCGGCATCGCTGAGACCCGCGAAGCCAGGCCGCGGGTCTCAGTCTTCAAGGTCGAACGCGTCGTGGAACGCACGTGTCAAGTCGTGCTCTTGTTCATCCAGTAGCGCGCCGACCGGGCGCAGCAGGTTCTCCCGTGGAATGGTCGCGATCAAGTCGAGGTTGACAGCCGAGTCGTTATCAAGCCCATTGTGCTGGCCGACAAGGACCTCGCTGCGAAGACCTCGCACCGTGCTGGTGATCGGTGCAACAGTGACCAACTGGCGCACCCCTCTCACTTCCTCGCGGGTCAGGACAAGCACCGGACGTGTCTTGTCCAGGCGCGCGAGCCAGATCGGGTGCATCAGTTGAGATCCGACCAAACTTGGCCAACGTTATGCACTGCCCACGCTGTGTAAGCGTCGGACTCCAGGTCGGGGTCGGCGCTTGACGCGTAGATCTGTGCGTCAAGCTGGGCCGCACGTCGCCTCATCTCCCGCTTGATCGCGCGGTTGATCACGTCGGCTCTGCTACCTTCACCGGCCTTCGCCGCCTCGTCAACGAAAGCGGCCAAGTCATCATCAACTCGGATCGTCATCTGCACAGACATACCAGTACCATACCACTACGGTATGCGCCGATGCTCCACCGACGCCCAGGACCTGACCGCGCAACCAGAGGAACTGGACAGGCTCGGCGTCGCCGCCGAACGAACCTGCGTCGTGCCACTAGCCATAAGAAGCATGTAGAAGCGGATCGCTGGACAGCATCCGCTTGCTGAATCCGTACGGATTCCCGCACCCTTACGGTATGGCTGATGTTGTGACCACGGGCGAGGCGCGCGACGCGCTACACCAGATCGCCAGGCGCTTCGATGCCGGCGACGGCGAGCCGGTGTACTTCGGCTCGCATCGACGCGCGCAAGGCGTGATCGTCCCCGTGGACGTGTGGGAGAAGCTACTCGAGCAGACCGAGGACGAGCTCGACCTCGACCTCGCCCGTCGGCGCCTGGCGGATAGCGACGGACACCGGCTGACCCGCCGCCGACCTGGACGAGGCCTTCCGCCGCGCCGCCGAGGCGGCAGCGCGTAAGCCTGCGTGAGCAGGACACCGGCACGCCCGCGCTACAACCTGATCCCACGTCCTGAGGCCACCGCCGATGTGATCGCCTTGGCCGCCCACGGCCCCGACGTCGTCGCGGCCGCCGTCGCCATCACCGACGACCTCGCCCTTGGGCGAGTCGTCGGCAAGCTCTCGGCGACCGGACGTCAGTGGCGACCTGACCGGCCTGGCTCGGGTCAAGTTCGACGTACCGGGCCAGCGGCCGCAACGGTTCCGACTCATCTACCGCCAACTCGATGACAGCACGCGTGAATCATCGCGGTTGGACCACGCGAGCAACATGCCATCTACCGCTCGGTCGCTAGTCGCATCTCGTCGTAGCGCTGGCCCTCGCCGCGCCGATCTGAGCGTTCCGGTGTGACGTGACGATCATCTACGGGCACCGCTAGTCAGGGTTCCCATAGCGGCAGTGCCGATCCTCCAGGTACGAGCCCGGCCGACCGGGGACGAGCCTACGCCGGCCGTGGCGGTCGCCCTGGGTCACCGCGCGGCCTTGCCCGCCGGAGGGGAGTCTGTTCGTCCGGGCGCTACGACTCCCCGGTGGCGGCAGTTCGCACCGGTGACTCGGGACCGGTGCGGGCTTCGGGATGCCGCCGGAGGCAAGTGACCCAGCCCGAACCGCATCTTGGGCACAGTTCTCCGCACTAGTGCTGGTGACAGAGAAAACCAACCGGCCTGTTCCCAGCGTGGAGGTTCGCCGTGTTCGACACTGGCATCGGGCTTGTTCTCGCGACCGGGCCGAGAGGCGTTGGCGTCGGGTCTGATGGGCGCTGATCCGGGGGTGACCCCGAACAGCAGCGGGCTTCCCGCACTTGGGGTGGTCAAGCAGCGGGAACTATCACCAGGCCTCAAGGACTCGTGCGTTGGACAGAGGAGCGGTTACCTCGTTCGGTCGTCGATCTCTGCGAGCCGGGCTCTTACCTGGTCACCTAGTTCGGTCAGGAGGTCGAGCTGCTCGGGCGTGACATGATCGATCAGCACGTTGCGTACGTCGGCCACGACTTGTGGGGCGGTTCTCTCGATGAGAGCACGGCCCTTTTTGGTGATGACGACTACAGCACCTCGCTGATCTGTTGCACAGGGTTCCCGGCGGATGAGGCCTCGTTCCTGCATTCGGGTGAGGTGCTGTGACAGCCGGCCCTTCTCCCAACGCAACCACCTTGCGAGGACGAACGACCTCAAGCGACCCTCGGGCGCCTCGGATAGGTGCAGGAGTACCTCGTAGTCGGCCATGGAGACTCCACTGCGGGCGCGCAGTTGTCGCCCGAGGTAGTCCGTAATGCCCTTCTGCATGGTCACGAGACTGCGCCAAGCGTGTTGTTCGCGTTCGTCCAGCCATCGCGGTTCGCCCATGCGGACCATGCTATCCGAATTGGTTGACATATGAACCGGTTGGTGTCAGAGTGCGTATAGTTCACACATGAACCAAACGTGAGTCGGCCCCACCGGCCGGTCAAAACAAGGAGGGCTCATCATGAGCAGCATCAGCATCATCGGCTCGGGGAACATGGCCAGCGCCATCGGCACCCTGGCAATCACGGGCGGCAACACCGTCGAGGTGATCGGCCGCGACGCGGCCAAATCCGCGGCCCTGGCCAAGACACTCGGCGGCGGCGCCACGACCGGGACATTCGGTGCCGCCCCGGCCGGCGACATCGTCATTCTCGCGGTGCTGTCCGACAGCGCCGTGCCGGCCGTCCGCGAGTTCGGGGACGCGCTGGCCGGTAAGATCATCGTCGACATCACCAACCCCTTCAACGCGACCGGCACCGGGTTGGCCATCCCTCACGACACCTCCATCGCGCAAAGGGTGGCCGAGGCCGCGCCCGCGAGCGCCCACGTCGTGAAGGCCTTCAACACCCTTTTCCGCGACGTCCTGGCCCACGGCGGCCCGGTGGACGTGTTCATGGCCGGCGACGATGCGCAGGCCAAGGCGAGCGTGTCAGCGTTCATCGAGAGTCTCGGCCTGCGCCCGCGCGACACCGGCGACCTGAGCATGGCTCACTGGGTGGAGGGAGCGGGCGTGTTGACGATGGGCCTGGCACGTAACGGCGTGGGGAACTTCGACTTCGCCCTCGGCATCAACAACGTCGAAGGATCGTCGCGATGAGCACCGCCGCTCCGCGAGACCTCGACAGGGCAGACGTCGATCTGACGGCCGCTTCGCCCGGCAGAGGCGCCACCGTACGGCGATGGGCGTGGCTCGGTCTGATCGCCCAGGCGGTCTTCGGCGCGATCGTCCTCGTCGCCGCGTCCTGGCAGGGACCGGACTACAGCGTGGTCGATCACACCATCAGCGACATGTTCGCGGTCACTGCGCCGTATGGAGCATTCCTGGTGGTGGTTCTGTCGTTGTGCGGCGCCGGCACGATCGGCTTCGCAGTGTGGTCGGTGCGGCCGGCACTACGTACCGGTGGCTGGAGGGCGTCGACGGGTTCGGCCCTGCTCGCCCTGTCCATCGTCGGGGTTGGCGACCTGCTGTCTCCTGTCGAGAGGCTGGCCTGCCGGATGGCTGATCCGGGATGCACCCCCACGCAACAGCTGTCCAACACGGGCGGACAGCTCGACAACGCCATCAGCTCGATCGGCGTCGTGCTGCTCGTGGTGGCCGCGTTCTTCCTGGCCGCCGCGATGCGCGGCACACACGGCTGGGAGAACTGGGCGCGCCCGACGCGTTGGACGGCAGTCCTGATCACCGCTTTCGCGGTGGCCAGCGTGCTGACGCAGGACGCGGGCTACAGCGGCCTGTTCGAGCGCCTGGTCGCCGCCACAGGTGCCGCCGCACTCGCGGTGCTCGCGATCGGGATCCTCCGACGGACCCGAGATACGTCTTGACGACCGTTGTACGAACAGCAGCAGACGGCCGACACGTTCCCTCTCGTTCTTCACCCAAGTTCTCTGCCCGGTACTCGGTGACTAGCTGACACCGCCACCGGCACCGTCACCGCGAGGGCCTCTAGTCCCCTCTAGCGCCGGGCGTCCTCTGCCTCGTCCTGCAGTCATCAGACGCGCGCGAGACGCGCGTTGGAGCGCGAACAGCTCGTCGGGGTCGTTAGGTCGTATGGCAGTCGGCCCGACACGTGCGGCGCTGGATCGTCACGGAAGGGGCTCGGGAATCGAGATTGAGGTCACTGACCTTCAGTGCGGCCGCTTCGCCGGTGCGTATCGCGGGCGCGGCGTTGCCAAGGATCTTGATGGCTTACCTGGTCTCTGTGTACGACGACATCCGAGGTGAGGCCAGCGGATGACTCACCACCCGACGACAGGTTCCGGGGGCACCACGAGAGGCCCTGCTCAATGAAGTTGCCTCCGAGCTCGGTGTTAACGCCTGTGACCTCAACTACGCAGTCTGGTCAGACATGAGCACCAAGTAGCGATGGCACGATGGCGACGACCAAGATGGCCAGGCCGGAGCCACTGCAGCAGCCCAGCATCGAGATGCAGGGCGGTCGGGCTCACTCGCAGTCGACTCCGTCGTGGTCGGCATCTCTGTACCAGTTGTACTCGGGATCCTTGCCCTGGACATAGGGACCGTATCCGGCTGCCTTGGCCGCTTTGCAGGTGCCGAACTGGGGATCCAGGCCCCCTCCTGTGGAGGTCTTCGTCGGTTTTGGCTTCGGGGTCGCCGGAGCGCTGGTGGTCGGGGCTTTGCCTCCGGTGTTTGAGGCGGTGGTGGGTTGCGGGCCCGGTGCCGGAAGGGCTTGGCCAGGGCACCTGGTCAGGACCGCCACCATCGCCGTCTTCTCCGCTGCCGTGACCCACGCCCCATACTTGCGCTTCACCGCGACCTGTCGGGCAACGTAGCTGCACCGGTATGCCGCCGATGCGGGGAGCCAGCTCGCGGCGTCAGAGTCACCCTTCTGACGGTTGGCGCTGGCACTGGTGGGCTGCAGGTTCAACGGGTCGTTGGCCAGGGCGACGCGTTTGGCATACGGCCACTGGGCAGCACCGGTCTGCCAGGCATCGCTCAGGGCCACCACGTGGTCGATGTCGACTTCGCTCACGCCGCCCCGGATGAACCGGATCGAGGTCGCGGTATACGGGTCGGTGAGAGTCCCGGCCATCACCTTGCACGTCCCGGACATGACCTTGCTTGTCAGGTCCTTGATGAGCATGTCGTTGCGGGTGTCGCACCCATTGCGATCGACGTCGACCCAGGCCGCGCCGAACTGGGCACGGCTGTACCCAGTCTTGGGTGCCCGTCCCTTCACCGCCAGTGCCATCACCGCCGCCATGGCCGAGCCGGAGGTCACAACTGTCACGGTGCTTGGCCGCGATGTGGGAGATGCAACAGATATCGGCGAAGTGGACGGTGCCGGTATTGACGACGGGCTCGTGCTGCCACTACTCGTGACCTGTGGTGCGGGCGGAGCAGCGCTCTGCTGGCTCGCTGGCTTCCAGTTGGGCCCACAGCCGGTGACGACCAGGGTCAGTACCCCCACCGCGACCGCTACCTTCACCTGGGACGCACGGTGTCGAACCTTCATGATTTCCCCCTACAGCATCAATCCGCGAGCCTTCGAACGTGCTAAATGGCAGGACCCGTAGTGGGCGCGGCGGTCCTGGCCATCTGAAGCCACACTTGGTTCAGGCGGCGCTGCAAGTAGCGTGTCTGCGAGGAGAACCAGAACTGAGACCAGAAGGCAACGGCCGCACTCGACGTGCCCTTCGCGCCAACAAGATGTTGCAGGTCGGCGATCCATGTGCCAGTGCCAGCGACGGAGATCAGACTCCAGATCGGAACGATCTGCGACCAAGCTGGAGCCAGGCCAGCATTACCCCCTGCTGCCGCAATCTCCCTGTGGATCTTGTGATACCAGACCAGGTAGTAGATCCCGAGCGTGATCAAGCTCAGCCACCACACCCCCCACGGTGAGCGGGTCTTACCAGGTACTGCGGACACGGATTGACTGGACATCGCTTTCCTCAGGTAATGATCATTCGGGTATCGCGGACGCCTAGCCTCGGGGAAACGCCCACTAGGACATCGCCGGTCACTTCCAGCGTCCTGCCGGAGCGTGGACCTTGCCTGCCTGACACGCACCGCCCCATCTGAGCAGCGTCGGCACCTCATCAGAATCACTTGAGCCGTCCGGCGACGCGGAGCACCAGTCGCGGCCTGACGGCGGGAGGCATTGCACAACAGAACGCCGTCAGGTTACCCTGACGAAATGAGTGGACGGGCACCGTGGCAGGACGGACGACGAGCGTGGGAGCGTCTGAACGGGTGGCATCAAGAGCCCACCGCCAGTCCTGGGCACGTCACCGATGGAGAAGCCGCCCTCAAGGCGCTGGGGGATGTCCAGCTGGTGCGCAGTCTGCTTGCCCGCGCAGAGATCAACGCTGTGACCACCGCACGTGCTGCTGGTAAGTCCTGGGCCGAGGTCGCCGCCAGCCTGGGGATCACGAAGCAGTCGGCATGGGAACGCTTCGCCGATGGAGACTTGCCCCCGTCTGCGGCATCCTGAGGGCCGCGAGCTCGCAGCCCTGATGAACGGCGCGGATCGGCAGTAGCGCTGGGCATGGTCCCAGGCCACCGACCAGGTCTGCGCG
>JANWJC010000220.1 GCA_025449595.1 Acidobacteriota bacterium | reverse complement strand
GCCGTGGGCCAGCGCCAGCGCCAGCGCTGCCGCGATGGTGGTCTTGCCGGTGCCGCCCTTGCCCGTGACAACGTGCAGGCGTACGCCCTCCCAGTCCACCTCCCGGGACGCGTCGTCGCCGGGCATGCTCGCGGCACTCACGTCGGCGAGCCTAGGCCGTGCCGATGCGGCGCACGCCCGTACGCCGACCCCCGAGACGGGTGAGTGCCGAGGTGGCTATCGTCGCGCCATGACCACTTGGGAGTACGCCACCGTGCCACTGCTGATCCATGCCACCAAGCAGATCCTGGACGGCTGGGGCCAGGACGGCTGGGAGCTGGTCCAGGTCGTGCCGGGGCCGAGCACGGAGAACGTCGTCGCGTACCTGAAACGACCTGCGGGCCAGTCCTCAGGAGCACAGGCATGAGCGCCGTCGAGGACCGCCTTGCCGGACTCGGCCACACCGTCCCGCAAGTCGCGGCACCCGTCGCGGCCTATGTGCCGGCGGTCCGCACCGGGCAGTACGTCTACACCTCCGGCCAGCTGCCGATGGTGGCCGGCGCCCTCGCCGCGACCGGCAAGGTCGGTGCCCAGGTGACCCCGGAGCAGGCCAAGGAGCTCGCCGCCACCTGCGCGCTGAACGCGATCGCGGCGGTCAAGTCGATCGTGGGGGACCTCGACAAGGTCGTACGGGTCGTCAAGGTCGTCGGGTTCGTGGCCAGCGAGCCGGGGTTCACCGGCCAGCCCGGCGTCGTCAACGGTGCCAGTGAGCTGCTTGGGGCCGCGTTCGGCGACGCGGGGGTGCACGCGCGGTCGGCCGTGGGCGTGGCGGTGCTCCCGCTCGACTCCCCGGTCGAGGTCGAGATCATGGTCGAGGTCGCCTCCTGAGCGAGGACAGCTCCCCCTTGGGCCGGCCGCGCCCCGGTCCGGCCCGGTCCCAGGGTGGTGCGGGCGTACCCGAGCCGCGGGACGCGTCGACGGTGTGCCTGCTGCGCGATGGCCTTTCCGGGCTCGAGGTCTTCATGATGCGGCGCCCGGACACGATGCGCTTCGCCCCGGGCGTGCACGTCTTTCCCGGGGGGGCCGTGGAGGACTCCGACGCGCACGTGCCCGTCGTACCCGGCACCGACTGGTCGGCCCTGGGCACCCGCGCTGCGTCGGGCCGGCCGCTGGCACTGGTCGCGGCGGCCGTACGCGAGACCTTCGAGGAGTGCGGCGTCCTGCTCGCGGTCCCCGCGACGGTGACACCCGCCCCGCTCGGCACCGATCCGGACAGCGCGGGCCGGGACCGTGCCGGCCGGTCGCTGGCCGAGGACCGCGTCGAGCTGTACGAGGGCCGGCTCGGCTTCGCGGACGTGCTGGCGCGACGTGGCCTGGTGATCGACCCGTCGTTGCTGCCCCTGATGTCGCACTGGGTCACCCCGGAGGTCGAGTCCCGGCGCTTCGACACCCGCTTCTTCACCGCGGCGCTGCCCGCCGGGCAGCAGGCCAGCGGCGCTGGCGAGGAGTCGACGAGGTCCGCCTGGGAGTCTCCGACGAAGGCGCTCCTGGCGTACGCCGCCGGCGACTTCGCGATGTGGCCGCCGACTGTCGCGACGCTGCACTGGCTGGCCGAACATGCCGATGTCGCAGCCACGTTGCGGGCGGCGGGCGAGGCAGTCGTACGACCGGTGATGCCGTTGCGAACACCCGACGCCTCCGGGCACGAGCACTGGGGCCTGGCCGACCACCGGACCGGGCAGCGGCTCGCGCCCGAGGACACCTCGGTGACCAGGGCTGCGGCGCGGGCCGACGGACTGCCGGCGCCGGGCGCGTCGCCGTGACGACGCCGGCCGGGTCCGCCGGGGCATGGACCGGCGGCGCGGTCACGGCCTCCGCGACGTGCGTGCTGGCGCCGAACCCGGGCATCATGACGTTGGAGGGCACCAACACCTGGCTGCTACACCCTCCGGGGACCTCACGAGCCCTGGTCGTCGACCCCGGACCTCGTACCGAGTCCCACCTGCGTGCCGTCGTCGACCTCGCAGCCCAACGGGGCGCGCAGATCACCGCGGTGCTGCTCACGCACGGCCACGCCGACCACAGCGAGGGAGCGGCCGCGCTCGCGGACCTGACCGGCGCGGGGGTCCGTGCCCTGGACCCGGCGTACCGGCTGGGGGACGAGGGGCTGGTCGACGGCGACGTCGTGGCGCTCGACGGCCTCGAGCTGCAGGTCCTCGGTACGCCGGGCCACACCGGGGACTCGCTGTCGTTCCTGCTCCGAGCCGACGCTACGGGGGCGGCTCTGCTCACCGGGGACACCGTCCTGGGTCGCGGTACGACCGTGGTGATCCCGCCCGACGGGCGCCTGGAGGACTACCTGGCCTCGCTGCAGCGGCTGCGCGACCTCGCGGCGGCACCGCAGGAGGCGGTGGGCCTGGTCCTGCCCGGGCACGGGCCGGTGCTGACCGAGCCGGTCGCAGCGATCGAGGGCTACCTGCGCCACCGCCGGGCCCGGCTGGACGAGGTTCGCGCGGCGCTCGCCAGCGGCGCCACAACCGTCGCCGAGGTCACGGCAGTGGTCTACGCCGACGTCGACCGTGCGCTGTGGCCCGCCGCCGCCCTGTCGGTACGAGCCCAGCTCGACTATCTCGCCACCCGCTGACCACCCCCGCGCCGGCCGGTTCCGGAGGTCGAGGCTTCGTTGATCATGGGGTTGCGTGCGGTTCCAGCCAGGAAAGCGCACGCAACCCCATGATCACCGGGACGAAACGCACCGAACCCCATGATCAGCGGGGCGAGGAGCTGGTCGCCGGGCGCTACGCGGCCTGACCTGCTGTCAACGGGCCCGGCGTTGCAGGCGTTCGACGTCGAGCAGGACGACCGAGCGCGAGTCGAGCTTGAGCCAGCCGCGCTGGGCGAAGTCGGCCAGCGCCTTGTTGACGGTCTCGCGGGAGGCGCCGACCAGCTGGGCGAGCTCCTCCTGGGTCATGTCGTGGGTGACGAGCAGGCCCTCCGGGGTCGGGCTGCCGAATCGCTCGCTGAGGTCCAGCAGCGCCTTGGCCACCCTGCCGGGTACGTCGGAGAAGACCAGGTCGCCCATGGCCTCGTTGGTACGACGCAGCCGCTGGGCCAGCGCCTGCAGCAACGACTCGGCCACTTCCGGACGTCCGGTGAGCCACGGTCGCAGCGCGGTGTGGCCCAGCCCGAGGACGACGGCATCGGTGAGCGCGGTTGCGGTGGACGTACGCGGCCCGGGGTCGAACAGGGACAGCTCGCCGAACATCTCGCCCTCGCCCATGATCGCCAGCAGCGACTCTCGTCCGTCCCCGGACCCGTGCCCCAGCTTGATCTTGCCCTCGGTGACGACGTAGAGCCGGTCCCCGGGCTCCCCCTCGGCGAACAGGACGTCCCCGCGCAGCAGTCGGCGCTCGTTCATCGACGCGAGCAGCGCCGCCGCCGCCTCGGCGTCCAGGGCGCTGAACAGCGGAGCGTCCATGAGCACGTCGTCCACGCGAAGCCTCCTCGGTCCGGCGGGACCCTCGGTTCCGCTGCCCGCCCATTGTGACGTACGTCGCGTTCCCAGCACATCGACTGGTGACGACGACCGCGGGCCGGGGCGAAAGGCCTGCGGAACGCCGGGGCTCAGGCCCTGCCTCACGCCGCGGCACGGACCGGGAGCCGTCGGCTTCGCGACGTAGTCTGAGCAGCGTGAGCTCCCCTGCGACTCCTGCCTCCCGGCCCACGTCTCCGCTGACCCGGTCGGCCCGGTCGGCCCGGACCGCCTCCCCCGCCGCCGCGTCCGCCGGGACTGCCATTGCCGGGACCGCGGCTACCAAGACTGCGTCACGGAAGGCGCCCGCCAAGAAGGCCACCGCCAAGAAGGTCACCGCCAAGAAGGTCACCGCCAAAAAGGCCACCGCCAAGCAGGCGCCCGCCAAGAAGGCCACCGCCAAGAAGGCCACCGCCAGGACCGCGTCGGCCCGAAGCGCCGGCGCCGGTGCCCTGGTGGCCGCGGAGCCCCGTACCGCGCTGGTGCGCCGGGCCCGGCGGATGGACCGGATCCTGGCTGACACGTACCCGCAGGCCCACTGCGAGCTCGACTTCACCACCCCGCTCGAGCTGACGGTCGCCACGATCCTGTCGGCCCAGAGCACCGACGTACGGGTCAACCTCACGACGCCGGCCCTGTTCGCGCGGTATCCCGACGCGGCGGCATACGCCGGCGCCGACCGCGGCGAGCTCGAAGAGATGATCCACTCGACCGGGTTCTACCGGAACAAGACGACCTCGCTCATCGGTCTTGGCCAGGCGCTCTGCGATCGGTTCGGCGGGCAGGTGCCGGGCCGGCTCGAGGACCTCGTCACGCTTCCGGGGGTCGGTCGCAAGACCGCGAACGTCATCCTCGGCAACGCGTTCGGCGTCCCCGGGATCACCGTGGACACCCACGTCGGGCGGCTCTCGCGCCGGTTCGGCTGGACCGACGAGACCGACCCCGAGCGGGTCGAGCAGGTGCTGATGGGCCTGTTCGTCCGCCGGGACTGGACGATGGTCAGCCACCGCGTGATCTTCCATGGCCGCCGCTGCTGCCACGCCAAGAAGCCGGCCTGCGGCGCGTGCCCGCTGGCCGCGCTGTGCCCGTCGTACGGCGAGGGCCCGACCGACCCGGTCGTCGCCGCGAAGCTGATCACGTACGGTCCGGGCGCAGGTCCATGACCGTTCGACTCGCGCGCACGGCAGCGACTGCCGCGGCGGTGCTGCTGACCGCGGGCCTGCTGGCCGGCTGCGGCACGCAGGACGGCACCGACGCGGCTGGCCAGCGGCTGGCCGGCGCGACCCAGTCCGAGCAGCTGACACCGGTGAGCGGGGAGCCGGTGCCGTCGGCGGCGACGCTGGCCCGGGCCCGGCTCGAGCCTTGCCCGGCCAGCGCCACGAGCGCCACCAGCCCCCCGGTCAGCGGCGGACTGCCGGACCTGACGCTGCCCTGCCTGGGCGGCGGGCCCGCGGTGAACCTGGCCGGGTTGCGCGGCACCCCGATGGTCCTGACGCTCTGGGCGCAGTACTGCGGGCCGTGCCGCGACGAGCTGCCCGTGTTCGCGCAGGCGGCGAAGGCGGCGCAGCATGCCGGGATGTCGTTGCGGTTCCTCGGCATCGACCTGCTGGAACCGCGCCCCGATGCGGCGGTGGCCCTGCTCGCCGACAGCGGCGTGCACTTCCCGTCGGTACGCGACGACTCCGGCGCGACCCGAGCGTCCCTGAAGTGGATCGGGCCGCCCACCACCGTGTTCGTCCGCGCCGACGGCACCGTCGCCTGGACCCAGATCGGCCAGATCCCGGACGCCGCGACGCTGCGCGGGCTGATCCGTACCCACCGCGGCGTGGCGGTGCCGGCATGAGGCCGACGCACGCGGACCTCGGGCTGTCCCGCGTCGGGCTGCCGGCCTGGCTCGATCCGGTGGCCGCTGTCGCCGACGACGTACGAGGCGACCAGCTCTCTAGGTTCCTGCCTCCGCCGGAGGGTGGCCGGGACTCCGCCGTGCTCATCCTGCTGGGAGGGGACGCGGCCCCCGGGCAGACGCGGCCCGGCCAGCGCCCCGGCGAGGTCCTGCTGATCCAGCGGGCGCACACCCTGAACAGCCATCCCGGGCAACCGGCGTTCCCCGGCGGTGCCACCGACCCCGGGGACGGCGGCCCGGTCGGTACGGCGCTGCGCGAGGCGGTCGAGGAGACCGGCGTGGACCCCGCCGGCGTGCAGCCGTTCGCGACCCTGCCGGCCCTGTTCCTGCCGCCGAGCGGTTTCGTCGTGACCCCGGTGCTGGGCTGGTGGCGAGAGCCCTCCCCGATTCGTGCCGTGGACGCGGCGGAGGTCCGGTCGGTGCACCGGGTCACCCTCGACGAGCTCGTCACCCCCGCGAACCGGGTCCTTGCCCGGCACCCGAGCGGTTTCGTGGGTCCGGCGTTCCGGGTCCAGGGCCTGTTCGTCTGGGGATTCACCGCGGGGCTGCTGGCCCGGCTCGTGTCGCTGTCGGGGTGGGAGCAGCCGTGGGACCGTACGGTCCCGGTCGACCTGCCCGACCTCGACCTCGACGACCTCGACCTGTCCGCACCGGATCGGTCGTGACGGCCGTGCTCGGGCCCTTCAACGTCGTGGACCTGGTCCTGATCGCCCTCGCGGTCCTCGCGGCCTGGTCCGGGTGGCGGCAGGGCCTGATCGGCGGGGTCATGTCGTTCGTGGGGTTCGTGGTCGGCGCGATCGGCGGTGTCCTGCTGGCCCCGCACCTGCTGGCGTGGGTCGGCGTGACCGGAGTCGTCGGCCTGGCGATCACGGTGGTCGTCGCGCTCGCGCTGGCAGCCCTGGTCAGCTCGTTGCTGGTGGCCGTGGCGCGGCTGGCGCGCCGCAAGCTGGTGTGGCGCCCGCTGCGCGCGTTCGACAGTGCCGGCGGCGCGGTGTTCGCGGTGGCCTCCCTCGCCGTGATCGCGTGGCTGCTGGCCAGTGCCCTGGTCGTGCTCCCGAACGCCGGACTGGTCTCGGAGGTGCGCTCTTCGCGGGTCCTGGGCGCCATCGACGACACCGTCCCGCAGCAGGCCCGCACCTGGGTCTCGGACCTCGGTCGGATGCTCGACAACACCGGAGGCCTGCCCCGGGCGTTCGCGGGGATCGGTGTGGAGCCGATCGTGCCGGTGGCCGCACCCGACTCGGGGTTGCTGGGCGACCCGGCCGTTCGCAAGGCGTGGCGATCGCTGGTCAAGGTCGAGGGGCTGGCCCCGGGCTGTGGCACCCAGGTCGACGGTTCCGGTTTCGTGTTCGCCCCGGACCGGGTCATGACCAACGCGCACGTCGTCGCCGGCACCGACCACCTGGAGGTGCTCGTGCGCGGCGTCGGCGCGGCGTACGAAGCCACGGTCGTGTACTTCGACCCCGTCGTCGACGTGGCAGTGCTGGACGTGCCAGGTCTGGACGTGGCTCCGCTCGCGTTCGCAGCCAACCAGGCGTCGAGCGGGTCCTCGGCCGTGGTTGCCGGCTTCCCGGGAGGCGGACCGTTCCGAGCCGGGGCGGCCCGGGTGCGCGCCGAGCTCACCGCTCGCGGCAAGGACATCTTCGGGCAGGGCGACGCCTGGCGCGACGTCTACTCGCTGCGCGCCACAGTGCGTCCCGGCAACTCCGGCGGTCCCCTGCTCAGCCCGGACGGCACGGTCTACGGCGTCGTGTTCGCGGCGGCGATCGACGACCCCGAGACCGGCTACGCGCTGACGGCCGGTCAGGTCGCCGACGCGGCGGCCGCCGGCCACGACGCCACCGCGGCAGTAGCGGTCGGCTCCTGCCACACCCGCTGACGCCTCTCAGCCGAGGTCGGACATCCAGGGCAGCAGGGCCGCGTGGAAGGGGTCCGGGACCTCTTCGTGGGGGAAGTGCCCGCAGTCGAGGTCGACCCGCTTGTACGACGCACTGACGTGTTGCTCGGACCCGTCGACGGTGGCCGGCAGGATCGCCGGGTCGAGGCGGCCGTGGACCTGCAGCACGGGTACGGTCACCGGCTCCAGCGCGGCCGCGACGAACCGGCGGCCGTCGCGACGCGGGATCGAACGCAGCGCCCAGCGGTAGAACTCGAGGGCCCCGTACGCCGTCCCGGGCAGCAGCATCGCCGAGCGGTACGTCGCCACCTCCCGGTCCGATGGCCACCCTTCGGTCGCGGACCATCGTCGTAGGAAGCGCTCGACCTGCGCGCCGTCGTGCGCGGTGAGTCGCCGCTCGGGCAAGAGCGGCCACTGGAAACCGACCGCGTACCAGCCGCTCCGGCGCTGCGCGCGCTGGCGCAGCATCGCGGTGCGCAGCCGGTCCGGGTGGGCCATCGCGACGGGGACGATGCCGCGTACGACGTCCGCGTGCAGGGCGCCCAT
>JANWJC010000219.1 GCA_025449595.1 Acidobacteriota bacterium | reverse complement strand
GCGCACACGTACACGGTCGGGTCGTCGACCGGACGGGCTCGCGCCCCGAAGACCGCGTCGAGCTCGGCGTCGTAGTCCTGCGGGAACCACACATTGTGGTGGCGCAGCCCGGGGGTGCGGCCTCGTACCGCGACCGGATCCTCGCAGTGATGGCTGCCCGCGGGTACGACGTCCGTGACCGGCTGCTGTGGTCGGTCGTACGCACCCCCGCCGATCTCGAACGCGAGACGCGGGCGCCCGGCGGCGCGATCTACGGGACGTCCAGCAACGGGGCCAGGGCGGCATTCCTTCGCCCCGCCAACGCATCTGCGGTGCCCGGGCTGTTTCTCGTCGGTGGCTCGGCGCACCCCGGTGGCGGGCTGCCCCTGGTCGGCATGTCCGCGGACATCGTGGCCACGCTCATCGGCCGCGCCTGAGAGCCCGGCCGGCGGCTCAGCTTCCTCCCGGTGAGCGGTCGATCCGCAGCGCCCGGTGCAGGACGACCAACAGCTGAACGAGCGCGACGAACCCGAGGACGACCAGGACGTATGACCCGGTCGTCGCCCAGGTCCCCGCGGAATCCGGGAGGACGCCTGAGGCGAGCAGGAACATCCCCACCACGATCATCCGCGTCGGGCGCTCCCCCACGGTGACGGTCCCGATGTCGCGGACCTCGAGAGCCCCGGCGCGGGCGCGGGAATACTCCAGCAGCACCAACAACATCCAGGATGCCAGGCAAACCCAGGCAGGTGCTCCGACGATCCACATCGCCAACAGCAGGCATGCGTCGGCGACGCGGTCGACGAGAGAGTCCAGCAGTGCGCCCCACCGGGTCGACCGCCCCGCGATCACGGCCACCGCGCCGTCCAGGCTGTCGAACAGCCCGGACATCCCCACCAGGACCGCCGCAGCGATCACCCAACGCCCGCCGCCGTGGGCGGCCCACACGACGGCGGCCGCGAGAATTCCGCCAGTCGCCGTGAGCAGATCCGGCGAGACGCGTGCACGGGCCACCGGTTGCGCGAGTCCGTGGATCACGCCCAGCCAGGTGCGTACCCACCAGGATCCCCGCGGATCGTAGCCACCGTGCCCGCGGGCCCACGCATCCAGATACTCCTGCCGGGAGAGCCGATGTCGGCTCACACGACCGGTCCCAGGGCCCAGACCACGGTGACCTCCGCCGCCACGACGCCCTCGCCGGCATCGATCGGTGCCCCCGCGGCGGGCGACGCGGCCTGCAGGCGTGCACCGGGGAAGGGTCTGACGGAGCCGGCCGTGGCCTCCGCGACGTGGCGCACCTCGCCGAGGGCCTGTCCGGAAAGTCCCGCGTACTGCTCGGCCTTGGCTCGCGCGTTCGCGAAGGCATGGGCCCGCGCCTGCTGCGCCAGCGCCGCGGGGTCGCGGTGGCCGAACGTCACGGCGTCGACGCGCGCGCCGTCGCCGCCCGCGTCCACCGCGGCCACCAGCAGGGACCCGACGCCGTCGAGGTCCTCCATCCGTACCGTCAGGGCGAAGGACGCCTCATACGCGACGACGGTCGGCCAAGGATCGTGCACTGGAACGAGCGACACCGCGCCGGTCGCCAGCGCGTGTTCGGTCACCCCGCGCGCCAGGATCGCGTCCCGCACCCGGGACAGGGCGTACCCGGCCCGTGCGGTGGCGTCCCCCGGAGTCGCGGCGCGCGCCGTCGCGCCCAGCGCCAGGGTCACGCTGTCGTACGGCGCCGTCGCGTCGCCCCGGCCGGTCACTGTCACGCTGCGTCCCATGGCCGCGATCCTGCCCTAGCCGTGCCCGGTCTGCCCGGTCGCGACGAGCCGGTGGGGCGCTCGCGGTGCGTCTAACGCACCGCTCGCTGGGCCACCGCTGACGAGCGGCGCGAGTCAGTAGGGGACTTCATCCCCAAAAAGTGGAGTCAGGCGGGGGTGGCGAGCGGGAGGGCGGCGAAGATCTCCCTCGTCGCGGTGGAGCGGTTGAGGGTGTAGAAGTGCAGGCCCGGTGCGCCGCCGGCGAGCAGGTCTGCGGCCAGCTCGGTGGCGACCTGGACGCCCAGTGCTCGTACCGCGACCGGGTCGTCGGCGATCGCCCGGAACGCGGTGACCAGCTCGTCGGGCAGCGCTGCTCCGGACAGGGCGGCGAACCGCTCGATCTGTGCCACGTTCGTCACCGGCATGATGCCCGGCACGATCGGGATGGTGCAGCCGAGCCTGCCGGCCCGCTCGACCAGGGCGAAGTAGTGCTCGGGGCGGAAGAAGAACTGGGTGACGGCGAACTCGGCGCCGGCGTGCTGCTTCTCGACCAGCACCCGGGCGTCGTCCTCCAGCGAGCGCGCCTGCGGATGGCCCTCGGGGAAGGCCGCCACACCGACGCAGAACTCACCGAGCCCGCGCACGAGCCGTACCAGGTCCACGGCGTGCGAGAGCCCCTCCGGGTGCGGTGACCACGTCGACCCGGGACCGTCGGGCGGGTCGCCGCGCAGCGCAAGGATGTTGCGTACCCCGGCGTCGGCGTACTCCCCGACGACCCCGCGCAGCTCCGCGGCACTGGAGCCCACGCACGTCAGGTGCCCCAGGGGCACCAACGTCGTCTCCTCCGCGATGCGCCGCGTGATGCGCACCGTACGGCCGCGGGTGGATCCGCCGGCGCCGTAGGTCACGGACACGAACGTCGGAGCAAGCGGCTCGAGCTCTCGGATGGCCTGGAACAGCAGCCGCTCGCCGTCGTCGGTCTGCGGCGGGAAGAACTCGAACGAGAACGACCTGCCGCCCGAGGCCAGCAGCTCCGCGACCGTGGCCGCACCGCCGGGCATCGTCGACGGGGTGCCTCGGGACATGTCACGAGGCTAAGCCATCCGCTACGCGGATCCGGTCAAGCGGCCCGGCCGCGGTCCTCGACCTACGAGTACGGCGCCGCAGCGCCCGTCCGCCCGTCGTACGCCTTCCCTGTCGCCCCTGACCTGAGTGCCCCTCCTGAGTTGATCATGGGGTTGAGTGCGGTTGCCACCGGTGATCATGGGGTCGAGTGCGCTTTTGGGACCACAACCGACCGCAACCCCATGATCAACTTGGAACCGGTCCTCCCGGGGCCGAGCGGACGGGGCCGCTGCCGACGTTCGCTGGCGACATACGCTGGCGACATGACTGCGAGCCGGCTGGGGCACGGCCCGGACGCCCGTTCTCGTGCCTCTGCCCTTGCTGGTGGCCGCGTGGATCGGGACCTGCGGTGACTGCAGGCCTGACGGGAGCGAGCTCGCCGCTGGACGCGGAGGACCTGCGGGTCCGGGTGCAGAAGTCCCTCGATGACTTCCTGGGCCGGCAGGCCCCGCTGCTGGACGCCATCAGCATCGAGCTCGCTCCCTTCAGCGACGCGATCACCGACCTGCTGCGCGGGGGGAAGCGGCTGCGTGCCGCGTTCGCGTACTGGGGCTGGCGCGGGGCCGGAGGTGAGGACTGCGAGCCGGCCGTCGCGGCCGCGACCTCGTTGGAGCTGCTGCACGCCTGCGCTCTGGTGCACGACGACGTGATGGACGCCAGCGACACCCGCCGCGGCATGCCGGCGGCGCACCGCAGGTTCGCCGGGCTGCACCGGGGCAACGGCTGGGTCGGCTCCCCCGAGGCGTTCGGGACCGGAGCCGCGATCCTGCTCGGCGACCTGTGTCTGTCCTGGGCGGACGAGGCGCTGCTGAGCTGCGGACTGCCCCAGAGCGCCATCGTGCGCGCCAAGCCCGTTTACGACCTGATGCGTACCGAGCTGATGACCGGGCAGTACCTCGACCTGTTGGAGCAGGCCCGCGGCGGAGGTTCGGTCTCGCGGGCCATGACCGTGCTCCGGTTCAAGTCCGCGAAGTACACGGTGGAGCGCCCGCTGCACGTCGGCGGTCTGCTCGCCGACGCCGACCCCGCGTTGGTCGCGGCGTACTCCGGGTACGGGCTCCCGCTCGGGGAGGCGTTCCAGCTGCGCGACGACGTGCTCGGGGTCTTCGGCGACCCGGATCGGACCGGCAAGCCGGCCGGAGACGACCTGCGCGAGGGCAAGCGCACCGTCCTGGTCGCCACGGCGATGGAGGGCGCGACACCCGCGCAGGCCGCTCTGCTGCGACGCCACCTCGGCGACCCGGCACTGGACACCGAGGGAGTCGAGGCACTGCGCGAGGTGATCTCCAGCACAGGGGCGTTGGCGCGCTCGGAGTCCCTGATCGCCGCCCTCACCGAGGAGGCGGTCCAGGCGCTGGCTCACGCCCCGATCACCGCGAAGGCCCGCGAGGTCCTCGTCGAGCTGGCGTACGCCGCCACCACGCGCACCGGCTGACCCGTCTGCGCGCAGCGCGAACCGGCCCACGCTGTGCGGGTCGAGCCGGCTCGGCGGCCGAGCACTGATCGGCATCGCAGACCGACCGGGCGAGCGAGCCACGGCAGCGACGGACCGGCGGACCCGCCGACCGATGGGGCCAGCCCCGACGAGGAACCGACAGGCCGATGAGCCGGGCCGAGACGGATTCGCCGTTGGGTGAGCCGCGGAACCGCTTGTACTGTCGTGTGCTGTGAGCCACGACGAGCGCGAGCCCGCCGAGCCCTGGTTCGAAGACGTCGCGCCGTCCTCGACCGTCGGGTTCCTGCTGCGCTACGCCGTCCCCGGGATGGTCGGTGCGCTGCTGCTGGCGCTCGGTGCGGTCGGGGTCGGCTGGCTGCCCCCGCTGTACAACTTCGACGCGTACCCGCTCATCGCGGACCTGCGCGGCAACGTCGGCAGCTGGGTCGCGCGCGGCATGGTCATCGCCGGTGGCGCCCTGGTGCTGCAGTCCTGGCTGATCCTGGGCCTGGAGGTGATGCGCGGCACCGTCCGTGACATCCGCCGCCTCTGGATCGTGCTGGCGCTGTGGTGCGCCCCGCTGCTGCTGGCACCGCCGCTGTTCAGCCGTGACGTGTACTCGTACTTCGTCCAGGGCAAGCTGTTCGTGAGCGGCATGGACCCGTACAGCACCGGGGTGGGGGTCCTGCCTGGCTGGTTCCAGGACGGCGTGGACCCGCAGTGGATCCTGACCCCGGCACCGTACGGACCCCTCTGGCTCTCGCTCTCCCGCGGCGTCGTGGCGCTGGTCGGGGACAACGCCTACCTCGGCACGCTGTGCTTCCGCGCGCTCGCCCTGGCCGGGGTCGCGCTCATGGCGTACTACGTGCCGCGGCTGGCCTTCCACTGCGGCATCAACGGTGCCAAAGCCCTATGGCTGGGCGTGATGAATCCGTTGGTACTGCTGCTGTTCGTCGTCAGCGAGCACAACGACGCGTTGATGGTGGGCCTCATGGTCGCCGGGCTGACGCTGGTCGCCGAGCGGCGCCCGGTCCTGGGGATCTTGCTGATCACGGCCGCTGTCGCGATCAAGCCGATTGCTGTGATCGCCCTGCCCTTCGCCGGGCTGCTCTGGGCCGGCGCGAGCTCGGACCTGCGCCGAAGGATTCTTCGCTGGGCCCAGACCGCGGGCATCGCGCTGGTGGCGTTCTTCGGCATCTCCGCCGTCATCGGGACGGGGTACGGGTGGATCGCCGCCCTGTCCGGCCCGAGCACGTACACCACCTGGCTCTCCCCCCCGACCGCGCTCGGGATGATCGTGGGCGGCCTCGGCGACCACATCGGGCTCGGTGACCACACCGACGGGGCCCTGCAGGTGACCCGGGTACTCGGTCTGCTGCTCGGCGGGTTGATCATCGGGTGGCTGTGCCTGAAACCGCAGGGGCGTACGCCGGTCCGCGGGCTGGCGCTGGCGTTCCTGGCGATCGTGGCGCTGGGCCCGACGTTCCAGACGTGGTACCTGCTGTGGATCCTGTGCCTGCTTGCGGCGTCCGGGCTCACGGCGCGGGCGCTGCGGGTGGTGCTGCTGCTGATCGCCGGCGCGACCGTCTACACGCTGTGCGAGACGAGTGCCACGCGTGGGCCGTACTTCGGCTGGAACGACGGCCTGGCGATGGTGCTGACCGTGGTCGTCATGGCAGTGGCGATCTTCGCGAGCCGGCGAGAACGCATGCTGCTGCTGGGGGATCCGGTATCGCACGGACTGCTGCCCGAGGACCCGCCCTCACAGTC
>JANWJC010000218.1 GCA_025449595.1 Acidobacteriota bacterium | reverse complement strand
CGCGCCGGCGCTCTCATCAGCAGCTCGCTCGAGCCGGTCGAGCACACGGCGGCCCGGCTGCGGCTGGCGCTGTTGCACCGGACCCGCGAGAGCGAGATCGGGATCGCGGTCGCGGCCGATCACGTCGTCTCGGCACCGGACGGTGTCGCGACGGAGAGCTTCTCCGAGGCGATCGAGGACTGGGCGAGGACGACGGTGGTGGCGACCCTGGCACCGGGGCAGTGCCTGCGACTGCAGAAGTTCGTGAGCTACGGCTGGTCGACGTTGCGGTCGACAGCTGCGCTGCGCGATCAGGTGGCGGCCGGGCTGGTCGCGGCGAGGCACACGGGCTGGGACGGGTTGCTCGATGACCAGAAGCGCTTCCTCGACGAGTTCTGGGACGGTGCGGACGTCGAGGTCGACGGGGACCCGGCGTTGCAGCAGGCTGTGCGGTTCGCCCTCTTCCACGTCCTGCAGGCATCGGTGCGCGCGGAGGACCGACCGATCGCGGCGAAGGGGCTGACCGGTCCCGGATACGACGGGCACTGCTTCTGGGACACCGAGACGTTCGTGCTGCCGGTGCTCGTCCACACGTCGCCGGACGCGGCGGCGAGCGCCTTGCGGTGGCGCCGCTCCACGCTGCCCATCGCCCGCGATCGCGCGCGGCGGCTCGGGCTCGAGGGCGCCGCCTTCCCCTGGCGCACCATCAACGGCGAGGAGTGCTCGGCGTACTGGCCGGCGGGGACGGCGGCGTTCCACATCAACGCTGACATCGCCGACGCGGTCGTGCGCTACCACGACAGCACCCACGATGAGAAGTTCGCCGACGAGACCGGGGTGGAGCTGCTGGTCGAGACGGCGCGGCTGTGGCGGTCCCTCGGGCACGTCGACCGAGCCGGAGGCTTCCGCATCGACGGTGTCACCGGACCCGACGAGTACAGCGCGCTGGTCTCCAACAACGTGTACACCAACGCCATGGCCAGGCGGAACCTGCGCGCCGCGGTCTCCGCCGTGCAGAACAACCCGATCCGTGCCGCAGCGCTCGACGTCACGGACGGTGAGGCGGAGGCGTGGGCCAGGTGTGCTGACACCATGGTGATCCCGTACGACGACGAGCTCGGCGTCCACCCGCAGAGCGAAGGCTTCACGGACCTGCAGCAGTGGGACTTCGCCGCCGTGACAGCTGACTCGTACCCGCTGCTGCTGCACTTCCCATACTTCCAGCTGTACCGCAAGCAGGTCGTGAAGCAGGCCGACCTCGTGCTGGCCATGCACCTGTGCGGAGACGCGTTCACACCGGAGCAGAAGGCGGCGAACTTCGCGTACTACGAGGCGTTGACGGTCCGGGACTCCTCGTTGTCGGCATGCACGCAGGCCGTGATCGCAGCTGAGGTGGGGTGTCTGGATCTGGCGTACTCGTACGCCTGCGAAGCCGCGTTCATGGACCTGCACGATCTGGCGCACAACAGTCAGGACGGTCTGCACATCGCGTCCCTCGCCGGCGCGTGGACGGCGCTCGTGTCGGGCTTCGGCGGGATGCGCGACCACGGCGGGCTCCTGCACTTCGCGCCCCGGCTCCCTGCCGGGCTGACCCGGCTGCGCTTCACGATCCGTCACCGGGGCCAGCGGGTGCGCGTCGAGACCGACGGGGTCCAGGCGACGTACACGCTCGTTGACCACGACAGCGAGCTGCGGTTCCATCACCATGGCGAGGAGGTGGTCGTGCGGGCCGGCGTACCCCTCGTGCTGCCGGTCCGGCCCGCGCCTGTGCCACCCGACGTGCACCAGCCGGCTGGGCGAACCCCGTTGCCGCACGCCGGTAGGCCCCGAAGCTGACCACGGCGTCGGCGCTCGATTCGGGGTCGACCGGGGCGCTCCGGTATGCTCCCTCTCGGCCCATGGGCCGCTGCGCCCGTAGCTCAACGGATAGAGCATCTGACTACGGATCAGAAGGTTAGGGGTTCGAATCCCTTCGGGCGCACCAGTGTCACCGCAAGTCAGAGCCGGTTCCCTCATCTGAGAGGGACCGGCTCTGGATCATTCTTGGGCCGTGGCAGCTATGGCGTCAGCTATGGAGGGCCCGCGGCCGCGACGACGTCCGAATCGGCACTTGCCGTTCGGTTGCGGCGGAGCTTCTTGCGGCGGCTCGCAGACCAGCGACGCGGATGTCAGTGTCCCGTGGTTCTTTCCAGCCCCCGTATGAGTAGCTCGACCAGTCGGCGGGGCTCGTAGCGGGGGTCCTTGTCGTGTCCGGCACACAGGTTGCCGATTCCGCGCATGAGCTCGTACGCCCCGGTGTCCGGCATGACCTGTCCGTTGCTGACGGCGGCGTCGAGCAGCTGGGCGCAGATCGGCACCAGCCGGTCGAGGAAGTAGGTGTGCAGCGCGCTCGTGCCGACGCGGTCGGACTGCAGCACGTTGGCAAGCCCGTGCTTGGTCACGAGGAAGTCGACGAACAGGTCGACCCACTGGCGAAGGGCTGCCAGGGCCGAGTCGGCGCTGGCCAGCAGAACCGGGCCCGCCTCGGCGCAGGCCTCGACCTGGTGGCGGTAGACGGCGACCACGAGCTCCGCCCGGGTCGGGAAGTGCCGGTAGATCGTCCCCATGCCGACACCGGCCTCGGCCGCGATCTGACGAATCGGCGCGTCGACGCCGGAGGTCACAAATACCGCCGCGGCGGCGGCAAGCAGCGCCTGCTCGTTGCGCAGGGCGTCAGCCCGCTTCACGCGGGCCGGCTCCGTGGGCGGGTGCGCAGGCGGCACGGCCTTCTCCCCTCGATACCTGTTGACAAAGCGGAACAATGCTCCGTATCGTAGCGGAACGCCGCTCCGATTAGAGCGTAACTCCTGCCCTCGGCTTTGTGCCGACCGGCCGTTCAGTCCTTGGAAGGTCCGCCATGAACTCTTCGAACGCCGCGGCTGCCGACGGCGCACCCACTGCGGTCCTGTCCGTCAGCCCGATCGTGCTGCCAGCATCCGACCGCGCCGCCGACCTGCAGCTGCGGGTCTCGGCGCCGGTCGCCGGCAGCGAGCTGCCGATCATCCTGCTCTCGCACGGCCAGGGCCCCTCGAACAACCTGTCCTCGCTTAACGGGTACGCCCCCCTCGCCAACGCCTGGGCGGCGCGAGGCTTCGTGGTGATCCAGCCGACCCACCTCAGCTCACGAACGTTGCGCCTGGACCCCGACGACCCCGAGGCGCCGCTGTACTGGCGGTCGCGAGCCCAGGACATGTCACGCATCCTTGACCAGCTTGACTTGATCGAGGCCGCGGTTCCCCAGCTGCACGGGCGCCTGGACCCCAGCAAGGTTGCCGCTGCCGGTCACTCCATGGGCGGGCACACCGCGAGCCTGCTACTGGGCGCGCGTCTCACCGACCCCCACGACGGCACCGAGGTCGACCTCGCCGAGCCTCGGATCACTGCGGGTGTGCTTCTCGCCGCGCCCGGCAGAGGTGGCGACGCGCTCAGCGAGATCGCGGCCACCAGCTACCCGTTCTTCTGGAGCACCGACTTCTCCACCATGACGACACCCACGCTCGTGGTCGCCGGTGACAAGGACGACTCCCCCTACCTGACAGTCGCGGGCGCGGGCTGGCACGCCGACCCCTACCTTCTGTCGCCCAGCCCCAAGGCGTTGCTCACCCTGTTCGGCGCAGAGCACGGACTCGGCGGCGTCGCCGGGTACGACGTCGCCGAAACCACGGACGAGAACCCCGAGCGGGTAGCCGCGGTCACGGAGCTCACCTGGGCCTACCTCCGTAGCCAGCTCTACCCTGCAGACCCCGCATGGCAGACCGCACGTGACGCGCTGACCGCTGCACCCAACCCGCTGGGTCGGGTCGACGCCAAGTAACGTGCCCGGCTTCCAGCCACCGGTGTCCCGAAAGTCCCTGGCCCGCAGAAGGTTCCTCATCTGACAAGTGAGTGGGCTGTCATCTGCTCCACCAGCGGCACCGTCACCGCGCCGTCAAGCGAGTGCTAGGCACCCTCGGACGGCGGGCTGGGATCGCCGCCGCCGATGGCCCGGCCGATCGTCGCGGTGCCTCCGTACGAGGCGGTCAATGCCTGCGCCACGATCCCGGCATCGGTAGCGGCGACCTCGGCAGGGTATTCCGGCAGCAGGTCGTCCCAGACGACCAGCCAGGATCCGTACAGCTGCGCCTGTCCCTCCGGTCGCGCGAAGAACCAGACGTGCAGGTGAGCCCCACCGTCACCGATCCGGTAGACGTGGGCCCGGCTGATGTTCGGCAGGGTCTCGATGTGGCGTGCGATGTGCGTTGTCAGCACTCCGAGCTCGGCCGCTCGCTCGTCCGGAAGGTCCGTCAGGTCGAAGTGGTCGCGCGGATGCAGCATCAGGACCAGCGGTACGCCGACGCCGCTGATCTGGCTCAGGCGCCAATGGTCGTCGAGCCAGAGCCCTTCGTCCCGCGCTGCGCACGAGTGGCAGCTGGAAGGGTCCTCACCCTGCCGCGGCGGCTCGGGCAGGACCGGCGGGCGCAGGCGCGCGACCCGGAGCCCTTCGGCCTCGAACGGGCTGATGTCCCACCCGGTCATCCGGGACAGTGGGAGACGGCGCTCACCGTCCGCGAAAGCGAGCGCATGGTCGTAGAACTCGTCGGGACGCAGAGCCACGGTCAAAGACTAGGCCGCGTACGGCGGCCCGACTCGAGCGGAGCCATGGCAAGCGTGTCGAGGCATGTGCCGATGCCGGTGAGGCGCGCCATTGCCGGCCACGTGTCGTGCGATCCCCATCGGCCTGGCCGATCCAGGACCTGGCCGGTGTGGCAGGGTGCCTCACAAGATCGGTACGCAGATCGTGAGGTGGATTCCAGAACACCGTGCGTGAAGAGGCCTCGGCCGAGCTCGTGCGCCTCACAAAGTGACCACCGATCCTGGTATGTACGGCTAGCGTGTCGGCGGACCCTCGCAGACCCTCGTTGTCCCGCAGGCGGTGACCTTGTCCGGCTTTCTGCACCGACTCGGCTACCTCTGCGCCCGATTTCGCTTTGTCGTGGTCAGTGCGTGGTTCGTCCTGGCAGTCGGATTCATCGTGTGCCTGTCGGTGTTCGGAGCCGTCACCAACAACGACCTGAGCCTTCCCGGAACCGGTAGCCAGGCCGCGACCGACTTGCTGGCGCAGGAGTTCCCGCCGCAGCAGAACGGTGCCAGCCCCATCGTCTTCCATGTCTCGTCGGGAACTCTCACCTCGGCGACCGACGAGAAGGCGATCCAGCAGTCGGTCGCCGCCATCGTGAAGGTCCCGCACGTCTACAGCGCACCGGACCCGACTGCCAACCCGCAGTCGGGGCTGATCAGCAAGGACGGGTCGACAGCGTTCACCAGCGTGCTGCTCGACATCGGTGCCGGTTCCCTGACCCCGGAGCTCGCACAACAGATCGTCGATGCCGCAGCGCCGGCAAAAGCCGCCGGGATCGACGTGGAGGCGGGGGGCTCGATCGGTGCCACGTTGTCCCCGGCGCACACCGAGAGCAGCGAGGTCATCGGCATCATCGCCGCGATCCTCATCCTGACGTTCACGTTCGGATCTCTTGTTGCGATGGGGATGCCGATCATCATGGCAATCCTGGCGCTGACCGTGTCCCTGGGGATAGTCGGAATGCTCGGTCACGTGATCACCATCGCGTCCACCGGCCCGACCCTGGCCACGATGATCGGGCTCGGCGTGGGGATCGACTACGCCCTCTTCCTGGTCAGCCGACATCGGGACAACCTGCGCGCCGGCATCGCCGTGCGAGAGTCCATCGCCACAGCAGTCGCGACGTCGGGGAGTGCCATCGTTTTCGCCGGGACGACGGTGGTGATAGCGCTGCTCGCACTGGCCGTCGCCGGCATCCCGCTGGTCACCTCGCTGGGGTACGCGACCGCGATCGCAGTCGCCGTCGCCGTCCTGGCCGCCATCACATTGTTGCCGGCGATGCTCGGGGTGGTCGGTGCGCGCATCAATTCCGCTCGGCTGCCCAGATGGCTGCACCCCGATGCAAAGCCTGAGGGACAGGGGTTGTGGGCGAACCTGGCGCGGCTCGTGACACAGCACAAGTGGATGTCGGTCCTGCTGGCAAGCCTCATCCTGGTACCGCTGATCATCCCGATCTTCACCCTGAGACTGGGGCAGGAGGACATCGGGGTGACTCCGGAGAGCACGACCGAACGGCGGGCCTTCGATCAGCTGTCGAACGGGTTCGGTCCCGGATACAACGGTCCGCTCCTCATCGGAGTCTCATTGGCGCCAAAGGCCGCCGCCAGTGTGCAGTACACCGCCGAATACGACCAGGCCACCACTCTCAAGGACAGCCTGACCGCGCAGCAGACCGACCTGACGAACCAGGCCAACGCGCTCAAGGCCCAGCAGGCGTCGCTGGAGAGCCAGCAGCAAGCGCTCACGGCACAGGGCAACACCCTCAAGGCGCAGGAGGCAGCACTCCAGTCCCAGCAGGCGACACTGGAGGAGCAGGCTGCGCAGCTGCAGCAGCAGGAGAAGGCGTTGGAGCGCCAGGCCGCCTCGCTCGAGGCACAGCGCGTGAAGCTGCTGGCCGAGCGGGACGCGCTGAAGGCCGAGGCGAGGAAGCTGGCGCAGACCCTCGCGGATCTCGAGCGCAGACAGGTCAGCCTCATCGCGCAGATCGCCGCCCTGGACAAGCAGATCGCGGCCCAGCCGCCACCGGCCGACCTTCCCGCTCTCATCCTGGAACGGGCCGCGAAGAAGACCGAGCTCGAGCAGGTGCAGTCGTCGATCTCCCTCACGAAGGCCCAGCTGCGCAAGGTGGGTCAGCAGGCGTTGTCCCTCGGCAAGCGGGCCGTTGCGCTGAAGAAGCAGGCAGATGCCCTGAACAAGCAGGCCGCGGCGCTGCAGCAGCAGGCCGACGAGCTGAACGCACAGGCTGCCGCTCTCAAGAAGCAGGCGGCGGCGCTGCAGCAGCAGGCCGACGAGCTGAACGCACAGGCGGCAACGTTGCAGCAGCAAGCCACCGCCCTGCAACAACAGGCGGATGCGTTGACGCAGCAACAGCTCGTGGCACAAGCCGAGCAGCTGCAGGCCGAACAGCTGCAGGCCCAGATCACGGTCGAGCTGACCAAGGCCGGCGGCAATGCCGTCGGCACGGACCCCCGGCTCGTGCAGCTGCAGAACGCGCTCAAGACGCCGGTGGGTGTGCTGCTGGTGTCTCCACCGAATGTCAGCAAGTCCGGCACCGCCACGACTTTCACGGTGATCCCGACGACCCGACCCGCTGACGAGGCGACGGCCGACCTCGTGGTGCGTATGCGTGACACGGCGATCCCACCCGCGATCGAGCCCGGGGTCGTCGCCTATGTGGGAGGCAACACGGCGGCCAACGTCGACCTAGCGAACAAGATCACTCACCAGCTCCCGCTGGTCATCCTCACCGTCATCGCCCTGAGCTTCGTGCTGTTGATGATGGCGTTCCGGTCGCTACTGATCCCCCTCCAGGCCGCCATCACGAACCTGCTGTCCGCGGCTGCGGCGTTCGGCGTCCTCACGGCCTGCTTCCAATGGGGCTGGGGGCTACCGATCACCGGCCCGGCCAGTCCGTACGGCACCGTACCGATCGCCAGCTACGTCCCCCTCATGATGTTCGCGGCCCTGTTCGGACTCTCGATGGACTACGAGGTGTTCCTCGTCAGTCAGGTGCAGCATTTTCATGCCCAGGGCGACCCGGTGCGCACAGCAGTGCGCCGCGGACTGGCCGCCAGCGCTCGAGTCATCGTCGCGGCCGCCGTCATCATGATCTGCGTGTTCGGCAGCTTCATCATCAACGCGGATCCGACGATCAAGCAGTTCGGTGTCGGATTGTCCGTCGCCGTTCTGCTGGCTGGGATCATGGTCATCCTGTTGGCGCCGGCACTGTTGGTCATCTTCGGCGAGCGCACGTTCCGGGTGCCCGCGTGGCTGGGGCGCATTCTCCCCCACCTGGACCTCGAGGGTGAGCCCGCGACGGCCGCTCGAACCGATGCCCAGGACCCCGAGCCGGCCGCCACCGGCTAGAACTCGTTGCCCGTTCGGGTCAGAGCTTTCCGGCGGCGGTCTTGCTGATCGCCGTCAGCGAGGACCGTGTGGCGGCACGTGGCGGGTCGGTGCCGTTCAGCACGAACCCCGAGGCCGCCGCTGTCAGAGTCGTACCGTTCGCGAAACAGATCACTTGGCCGATGGAGTCCACGGCGAATGCCAGTTGCCCGACCCCGCTGATGCTCGTGCCTCCCGCGAAAGACTTCTGCATCGACTCGAACGTGGTCGAGGTCCCGTCCAGCCCCGTCACGGCCAGCCGAAGCGTGCCTGTCCCGATCGTCGAATCGGTCACGGCCCAGGTACACGTGGGGATCGCCGTGTTGGTGAGGTCCAGCTGGCTCGGACCGACCTGGCCATCGAATGCGACACGGATGTCGGTCGGGCTCAACAGGCTGCACGGATCAACCTTCGGTGGGGCCGGCGACGGAGTCCCACTCGGTACGAGTGTGGGGACGGCTGCGACCGGTGATGCCGGCACCGGCGTTGCCGGCGAGCCACCGCACGCAACGCAGCAGGTGCCGAGCAGCAGACCGGAGCCAACCAACAGCACCGTGGACCGGGTGATCGCTGCGCTCCTTTCGCCCGCGAGACCATGACGGCCGACTGCGAGAAGATCGGCGGCATGCCCATGCCATGGTTGCACATCTTGTTCACCCGCAAGAGGCGCCCCTCATGTCCGTCTTGAGCAAGCCGGCAACGGCAAGTCGCTACCTCGTCCCTTGACGAGTGGGGACGCACGTGGTGAACGTGCTGCCTCTACACCACATGAAGTCACTGTGCAATGGCTCGGACGAGCCCGGCTCGATGGGTGCTCGCTGCCCCTCACGACGAGCACAATGAACCGGCTCCGCGCGCCTTCGCCCAATCCCTATAAGTCTGACCAAGGCCATTGACGAGGCGTCCGACGAGTATCAGCATGCTGACGGCGGAGCGACGCTGTGGACTGATGGCGCCGACTCCGGGTTGAACCAGGAGTTGACGATGGCCGTAGAGAGTGCACCTGGAAAGGCCGGCCTGAAGAGGTCGGTCGGGTTCTACGGCCTCATGTTCGTCTCGCTCGGCTCGATCATCGGCTCCGGTTGGCTGCTCGGTGCCCTGAACGCCGCTGAGGTCGCCGGCCCGGCCTCTATCATCTCGTGGGTCATCGCCGCAGTCATGCTCACGGTGATCGCACTGGTTTATGCCGAGCTCGGAGGCAGCTACCCGGTCGCCGGCGGAACCGGTCGCTTCCCCTATTTCTCGCACGGTCCGCTGGCGGGGTTCACCGCGGGGTGGTTCTCGTGGTTGCAGGCGGTTGCGATCGCACCGATCGAGATCCTCGCTGCCATCACCTACGTCAACAGCATCAACTGGATCCAACAGCATTTCCCGATGCTGTACTCGACAGGGGACAACGCCGGCCTGCTCAACCACCGCGGCCTCATCGTGGCGACGATCCTCATGGTGATCTTCACGCTCATCAACCTTGCCGGTGCCAAGTTCATGTCTGACAGCAACGCGGTCGTCGTGATCTGGAAGACCGCCATCCCGTTGCTAGCCATCGTTGTCGTGGCCTCGTTGTCGTTCCACCCCAGCAACTTCACCGCGGGTGGTGGCTTCGCGCCGGACGGGGTCCACGGCATCTTCGCGGCACTGCCCGCTGGTGTGGTGTTCGCCCTGCAGGGGTTCGAACAGGCCGTGCAGCTGGCCGGTGAGGCGCGCAACCCCAAGAAGGACCTTTCGCGCGCCATCATCGTCGCGATGTCCATCGGGGCGCTGCTCTACATCGCGCTGCAGGTCGCTTTCATCGCCGGCGTCGACCCTGCGCACGTCGCGAAGGACTGGTCGGCACCGCTGGGCGGCAACTCCTCCGACTACGGTGCCTGGTACACCCTTGCGCTGGCCGTCGGTGCCTCGTGGCTGGCCGGCATCCTGATCGTGGACGCCGTGGTGTCGCCCGCCGGCACCGGGATCGTGTACGTCGGCACCACCGCCCGACTTTCGTACGCCCTCGGTGAGGAGACCGAGATGCCGAGCGCCCTGGCAAGGGTCGACAGCCGTGGCGTCCCGGTCTGGTCCATCCTCGTCGCTGCCGTCGTCGGCGAGGCGTGCTTCGGGCCGTTCCCGAGCTGGAACAAGCTGGTCGGTGTCGTCACGGGCGCGACCGCCATCATGTATGCCTTCGCACCGGTGTCGTTGGCGTCGCTGCAGCTGCGGGACCCCGATCGGGATCGTCCGTACAAGATGCCGGCACCGAAGATCCTGCTGCCCGCAGCGTTCGTCTCCGCGAACCTGATCCTCTACTGGGGCGGCTACGACTTCACTTGGAAGCTGGCCGTCGCACTCATCCTGGGGCTCGTCCTGTTCGGCATCGGGTCGACGATCAAGAAGACGAACCTGCTGGGCATGGTCAAGTACGCCGCCTGGATCGGGCCGTGGATCCTGGGGTCGGTCATCATCGGCGCACTGGGCCAGTACGGGATGGGTGCGCACCTCTGGATCCCCGGCTGGTGGGACCTGATCACCGTGGCCGTGTTCAGCTTGGTGATCTACTACTGGGCGATCTATCTCACGATGCCCAAGGAGCTGGTGCAGATGGAGATCGCCAAGGACAGCGCCCAGATCGACTTCACGGTGCCCGCTCTGGCCTGATCCGGACCGCGACGCGAATGGCTCCGGCTGTTAGGAAGGGAGCAACCGTTACCGGCCTTCGAGCAAGGGCTGGTGCGGGTCCCAGGTGGTGCCGTCGCGCTCGTCCTGGCGCTTGCGGGCGATCGCCGACAACGACTCGAGCACGACCCGGTTCGCCAGCGCCGCGGTGATGTCGGCATGGTCGTACGGCGGGCTCACCTCGACGACGTCGACGCCCACGACCGGCAGCTCCAGGCAGATGCGGCGTACGGCGTCCAGCAGCTCACGGGCGCTGAGCCCGCCGGGCTCGGGGGTACCGGTGCCCGGTGCGTGCCCCGGGTCGCACACGTCGATGTCGACGGACAGGAACACCCCGTCACAGTCGTCGGTCGCGATCTCGAAGGCCTCGGTCAGGCAGGTCCCCAGACCCCGGTGGATGATCTCCGTCATCTCGTACGAGCGCATGCCCTGCTGCGCCATCCAGTCCAGCGTGTCCGGCGGCGGCCAGTAGCCGCGCAGCCCGATCTGCAAGAACCGGTCCCCGCGCGCCGCACCGGACTCGATGAGCCGGCGCATGGGCTGACCGTGGCCGATGAGGGACCCGAACTCGTTGTCGCCGGTGTCGGCGTGCGCGTCGAAGTGGATGACGCTGACCCGGCCCCAGCCAAGGGCGCGGGCGACGCCCGTGACGTCCGGCCAGGTGATGGTGTGGTCGCCGCCGAGCATGACGGGGATGGCACCGGTCCTTGTCACCTTCTCCACGACCGCTTCGAGGGCGGCGCAGGCGGTGGCGGCGTCTCCGCTGAACATCTCGACGTCGCCGGCATCGACGACGCGCAGGTCCTGCAGCCCGTCGGTACGAAGGGCCAGGCTCGGACGCGACCCGTCATGGGCCAGGTAGTCGGTCATCCGAATCGCCTGCGGACCGAACCGGGCACCGGATCGGTAGGACGTGCCACCGTCGAACGGCGCCCCGATGATCACGACGTCGGCGTCGGAGTACGTGCTCTCCTCGTCCAGGTCGCAGCGGTCGACGCCGAGGAAGGTCAGGTCCGGCCCGTACTGTCCGCCATAGCGAGTCATGGCCGGAAGCCTAGTGACCTGCAACGCGCAGAGGTGGGGGGGGGCACGGCGGGGCGGGCGCCCCCCCCCCCCCTGTTACGCGCCGCACCACCCGCGGGCGCCGGGCCCCGGACCCCCCGCGCGCGG
>JANWJC010000217.1 GCA_025449595.1 Acidobacteriota bacterium | reverse complement strand
GACATGGCGGTTCGAGATCGTGCTCGGACTGTTTGCCGTCAGCGTCCTCGTGATGGTGGTCATGAGCAGCGCGACCGGCCGGGTGATCTGGGACTACACCATCGTGAAGCTGCCGGTCATCGGGACGATCGTCGTGTACAGCATCATCGAGCGATTTACCCGGACCCTGGCGACGATGCTAATGGCGGGTATTCCCATCAGCCAGACCTTTGAGGTTGCCATCGCGTCGTCCGGCAACCTCCGCTTTCGTCGCGGCCTCGAATCGGTCAAGGAAAGGATGCTCACCGGAGACGGGTTCTCGGAGCCCCTGGCGGCTACGGGACTGTTCGCTCCGATGATGATCCGCATGATCCGCGTGGGCGAGGAGACCGGAACGCTCGATTCGAGCCTCGAGCAGATCGCCGACTTCCTGTCCGAGGAGATGGACTACAAGGTGCGCAACATGATCTCGCTCATGGAGCCGAGCCTTGTGATCGCGGTCGGCGGAGCGGTAGGGTTCGTCGCGATCTCGGTGATCCTCCCCATGTACGGACTGCTCCAGTCGGTTCGCTGATGCCCCGAGTCAAGGATCGCCGCCGGGCGCAGGCCGGCACGACGCTCATCGAGCTCCTGGTCAGCCTCATGATCGTGGGCATTGCGCTTGTCCTGATCGTCGGCACGTTCAGCACCGGCCTCCTGGACGCGACGCTCGCCAAGCGAGACACGGCGGCCCAGGCGATCGTGCAGTACGAGATGGACAAGGTCGGGGCGAGCACGTTCAGCGTTTCGGCTCCGAACTATTCCGACTGCTTCGCCACAGACAATCCCTCCAGCCCCGTGCCGGCCAGCGGCTACCGGGGCAGCTGCACGGGCGGTGGATACAGCATCCGTGCAGACGTTGAGCAGCCGAGTCCGTCTTCAGGAAGCCTCCAGATGTGGACCGTCACGACGACGTCGCTGTCCGATGGCCTGCGGATCGGCACGCCAATCTCGATCTACAAGGCGAATCGGTGAGTCGCACCGCGCGCCAGTACCTACACGGCCAGGGTGGCTACACGCTCATCGAGGTGATCATCACCGTCGCCATAGGCGCGATCCTCATGGCCGGTCTGACATCGGTTGTTCTCACCTCGGTCCGTGCGAGCGACATTGCCTCGAGTCGCGTGGAGGCCAGCGGCCAGGTCCGCAATTTCGAGTACTTCGCGTACGACGACTTCGCCGGCAGCGGTGTCCCGAGCACGGACGCCTGTGGAACCCCGTCCTCACCGTGTACCACCCAGCCGATCGTCCTGGTCGGAACCAGAGTGACAAACTCGGTCAATCCGGCACCGTCGCGCAGCCAGGTCACGTACACCTGGGATGGATCGGGCATCCTCGATCGCCAGGTCGACACCGGGGAGACGATTGAGGCGGCCACAGGGGTCACGTCCTTCTCCTGGTACGTCGACACGAACACCCCGACTCCGACCGTGGTGGTGAACATCACCGTCACGGTGCAGAGCTACAGCCAGTCCCAGACGCTCCTGTTTTACCCAAGGGTGCTCCCGTGAAGGCCGTCAGCACTTTGTTGCGAGACCGGAAGCGTTCACAGCGTGGCAGCGTGCTCAGCGGGGTGCTGATCATCACCGCCTTCCTGGCGATCATCTCAGGAGCGTTGATGACCGAGCTCAGCGGAAACTTTCTCCTGTCCCGCACCCTTATGACCAGGGTGGCCAACGAAGCAACCCTCAACTCCTCTATCGAAAAGGCCATGAACCAGCTTGGAAGCACCACGATCGGCGCTGGCTGTCCCAGCCTTGCCACACTCAACGTCAACGGTCGCACCGCCGTACCGTCATACGTCAGCTGCTGGCCGACGGTCCGAAGGGGTGAACCGCAGCTCACCCCGGTGGGCGGCTCAGGGCGGTTCAACGTCGACGCCACCCATGCCGTGATCCCTGCGTCAGGGTTGAACGAGTACATCGTGGGCGACTCGGGTGGGACCCTTCACGAGTACCCTTTCGGGGGCGCCAGCGGCTGGACGGTGGCGCTGGGGGGAACGATCAGCGCGCCCGCGACAGCCCTGGTCGACGCGAGCGATCCGACCGATGTGTCGATCCTGGCCTCCGTCAATCACCCGACGGCGGCCGCCAGCGGCTGTGACTCGACTCAGCCGTGCGTCGCGCTACTCTCCGGACCTCCCGGCAGGAAACCGGGCCTTGTGTGCTACATGCCCGCCAACAACCCGGTCGTTTCGGCGCCAGCCGCGGGCCGGAACTTTCCCGGCGTCGCTTACTTCGGCGACTCCGTCGGCGACCTCTTCGCTTACGCGTCGACAGAGAGCGGCGGCTGCGACCTCCAGGCCACCGCGCCCTCGACGGACGGTGACGACGGCGTCGTCGCCGGGCCGGCGGTGTTTCCGCAAACGATCAAGAAGACAAGCACCGACGAGGTCTATGTGGTCGTTTCGGACAGCATCGCCAGCCACCTTGTTCACTACAGCTATGGGATCCAAGGTGGTGGCAACAAGTCCGGGCCGGCCCTGACGGAGGTCTCGAGCCTGCAGCTCCCCGCGCCCAGCGCGCAGGGCATGGCGGTCGACGGGACCACTCTTCCCGCCAGGCTGGCGATCACGTTCGCGGTCGGTGGCGACGCGATGGTCCAGATTCAGGCCAACTTTTCGATGTCTCCGCCGATAAGCTCCAACCTGGGGACGGCCATCTCCGACCCGCCGACCTGGTGCCACTGCCCCGGCCCGGCCGACGTGATCGGAGTCGGCGGCCAGAATGGCGCTCTTTACCTGCTGGATCCTTCGCTCAACCGCCTCGCGACGCTGTCTGCGGGCGGACCGCCCATCTCGACGACCCCACAATCCGACGGCCTCGGCGATTGGTTCTTCGGGGCTGACGACGGGAACCTCTACGAGGCTCAGCAGAACGGACAGGCCGCGATGGCCGTGATCACCCAGTTTGGCCCGCCGAATGGAGCGGTCAGCAGCGGCCCGCAGGTGGGCGCTTGCCCGGCCGGCCTGTGCGCCTACGTCGGGTCGGGGACCACGAACTACCTCGTCCAGCTCGATGCACGAGATGTCGTGATCAGCGCCTGCCTCTCCACCGCGCCGCCGGCGTGTTCCGGGGAGAACCCACGCCTGTGGGCGAGCATCGAGGTCGGCCAGGCCGGGAGCCCGAGCACGGCCCACGTTCAGGCCTGGTCGTACTATTCCCCCTGACCCGTGCCCGCCGCCACGTCGCGCCTGTCGATCGACCTCTCCGGGAGCTTGATCCGGGTAGTGGATGGGAACATGGGCGGCCCGATGCGATGCGGCTCAGGAGGGCTGCCGGCCGGCGCGACGGTCGGAGGCAAGATCAAACAGCCTGCCGAGGTGGCGCAGGCGATCAGACAGCTCCTCGCGCGAACGGAGATCACCGAGACCCGGGCGCTGGTGGCCGTGAGCGATTCCCTGGCTTCGTTCCGGATCCTGCGCCTGCCTTCAGCTGCCACCGACAAAGACGTGGCGACGGCGGTCAGCCGAGAGCTGCCGCTGGACCCCGAGCGGATGTCGACGAGGTGGATCGACCTGACCACCGGCAAGCAGGAGCGAGCGGTGTACGCGGCCGCCTGGGATCGTGACCTGGTCAAGAACGTCGTCGACTCGGTCAGGCTCGCCGGCCTTGAAGCGGTAGCGGTCGAGCTCAAATCGGTGTGCATCGCCCGGGCAGTGACCGAGCCTTCTTGCGTCGTGCTCGACCGGTCTTCCAACCCGGTCGAGATCGTACTGATTGACCGGCACGTCCCCCAGGTGTGGCACAGCTTCGAGCTGACATCGTCGATGGGAGAAGACATCACACCCCTGCTGGCGGCTCCGCTCCGCTCGGTGCTTCGGTTCTACCAGCGAAGCCAGGCCGGTGGTTTCGGACCAGCGTCGCCAGTGCTGGTCGCCGGGGAGCAAATCCTTCCAGGGCAAGTCCTCGCTGCGCTGGCCGAGATGCTCCAGCACCCTGTGCGGCCGTTGCCTGCGCCGGCTCGCGTGCCCCAGGAGGTGCGTTATTCGACGTATCTGACCTGCCTTGGACTGATCATGAGGCGAGGCGGGTGAAACGCCGCGCCGTCGAGCGGGTGGAGCGGCGGCGGACGACTGTCGAGATGAACCTCATCAGCGAAACCAAGCCTCGGTTGAGCCTTCCTCGCAAAGGCTGCATTTCGTTTCTCACCCCGGTTCTGCTCGGACTGGCGGCGCTGCTGATCTTAGATTCGGGACTTCACTAGCCGACCCCTTCGCCGCGCCCAGCAGGGATAGGGACAGGCGCCCAGACGCTGAGCAACTCCGTCTATTCATATTTGCTGGGAAGGCTCCTAAGGTGACATCCAGATCAAATCCGCGGCCGGCAATTGAGCATTTCGGGGGAAGGCGATGCAAGGTCCGCTTACAAGAGGAGCGTTGTGATGCAAGGTATTTATGGTTGGTTCAATAAGAACCTTCGTGGACGCCAGGGGCAGAAGGGATTCACCCTGATCGAGCTCTTGGTCGTGGTCACGATTCTCGGCATTCTGGCCGGCATCGTCACGCTCAGCCTGGTCGGCCTGACGACTCACGCCAGCGTTCAGTCGTGCAACCAGGAATACAAGACGGTCCAGGCGGCGCTCGACTCCTACATGGCCGACAACAACCTGACCACGCTTCCTGTGGTCACGGGAAAGACTGACGTCAACGGCGCCCAGGTGGCTTTCACCAACGACATGAAGGGCACCACCGGGTCGGTGCCGCTGTACAACGCCACGCCGACTTCGTCGTCGCCGAACTACACGCGCAACGGCACGACCCAGTTCTTCTACACGTGGGACCAGTACGGCAGGATCACCGGCATCGGTTCGAACTCAGCCGGCGCAACCGTCACCGGATGCACCACCACATAGGACCAGCCGCTTAGAGGGAAGGGTTCGGGCGCCGTGCAAGCGGCGCCCTTTCTCTTTCCAGGAGATGAGGAAACCGGGATGACATGGCAGCGTTGACGCCCTTGCTGGCCGGCTACCTGGTGTTCGTGGGCCTGGTCACCGGAAGCTTCATCAACCTGGCCGCCGATCGTGTCCCGCGTGGTGAGTCCGTGGTCCGGCCGCGTTCGCACTGCCGGGCTTGCGGGCGTCAGCTCAACCTGATCGATCTCGTGCCCGTGGCCGGCTACTTGATTCGCCGGGGCCGGTGCGCGACCTGCAGCTCGCCGATCGGGGTGTCTGCTCCGATCGTCGAGGCGACAGCGGGCGGGTCTGTGCTGGCCGCCATCGCCTGGCTTGGTCTATGGCCGGGTGCGCTGGTGGGCCTGGTCGCCGTCCTGGTGCTCGGCGTGGCCCTGGTCGGCTTTG
>JANWJC010000216.1 GCA_025449595.1 Acidobacteriota bacterium | reverse complement strand
GTGGCCGATACCGCAGGGCACCCGCCGCGTCGCGCGGACGGGACGATCGCCGGCTCGGCCCTCACCCTCGACCAGGCGGTACGCAACGCCGTGTCGTACGGCCTGGACCCCGGCGCCGCGCTGCAGGCGGCATCGGGCACCCCGGCCCGGCTGCTGGGCCGCGACGACATCGGACAGCTCCGTGCCGGGGGCCGTGCGGACCTGGTGTGGTGGTCGGACGACCTACGGCCCCAACGCATCTGGCTCGACGGCCAGCAACAGCCCGATGCCGGAACCCGAATCGCGGCCGCGGCCGGACCCGAAGCGGGAGCGGGAGCGGGAGCGGGAGCGAGCTAGACGATCGCCCCGCGCAGGACCACGAGCCTGGGGTCGGCCAACGTGGAGAGATCCTGGCGCGGGTCTGCGGCGTACGCCACGAGGTCTGCGGGCGCTCCCTCGACCAGCCCGGGCCACCCGAGCCACTCACGGCCGCGCCAGGACGCCTGCGCGATGACGTCAGGCTGCGGGACCCCAGCCCCCACCAATGCCTGGACCTCCTCGCGAACCAGCCCGTGCCGCAGCGACCCACCGGCGTCGGTGCCGACGTAGATCGGGACCCCGGCCTCCCACGCGTTGCGTACCCGCTGCCGCGAGGTCGCGTACAGCGCCCGCATATGTGCTGCGTACACAGGGAACTTCGCTTCGGCCTGGTCTGCGATCGACGGGTTGTTGTCGATGTTGATCAGGGTCGGCACCACGGCGATGTGGCGCCGCGCTACCTCGTCGAGCAGGTCGTCCGTCAGCCCGGTCCCGTGCTCGATCGAGTCGATCCCGGCGTTGATCAGGCCGGGCAGCGCGTCCTCACCGAACACATGGGCGGCGACCCGGACACCGAGCTCGTGCGCCCGGCCGATGGCCGCCGCGAGCGCATCGTCCGGCCACACCGGGGTGAGGTCGCCGACGGAACGGTCGATCCAGTCGGCCGCGAGCTTGACCCAGCCGTCTCCGCGTGCCGCCTGCACTTCGACCTCGGCCGTGAGCTGGTCGGGCTCGACCTCCACCCCGAGGTCGCGGATATACCGGTGCGGGCGCGCGATGTGGCGCCCGGCCCGGATGAGGCGTGGCAGGTCCTCACGCTTCTGCACCGAGGTGTTGTCGACCGGCGAACCGGCATCACGCAGCAGCAGCGCACCCGCGCCCAGGTCCGCGAGCGCCTGGTCCGCCTGCCCGTCGGCGCCCTCCACCCACCCCTGCGGCGAAAGACCGACATGGCAGTGCGCGTCGACCAACCCGGGTATGACCCACCCGGACCGCAGCACGGTCTGACACTCGCCGGCGTAGGGCTCGAACGTCAGCTCACCGTCCACGATCCAGACGTCGCGCTCCTGCTCCTCGGGCAGGAACACCCCCCTCAGGTGCAGAACACTCATGCGGCGAACGCTAGTCCTGGCCCTGCTCGGACACCGGTCGGGCCCGTGACGCGTCGGCGAGCTCGGGGAACTGGTCCTCGCGCCACTCCTGCAGGTTCACCTCACCTGCGGCGGCACCGACCTCGCGCTCGCGCAGCTCGACACGACGGATCTTTCCCGAGATCGTCTTGGGCAGCTCGTAGAACTCCACCCGTCGCACCCGCAGGTACGGCGCCAGATGCTCGCGCCCGTAGCGAAGGATCGACAGCGCGGTCTCGCGGTCGGGTGAGAACCCTGGGGCCAGACCGATGTACGCCTTCGTCGTGGCCAGCCTGACCGGATCGGGAGCCGGTACCACGGCCGCCTCCATCACCGCTGGGTGTTCGATGAGCACGCTCTCGACCTCGAACGGCGAGACCTTGTAGTCGGAGGACTTGAAGACGTCGTCGGTGCGCCCCACGTACGTGATGAAGCCGTTGTCGTCGCGGCTGGCCACATCACCGGTGTGGTAGAAACCGCCCGCCATCGCGGTCGCGTCGCGGTCGGGGTCACCCTGGTAGCCGGTCATGAGCGCCAACGGGTGTCCGGTGAGGTCCAAGCAGATCTCCCCCTCGTTCGACACCTCCTCGGTGACCGGGTCGAGCAGCACCACCGGGATGCCTGGCAGCGGCCGCCCCATCGACCCGGGCTTGACGACCCCGCCGGGACTGTTGCCCACCTGCGCGGTGGTCTCGGTCTGCCCGTACCCGTCGCGGATCGTCAGTCCCCACTGCCGCTGCACCTGGGCGATGACCTCCGGGTTCAACGGCTCGCCGGCACCGACGGCCTCGCGCAGGCTCCCTGGCCCACCCGCCAGATCGGCGTTGATGAGCATGCGCCACACCGTCGGAGGTGCACAGAACGTCGTGACCTGCGCGCGGCGGATCTGCTCGAGCAGCCGCTCAGCGTCAAACCGCTTGTAGTTGTAGATGAATATCGTGGCTTCGGCGATCCACGGAGCGAAGAAGCAGCTCCAGGCATGCTTCGCCCAGCCCGGTGAGCTGATGTTCAGGTGGACGTCTCCGGGCTGCAGCCCGAGCCAGTACATCGTCGAGAGATGACCGACCGGGTACGAGACCTGCGTGTGCCGGACCAGCTTCGGTTTGCTGGTCGTGCCTGAGGTGAAGTACAGCAGCAGCGGGTCCGAGGGCGAGGTCTTTGCCGTGACGAGACCGCTCGCATCCTGAGCATCCGATTCGGCGAAGTCGTGCCATCCCGGCGCGCCGGCCCCGATCGAGATCCGGGTGTAGTCACCGGGGACCGCGTCGAACTTCGCGGTGTCGCCCACGTTGGCGATGACGTGCCGGGCGCCACCACGGTTCACGCGGTCGACGAGGTCGGACGAGCCGAGCGCCGTCGTGGTCGGCATGATGACCGCACCGAGCTTCATCAGGGCGAGCATGCACTCCCACAGCTCCACCTGGTTGTCGAGCATCAGCAGCACGTTGTCGCCCTGCTGGACTCCCAAACGCGACAGCCACGCTGCCACCTGGTCCGAGCGCGCCGCCATCTCGGCGAAGCTGCGCCGCAGCTCCGTCCCGTCCTCCTCCACGATCCACAACGCAGTCGCTTCAACGTCGCGCGCGATGGCGTCGAACCAGTCGGTGGCCCAGTTGAACGTCTCGTCGAAGCTCGGCCACGCGAATCTGTCCATAGCGCCGTCATAGTCCGAGCGCAGCTCCAGCAACAGATCCCGGGCAGCTCGGTAGGCGCGAGTCTGGGACGACGTCACGGGGAACCCCTCTCGCAGGTCCGGCACAACCGTCTGCACATCGTAGGACGACAGTCCTTGCACCCGCAGGCGCTGCCCCGACCTCAGAGCGTGCGGGTCACCTTCGCCAGACCCCGCGGCGCGTCCGGGTCGAACCCGTGAGCCACCGCCATCTGCAACGCCAGCCACTGCAGCGGCACGATGTCGGCGACCGGGGCCAGGTCCTCCGGCAGCGGGAACAGCCGGTACGTGGTGGTGCCGTACCCGACCGACTGCGCCCCGCCGAGCACGAGCAGGTCTGCGCCGCGCTCGACGAGCCGGTCCAGGACCGGCACCATCGCGGTCGCGCCGGCACCGTCAGGAACGACCGCGACGACCGGGTGCTCGTGGTCGATCATCGCCAACGGGCCATGCAGCAGATCGGCGCCACTGAACGCGTTCGCTGCGACGTACGAGGTCTCCATGAGCTTCAGTGCTGCCTCTCGCGCCGTCGGATAGGCGAAGCCCCGGCCGGTCGTCAGCAACCGGTCCGTGAAGCGATAGCGGTGGGCGATCTCGATGACCTCGGCGCGCCGATCCACATGTGCCGCAGCAGCTTCCACGACCGCGCCGGCGGCCGCCACATCATTTCCACGCCAGGACTGCACGAACATCCAGAGCGCAAGCAGCTCGGCGGAGTACGACTTCGTCGCGGCCACCGCCCGTTCCGGGCCGGCCATCACATCCAGATGCAGCTCCGCGACCCCGGCCAGCTCGGAGTCGGGGGCGTTCGTGACGGCCAGCGTCGTCGCACCGAGCTCGCGGGCCGCAGCCGTCGTGGCGACGAGGTCCGGGGAGCCTCCGCTCTGCGACACCGTGATGAGCAGGACGTCGCGCAGGTCCGGGCGGGCTTGATACGAGGTGTACGTCGACGGCGAGACCAGCCCCGCGGGCAGTCCGAGCCGCACCTCCAGCAGGTACTTGGCGTAGAGCGCCGCGTGGTCGCTGGTGCCCCGGGCCGCCAGCAGCACGAACCGCGGGGCGCTCTCGGCCACGACCCGACCGACCTCCCGCGCGTGAGCCGCCCCGTCGGTCAGCAACCGCTCAAGCACCTGCGGTTGCTCAGCAATCTCCGATGCCATCAGTGCACCTGCGGTCGCCACGACATCACCCTTCTGCGTTCTGCAGGACCAGGGTCCTGACTCGGTCGCGCTCCGGCCCTCGCGGCCCGGGACGGCAGCGACGCGACGGCGACATCGTTCCGGCGCATTGACCTCACGGTCTAAGATTGGCCTAGACCACTGAGATGTCAAGACCACTGAGATGTCGGGCACAGGTCAAGAACGTCGCGACGGCGGACCTGCCAGGAGCGGCACGGCACGCGGCTGAAGGGACGCACCATGGCTGGAGACGCACGCGAGCCGCGTTACTACCGGCTCAAGCGCCACCTGATCGACCTCACTGCCACCATGCCCCCCGGATCGGCGCTGCCGCCGGAGCGCACCCTGGCCGCGCAGTTCGACACGTCCCGTACGACAGTTCGCCAGGCGCTGCAAGAGCTGCTGGTCGAGGGTCGGCTCGAGCGCATCCAGGGCAAGGGGACCTTCGTCGCGTCGGACAAGCTGGAACAGCGCCTCACACTTTCGTCGTACACCGAGCATCTGACCGCGCAAGGCATCACACCCTCGTCGCGGCTGCTCGACGTGAGGACGGTACGAGCCGACCCGGCAACCGCGGCGCGCCTCGAGCTCGACAGGGGCGCCAGAGTGCTCGCGGTCCGCAGGCTGCGGCTCGCGAACGACCTCCCGATGGCGATCGAGCAGTCCTTCCTCGACCGCGCCCGCTTCCCGGACCTGGCCCGGCAGCTCAGGAGCGAGCCGTCGCTGTATGCGCTGCTGCGCACGGAGTACGGCGTCGTGCCGGCCCACGCGGAGCAGACCATCGAGACGGCGATGGCCTCCCCCGACGAGGCAGCACTGCTCGGCACCGAGACCGGGCTCTCGGTGCTGCTGCTGACCCGTCACGCGTACGACCAGGCCGAGCGACCCTTCGAGTGGGTGCGAGCGGTGTACCGCGGCGACCGGTACCGGCTCGTGACGACGCTGACCCCACCGTGACCCGGGAGCGGGCCCTTCCGACTGCGGCCGCGCGAGCAGCCACGCTCGGCAGCAACACCGCGGGTACGATCCGGCGCCATGAGCACACTCCCCGATGAACCGGCATCGCAGCTGAGCAACGGCCATGGCGGTACCCATGCCGTGGCCGCCGCGGTCGCGTACGGCGTCGACACGATGTTCACGCTCTCCGGCGCTCACGTGTTCCCGCTGTACGACGCGGCGGTCGGGGGCAAGGCCGGGGTCGAGGGTGGGCCCGCACCGATGCGCCTTGTCGACGTGCGCCACGAGCAGACTGCTGTGTTCGCCGCCGAGGGCCTCGCGAAGCTGACGCGATCTCCCGGCCTGGCCGTGCTCACCGCCGGACCGGGCGTCACCAACGGTGTGTCCGCCATCACGACAGCCCACTTCAACGGCTCTCCCGTGGTCGTGCTGGGGGGCAGGGCGCCGGATCACCGTTGGGGCACAGGGGCGCTGCAGGAGCTCGACCAGCCGCCGATCGTGGCGCCGGTGACCAAGCTCGCAACCACCGTTCACGACACGGCTGCGCTGGGGTCCCAGGTCGGTGCGGCGTTCGCGCTCGCCACGGCGCCGCACCGTGGCCCGGTGTTCCTCGACGTCCCGATGGATGTGCTGTTCTCCTACGCCGAGGTGCCGGGTGTCATCGCTGCATCCGCCTCGCAGGTCGCGCCGGACGACGACGACATCGACCAGGTCGTCGCCCTGCTCGCGGAGTCGACTCGGCCCGTGCTCGTCCTCGGCGGGGACGTCTGGGCTGAGAAGGCGGACGACGACGCCCGGGCGCTCGCCGAGACCGCCGGGATACCCGTGGTCCCCAACGGCATGGGCCGCGGGATCCTCGCGGCAGGGCACCCGCTGCTGGTGTCGAGGGCCCGCAGTGCCGCCCTCGGTGAGGCGGACCTCGTCGTGGTCGTCGGCGCCCCGTTGGACTTCCGGCTCGGCTACGGGGTGTTCGGTGACGCCGCCGTCGTGCACGTCGCCGACTCCCCCGGCCAGCTCGGTAGCCACGCCGAGCTGGCGGCCGCCGCCTCCGGCAACCTCGGGCTGTGCCTGACAGCAATCCGTGAGGGCTGGGAGTCGTTGCTGCGCCGACCCAGTTATCAGGAATGGGCCACGCGGCTGGCCGGCCTCGTGGCTGCAGCCGGTGCCAAGGACGCCGTCCTGCTGACCGCGGACGCCGACCCGATCCACCCCGCGCGCATCTACGGCGAGCTGGTGCCCCGCCTGGCCCCCGATGCGGTCGTCATCGG
>JANWJC010000215.1 GCA_025449595.1 Acidobacteriota bacterium | reverse complement strand
GGTGCCGGACAACGAGGTCCGTCAGATCCTCGGGCTGTGAGCGACAGGCCCCCGCGATACACCGTCAGCTATGACCCGAAGGCGCTCAAGGAACTGACCAAACTCGACAAGCAGATCGCCCGCCGCATAGTCCGCGCTATGGGCGCCCTCACCGCCGATCCGCGGCCCAGCGGAGTCCGACCACTCGTCGGATTCCCGAACTTCTGGCGTATCGGAGTCGGCGACTACCGCGTGATCTACACGATCAAGGACGCCGTGCTGGTGGTGCTGGTGCTACGGGTCGGCCACCGAGGCAGCGCATACCGCAACCTTTGACGTCCGGGGCTCCAGGGTTCCTCGGGCGGATCACCTCGCCTTCGACACGCGCGCCAGGTTCAGTTCGGCCCGGCGGTTCAGGACTGCACGCTCGCTCTTGTTCCTGGTGCGCGCGGCCGCCTCGGTGAACGCCTCGCTCGCTTGCACGTGTATTCCGGCCCGTTCGAGCAGGTCTCCGCGCACACTCGGCACGAGCGGTGAGTCGCCGAGGACACCGGCGTCCAGCTCCTCCAGCACGGCCAGCCCCGCGTCCGGGCCGAACGCGCGCCCGTACGCGACCGCCCTGTTCACCTCGACGATTGGTCCCGGCGCGGCGTCAGCCAGGACGTCGTAGAGAGCCGCGATCCGGTCCCAGCTCGTGTCCTCGGCTCGTTCTGCACGGGCGTGCTGGGCGGCGATCGAGGCCTGCAAGAAGTACTTCCCGACCGGCGTCCCGCGTTCGGCGAGCAGCGTGGCGTGCTGCAGGGCGACCATCCCGCGCCGGATCATCAACTGGTCCCAACGTTTGCGGTCCTGCGCCTCCAGCAGGACTGGCGCGCCGTGCTCGTCGAGCCGGGCGGCCATCCGCGAGCCCTGGATCTCCAGCAGCGCCTGCAGGCCGAGCACCTCTGGCTCGTCGGGAGCGAGTGCGGCCAGCATGCGCGCGAGCCTCATCGCCTCGCTCGCCAGGTCGGGGCGCATCCAGTCCTCGCCAGCGGTGGCTGTGTAGCCCTCGTTGAAGATGAGGTAGATCACGGCCATGACATCGTCGAGACGTCTGGTCCGCTCCGGCCCCGTGGGCAGCTCGAACTCGGCGTGAGCCGCGGACAGCGTCTTCTTGGCTCGTGAGATGCGTTGGCCCATGGTGGATTCGGTGGTCAGAAACCCCCGGGCGATCTCGGCGGTGGTGAGCCCTCCGACCAGACGCAGCGTCAACGCGGCCCGGGACTCGGCAGTCAGGGAGGGGTGGCAGGACAAGAAGATGAGCCGCAGCACGTCGTCCTCGATGTAGTCGACCTGGCCGTCGAGGTCGGGCATCTGCTCCTCCTCTCGCCCGCGGGTGTGTTCGAGCTCCGCGCTCTTGCGGCGTAGGTTGTCTGCGCGTCGGAAGTGGTCGATGCCGCGCCGCTTCGCGGTGGTCATGAGCCACGCGATCGGGTTCTCCGGGACCCCGGTCATGGGCCACTGCTCGAGAGCGGCCACGAGTGCGTCCTGCGCCAGGTCCTCGGCAAGCTCCACATCACGGGTCATCCGGGTGAGCGCACCGACGAGGCGGGCCGACTCGGCCCGCCACGCGGCGACGATGGCCTCGGTCGGGTCATCCGTACTGGTATTTGCCGGCACCGTGCCAGCGTAGTAAGCCCCGTTCAGTCGCCGGGCGCCTCCGGGCCTGTGGAGATCTGGCGCATGGTCGAGATCACGGTGACCTCGGGCCAGTACTTCGCGTGCAGCTCGGCGAACTCCCGCTGATCGGCCACGGCCTCCTCGACGGTGTCGTACTGCATGATCGCCCAGCCACCGACGACCTCCTTGGCCTCGGCGTACGGTCCGTCGACCCGGCTGACCTCACCCTGGCGGACCACGAAGTTCACGGCGTCCTCAGTCCCGTAAAGACCGCCACCGTCGAGGAACACCCCCTTGGCGGCCCGTTCGCCGATGTGGGCGTCCATAGCGTCGAACAGCGCCTGTGGCGGCGTGCCGATGCCCTCTTCCATCCTCACGAATCCCATGAAACGCGGCATCTTGATCACTCCTACTAATAGCCGGGAACTTGCTTCTCGCACGTACGTCGAACGGCTGCCGGGCTCTTCGACATCGACCATCGACGTTTCTTCAAACGTCCCGCAACCCTGTGTGGCGGCCGCCCCACCGGGTACCCGGACACCGCCTGCAGGCTGCTGGCAAGATCAAGCCGGCGCACCCCGCAGTCAGACGCCGCCCGCGCAACCTGCTCCGACTCGAACCCGAACACCTCGCGCAGCAGCTGCTCGGCCGAGCGCTCACCCATTGCTCGCTCCCAGGTGTGACGGGTCCCAGCGCCACTGCCCGGGCGCTGCGTCCATTGTCGCCTGCTGTTCGATGGTGGCCTGTCGGTGGCGTGCGCCAGGATGATCCGGTGCTGTTCGCCAGGCTCGCCGAGACCTCCGCCGCGGTCGCCGCCACGTCGTCGCGGATCGCCAAGCGGGCCGCGGTCGCAGCTGCCGTCCGCGAGGTGGCGGCGACGCCGACCGAGGACCTGGCTGAGCTCACGCTGGTCGTGACGTACCTCTCGGGCACGCTGCGCCAGCGTCGCACCGGCGTGGGGTGGGCCTCGCTCGGCGAGGTCCCCGAGCCCGCCCGGACGCCGGAGCTCGCGGTCCGCGACGTCGACTCGGCGTTCGAGCGGATCGCGGCGTTGGCCGGGCCGGGATCGGCGGCTCGCCGGGCCGCTGCAGTCGCTGACCTGTTCGCGCGGGCGACCGAGCCCGAGCAGCGACTGCTGCGCGGCCTGGTGTTCGACGACGTCCGGCAGGGCGCGCTGGACTCGCTGGTGCTGGACGGCGTGGCCGAGGCGTACGACGTCCCCACGGCCTCACTGCGGCGGGCGGCGATGCTGCTGGGCTCGACGGCAGCCGCAGCCGTGGTGCTCGCGAGCTCCGGACGCGCCGGGCTGGAGACTGTCTCGCTACGCATCGGCCGGCCGGTACGCCCGATGCTCGCGGCGAGCGCGCCGTCGCCGACCGACGCCGTCGCCAGGACCGGCCTGCCGGCGGTGGTGGACACCAAGCTCGACGGCATCCGGGTGCAGGTCCACCGCACCGGCAGCGACGTCCGGGTCTACACCCGCAGCCTCGACGACATCACCGGGCGAGTGCCCGAGATCGTCGCGACCGTCGCTGCCCTGCCGGTCGACCGGATCGTGCTGGACGGCGAGGTGCTCGCGATCGGTGCCGACGGCCGGCCGCTGCCGTTCCAGGTCAGCGCGTCCCGTGCGATGAGCTACACCGACGACAGCGAGCCCGCAGCGGGAACACCGCTGTCGCTGTTCATCTTCGACGTGCTGCACATCGACGGCCGCGACCTGCTCGACGAACCGCTGTCCGAACGGGTCGCCGTGATGGCGGCGGTGCTGCCACCGGAGCTCGTCGTCGGACGGCTGGTCGCCGACACCGTCGACGAGGTCACGGCGGCCTTCGAGGCTGCCGTCGCCGCGGGCTTCGAAGGGGCGGTGGTGAAGAAGCGGGATGCGCCGTACGCCGCCGGCCGGCGTGACTCGGGGTGGGTCAAGCTCAAGCCGCGGCACACCTTCGACCTCGCGGTGATCGCCGCCGAATGGGGGTACGGCCGTCGCGAGGGCTGGCTGTCGAACCTGCACCTGGCCGCGCGGGACCCGCGGACCGACACGCTGGTGATGCTGGGCAAGACCTTCAAGGGTCTGTCCGACGCGGTGCTCACCTGGCAGACCGAGCAGTTCCTGGCCCGGGAGGCCCGGCGGACCCGCGGCACGGTCTTCATCGAGCCGCCCCTGGTGGTGGAGATCGCCTTCGACGGGGTGCAGACCTCGACGCGCTACCCGGGCGGGGTCGCGCTGCGCTTCGCGCGAGTCCTGCGCTATCGCGAGGACAAGCGCCTGGACGAGATCGACACCATCGACGCGGTCGTCGCGCTCGCCCCGACCCCGCCTCGTTGATCTGTTAGTAGATGCCCGATCCTGGGCGGGTCAGCCACGGATCGGGCACCTCTCCTTGATCAATGAGCTGACGACGGCGAGCTCGCCCGCCGAGGCCCGAGACATCGCGGTCGCGCGCATGCTTTCGGCACGATGAGCTCGGGTCCTTGTTCCCGCATGGTTCACGGGTGGACCTGGCGGCGCGCGCAGGGGGAACCGGGCTGGCCTGCGAACCGAGAATGCCAGCTGCCACTTCGTGCCCCGTGTCGGCGACGGCGAGCACCGCTTCACCCTGACCCGTACTAGCGGCGGCACTGACCTGGTTCAGAGCCGCCTCAAAGGTGCGCTGTCAGCTTGCCGTGCGGGTCTACCCGGTCCAGGATGGCGTCCGCGATGGCGGCCAGCTGCCTGACCTGTTCGGGGGTCAGGGCGTCGATGACGTGCTGGCGGACGTTGGCGAGGTGCCCGGGTGCGGAGTCGCGGACCTTGTCCCAGCCGGCCGGCGTCAGTCGCACGTTGGTGGCTCGGGCGTCCTGGGGGCAGGGGAACCGCTCGACCAGGGTTCGGTCTTCCAGCCGCCGTACCACGTGGGAGAGCCGCGGCAGGGTGGCGTTCGTCCGCGCGGCCAGGGCCGTCATCTGCAGCGTGTGCTCGGGCGCCTCGGAGAGCATCGCGACCACGAAGTACTCGAAGTGGGTCAGGTCCGCGTCCCGGCGCAGCTGGGAGTCCAGCACCCCTGGCAGCAGCTCGACCAGGGCCGCCAGGCGGACCCAGGCCGCCCGTTCCTCGTCGTTCAGCCAACGCGTGCTCACGGAGCCATCCTCGCAGGGAATAGTTGTCGCCACAACTTTCTTCGGGTAGAGTGACAGTTGTAGCAACAACCAAACTACTTCAGGAGCACTCCATGACACACGTCAGCATCATCGGCACCGGCAACATGGGTCAGGCCATCTCCAGCATCGTCGCCAAGGGCGGCAGCACCGTCGAGCTGGTCGGCCAGAGCGACACCGACAAGCAGGTCAGCGGCGACATCGTCGTGCTCGCCGTCCCGTACCCCGCCCTCGCGCAGGTTCTGGCCCAGCGCGGCGAGCAGCTCGCCGGCAAAGTCGTCGTCGACATCACGAACCCGCTGAACTTCCAAACCTTCGACTCCCTGGTCGTGGCGGCCGACGGCTCGGCCGCCGCCGAGATCGCTGCCGCGCTGCCCCAGTCGCGGGTGCTGAAGGCGTTCAACACGACCTTCGCCGGCACGCTCGCCGCCGGCACCGTCGGTGGGCTTCCCACCACGGTCCTGATCGCCGGTGACGACGCGGACGCCAAGTCCCTGCTCGCCGGCGTGCTCACCGCTGGTGGGCTACGCGCCATCGACGCCGGCTCCCTCAGTCGCGCGCGTGAGCTGGAGGCCCTCGGCTTCCTGCAGCTGACCCTCGCCGCGACCGAGAAGATCTCCTGGGCTGGCGGCTTCGCCGTCGCCGCCTGACCCGGCCCGCCTTCGAACCAGCGCGCGTGGACACCTCCCACAGCCCCGGGCACGACGGCGGCGGCCGACGCGAGCCTTGTCGAGCGGTATTGATTCGACGGGGTCACGGCCCGTTCCCGCTGGGCCAGCTGCGGGGTCGCGGGCCCGATTCGTACGAGGCAGTCTTGGGGGAATGGGCGCACAAGCGCGCGCTGGATGAGAAGGAGCAGTCATGAACAGGCTCGAAGGACGGGTGGCCCTGGTCACTGGCGCAGCCAGCGGCATCGGCAAGGCGACAGCGCAGCGACTCAGTGACGAAGGCGCGGCGGTGCTGGTCACCGATATCCAGGTCGAGGCCGGCCAGGCCACCGTCAAGGAACTCAGCACAGCCGGCGGCAGGGCGGCCTTCTTTCAGCACGACGTGACCAGCGAGGCCGAGTGGGAGGCCGCCTGCACCAGGGCGGTCGAGGAGTTCGGGGGCCTGGACATCCTGGTCAACAACGCCGGCATGGGCGACATCAAGGCGATCGAGGACACCACCCTTGCGGAATGGGACCGCACCATTTCCATCGACCAGACGGGGGTCTTCCTGGGTATGAAGGCGGCCGCGACTCACCTGAAGCGGTCCCAGCACGCCTCGGTGATCAACATCAGCTCGATCTTCGGCACGAGCGGGGGGTTCGGGGTGTCTCCGGCCTACCACGCCGCCAAGGGTGCGGTTCGGACCCTGACGAAGAACGTCGCCCTGCATTGGGCGACCGAAGGCGTCCGGGTCAACTCCATCCATCCCGGCTTCATCGCCACCCCGATCCTCGAGCAGTCCCGCGACACCCCGATCTGGGAAGGCATGACAGCTCTGACGCCGATGGGCCGGCTGGGACGGCCCGAGGACATCGCCGCGGGAGTCGCCTATCTCGCCAGCGACGACGCGGCCTTCATCACCGGACTCGAGCTCTACATCGACGGGGGCTACATGGCCCGCTGACGCTGCGCGGCGAGCATGCCCGTTCCACGGTGCTGCGGCGCTGCGAGCTGGGGAGCCGAGTGCGCGACGCCGCAATGACCCGTCGACTGGACCTGCCGCGCCTGCAGACCCTGCTCAGCCCACTCGCGGCACGACACGGTTTCGAAAAGGACCACGGTAACCAGCGGTGCCCCAAGCGCTAATGTCAGGGCCCATGTATCTGGATCCATCTGAAGAGAGTGCCCGCTCATTCTTTGGAAGGGGCATCACGGGCCCTGTCTCGATGCTGAACCTGCTGCGGTTCCGCGACGAGGCGGACTATTCCGCCTTCCCGGAACTCGCACCACCGACGCCGATCTCTGGCAGCGCCGCCTATGATCGCTACGTTCGCCACACGATCCCCTTCCTCAGCGCCACCGGCGGCTCAGTCAAGTTCTTCGGAACCGGCGGACCGTACTTCATCGGGCCTCCTGATGAGCGGTGGGACCTGGTGATGCTGATCAGCCAATCCAGTGTCGAGGAATTCCTAGCATTCGCTTCGGATGAGGGATACCTGGCCGGCATCGGCCACCGGACCGCGGCTCTGGAGGACTCGAGGCTGCTCCCCATCGTTGATCGATCCCTGCCCTGAACGGTAGCCACGAGCCGTACGTTCCACTGATAGGGCAGCCCGGTGACCTTCAGGCGCGGAAGATCATCCTACCCAAAGCCAAGACCGAGCCGGATCTCAAAGCTACGAGTGGTTGTACGTCCCGTCCGGACGCATGCACCTCACACTTGTAAACGTCGGCCGATGCGACCCAGCGCCACTCGTGCCGGATCCGCATCGTCGGTGGCTCCGGGAGAGTTAGCGTTGGCCGAGGATCAACCTCGGACTCGTTGGTGAGACTCGGAAGGGAGATTGCGTGGCACGTCCAGCTATCGCAACCAAGCTGTACGTCCCGAAGCTCCCACGGGGTCTGGTAGCACGCCCCCGCCTCAGTGCTCACCTGCGTCGGGGAGCCGAGTCGAGACTGACGCTGGTGTCCGCCCCGGCTGGATTCGGCAAGACGACACTGCTGGCCGATTGGCTGGGCGAGACACCCGGTGAAGACCGTGCGGTGGCTTGGGTCAGCCTTGACCCCTCGGACAACGAGCCTGAGTCGTTCTGGTCGTACGTCGTGACCGCGCTGCAAAGGGCGGTGCCCGGCGTCAGCTCGGGTGCGCTGGAGCTCATCGCGTCCTCCCCCTTGCCGACCGACCTCATGCTGACGACGTTGATCAACGAACTGGCCGCAGCCCCGGGCGAGGTCTGGCTGGTCCTGGACGACTACCACGTGGTCGACAGCCACGATGTCCGTGACGGGATGACCTTCCTGCTGGAACACCTCCCGCCACAGGCACACCTCGTGCTCAGCACCCGAGCCGACCCCGACCTGCCACTGGCTCGATGGCGGGTGCGCGGCAAGCTGGTCGAGATCCGCGCAGCCGACCTGCGTTTCACATCCGACGAGACCGCCACCTACCTCAACGAGGCGAATGGACTGCACCTCGCCGCCGGCGAAGTCGAGGCGCTGGAGGAACGCACCGAAGGGTGGATCGCCGCTCTTCAGCTCGCCGCACTCTCAATCCAGGGGCGCGAGGACGTCAGCAGCTTCATCGCCCGTTTCGCCGGAAACGACCGGTACATCGTCGACTACCTCGTCGAGGAGGTACTGGCGCACCAGAGCGAACCAGTGCGCGAATTCCTCCTGCACACGGCGGTCCTCGACCGGCTCACCGGGCCGCTCTGTGACGCCCTCACCGGCCGCGACGACGGAAGCCACATGCTCACGACCCTGCATCGGGCCAACCTCTTCCTGGTCGCCCTGGACGACAAGAGGCAGTGGTACCGCTACCACCACCTGTTCGCCGACGTGCTTCGGGCGCGACTGATCGCGGAGCGGCCGGACCTGGCTCCGCTGCTGCACCAGCGCGCCAGCCGCTGGTACGAGGCTCATGGCTCGGTCGAGGATGCGGTCCGGCACGCACTGGCGGCGCGAGACTTCGACCGCGCGGCCTACCTCATAGAGCTGGCTGTGCCGGCGATCCGACGCTATCGGCAAGAAGCGATGCTGCTGGGCTGGCTGAAGACACTGCCCGACAACGCCATCCGGCGCAGCCCGGTGCTCAGCGTCTTCTACGGATACCTGCTGATGGAATCCGGCGACCTCGTCGCGTTCGAGCCCCGGCTCGACGACGCCGAACGCGCGCTGGCCGCCGTACCAGAGGGGTCGGTTCCGCCGTGGGCGGAGACCGAGGAGCTCCGCACGCTGCCGGCGACGATCGCCGTTTACCGCGCCTCGCTCGCACAAGCCCGCGGCGATGTGGCCGGTACGGTGGAACACGCGAGGCGGGCGCTCGACCTGGCCGGCCCCGCCGACCATCTCGCGCGAGGCGGTGCGGTCGGGTTCCTCGCCCTGGCCGCGTGGTCCCAAGGGGACGTGAGGAGCGCGCTGGAGACGTTCAGCCAGGCTGTGGCAAGCCTGCACGCGGCCGGCAACCTCGTCGACGAGCTGAGCAGCACCGTGGTGCTCGCTGACATGTGGCTCGCGGCAGGCCACCCCAGCACGGCACGCCGGCTATACGAACGTGCACTGCAGGAGAGCGAAGCGCATGGCGCGCCCGTGCTGCGGGCAACCCCCGACCTGCACGTCGGACTCAGCGAGATCGACTGCGAAATCGGCGACCTTGAGTCCGCCAAGCGGCACCTCGAACAGGCCATGGCCCTCGGTGAGGGCGCGGCGATGGCTGAAGGCAGGTACCGGTGGTGCGTAGCGATGGCACGGGTCGCCGATGCCGTCGGCGACCCGCAGGAGGCGATCACCCTGTTGGACCAGGCCGAGCAGCTGTACCGGCCGGGGTTCTTCCCGGACGTGCGACCCATCGCTGCGATGAAGGCCCGGGTCTGGATCACCCACGGCAACCTGTCGCAGGCCACTGACTGGGCCCGTGATCGAGGAGTGTCCCCCACGGACGATGCCCGGCATCTGAGCGAGTTCGACCACCTCACGTTGGTGCGTCTGCTCATCGCCGGTCACCGGGCACACCCCGACCCCGGCGCGATCGTGCAGGCGGTCCACCTGTTGGGCCGCCTGCACGAGGCCGCCAAGACCTCCGGACGCGCCGGGAGCCTCGTCGAGATCCGCATGCTGCAGGCCCTGGCACAGGACGCGCAGGGACATCGATCCCAGGCCCTGCAGTACCTTGCGCAAGCCTGGGCCCAGGCACCTGAACCGGATGGCTACGCGCGGCTCTTCCTGGACGAAGGCACCCCCATGGTGGGGCTACTGCGTGACGCCGAGCACCAAGGCGTCGCCGGTGACCACCCGCGTCGCCTGCTCAGCCTCAGCGCAGCCCGCGACGGCGACGCCGCCGGGGCAGCGCAGCACCTCGTCCCGCCGTCCCCGGACCAGTTGAGCGAGCGGGAGCTGCAGGTGCTCGGACTGCTCGACAGTGAGCTGAGCGGACCGCAGATCGCCCGCGAGCTGTTCATCTCGCACAACACGCTGCGCACCCACACCAAGCACATCTACACCAAGCTCGAGGTGACCACCCGCCGGGCGGCGGTCCGTCGCGCACATGAACGCGGCCTGATCTAACCCGTCCGGCGTCCAGATCTCACATCGTCAGTCACATCGTGTGGTGATGCAGGCTCACCACACCGGTTCCTAGGTTCGAGCCATCCCACGGCGCCCGCCGCAGGAACTCAGAAGCTTCGGAGCCTGACATGACCATCACCACCACCGCCCTCACCCGCGCGGCCGGCGTCGCGGCCGTCGTCGGGGGCCTGCTGTACATCGGCGTCCAGATCAAACACCCCAACCTGGACCTCGGTCTCATCTCCACGACCGAGTGGAAGGTCCGCCAGACGATGAAGTTGCTGTTCGCCGCGCTTTCTCTCGCCGGCATCACCGGCATGTACCTGCGCCAGGTGACGCGGACCGGAGTCCTCGGCCTGATCGGATACCTCGCGCTTGCCACCGGCTTCCTGCTCATGTTCGCCACCGAAGCCATCGGTTTGGTCGTCCTGCCCTCCATCGTTGCCACCTCACCCGCATACGTCAGCGATGTCCTCGCCGTGGCCGTTCCCGGCGGCCACGCGGCCGGCGACATCGGACTGATAGGCCCCCTCAGTCAGCTCGCCGGCATCGGCTACCTCGCCGGCGGCTTGCTCTTCGGCATCGCACTGTTCCGCGCCCGCATCCTCGCCCGGTGGGCCGCCGCGCTCCTCGCCGTCGGCGCCGTCGCAACCCTTGCGATCCCCTTGCTGCCGCAAGTCAACTTCAGGCTGTTCGCCATTCCAACCGGCGTCGCACTGGTCGGCCTCGGCTACTCGCTGTGGCGCGAGCAGCGCAACCCGGCCGCTGTGCCCGTACCCAGCCCCATCGGCTCCCAGCTCGACCCGGCCGGCGCCAAGTGACCATCCACGCGCCAGCACGCCTCACCCGGTCGACCAGGTCGACCGGGTGGGTGCCGTTCGCACTGGTCGCCATCGTCCTGGTCCCCGCCATAGCCGGCTCATTGCGTCTGGTCGAGCTCGCTGGTGGTCCCCATGTCATGCCCGCGAACCCGCGCATCACCGCCTCGCCGCTGCCCGTCGTCGTACACATCATCTGCGCCGTCCTGTACGCCGTCCTCGGCGCCTTCCAGTTCTCGTCCTCGTTCCGGCGCCGCCGCCCCCGGTGGCACCGGGCGTCCGGACGCGTCACGGTGGTCCTCGGTCTGGCGGTGGCGGTCTCAGCGCTGTGGATGACGCAGTTCTACCCCCGCCAGCCCGGCACCGGCGAGCTGGCGTACCTGTTCCGGCTCGCGTTCGGGTCGGGCATGGCGGCCAGCATCATCCTCGCCGTCACTGCGATCCGCCGCGGTGACGTCGCCCGCCACCAGGCCTGGATGACACGCGCCTACGCCCTTGCCCTCGGCGCCGGCACCCAGGTGTTCACCCTGGGCATCGGAAAAGCGCTCTTCGGCACCAGCGAACTCACAATCGACCTGAGCCTCGGCGCGGGCTGGGCCATCAACCTCGCCGTCGCCGAGTACGTCATCCATCGACGCAGCAGCCACAGCAGCCGAACCATCAGCCGCCGAACCATTACGGCGACGGCGAAGGTCGGGTCCTCATGACCCAGTCCCCCAAACGGCAGACGCCCGCCGGCTACCGGCTTCGGGTCGCCGGGCACCTGGACCACCACTGGTCACCCTGGTTCGGTGACCTCACCCTGGCCCAAGAGGACGACGGGACGACGAGCCTTACCGGTGTCATCACCGACCAGGCCGAGCTGCACGGGCTGCTCACCAAGGTACGAGACCTCGGCGTCACGTTGATCTCCGTGGAGGCCATCGACCCTGCAACGGTCGAAACACCAGGAGAAGGCTGACCTCGCCCAGCTCCCCAACCCTGTCTCGGCCCACTGCCGGTGGCCGGTCTCCCGACCTAGCCTCAACTCATCGCATCGTCAATGGTAGGTATGCAGGCCAAACTCTTGACGGGCGCTGCTCCCGACCACGACTCTGGGAGTAGCTGACGGTCGCAGTGTCACACCTAAAGAGCGCGGCCGAAACCAACTTGACAGGTGACGCGTGTTCGAGCCGTCCGTTGGTCGCCCAGTACTACCGCTCTAGGACCTCGCAATGCCCGACGCATTCCAGGTCTGGGGTCGTACCCCCATCGCCCAGCCACATCTGCCTCCTGCCGCCGGGCCGTCAGGATTGGAGTACCACAGCGCCGCCGAGGGGGCGCACGAGCCTGAGCCACCCGCGGTGCATCGGGTCGGATGGGGTTTCATCTCGCTTTACACCTTGGCGTTCATGAGCACCAGCATGCTGTTCATCGCCCCCCTGCTGGTGACGATGGCATTGAAGGTCAACTCGCTCGTGGGGATCAAGGCGGCACCTAGCAGCTTGTCGCTTGTCGCCGGGGTCGGCGCCTTGCTGTCAATCTTCGCCAATCCTTTCTTCGGGAGGATGAGCGACCGCACCTCGTCGCCGCTAGGCATGCGGCGGCCATGGATGGTCATCGGCCTGGCGGTCGGTACGTTCGGGATCCTCGTTGTCGCGTTGGCACCCAACATCGCGGTCGTCCTGCTCGGATGGTGTATTGCCCAGGTGTTCTTCAACGCACTTCTCGCCGCCATGGTGGCGGTGCTGCCAGACCAGGTCCCGACCGTTCAACGCGGCCTGGTCTCCGGTGTCCTGGGTGTCTGTCTGCCCATCGCTGCTGTGAGCGGCACCTTCGTGGTCAAGCTCTTCACCGGCAACCAGCTCACCATGTTCCTGGCCCCGTGCATCATCGGCGGACTCTTCATCCTCCCCTTCGCGGCCACACTGAAAGATCGCCGGCTCGCCAAGGCCGACAAGCCGACCTGGTCGCTACGGGAGTTCGCCAGCACCTTCTACGTCAACCCGCGCAAGAACCCAGATTTCGCCTGGGCTTTCGTCAGCCGCTTCATGTTCGTTCTGGCATACGCCTTCCTGATTACCTACCAGGCCTACTACCTGCTGAACCAGATCGCCAGCACCGAGGCCGATGTGCCGCGACAGATATTCCTCGGCACCGTCGCCCAGTCCGTCTTACTCATCGCCGCTTCCCTCATCGGTGGCAGGGTCTCCGACCGGACCGGCCGACGGAAGATCTTCGTCCTCACGGCGTCGATCGTGTACGGACTGGCACTGTTCGTAATCGCTATCGCCAGCAGTTTCAACGGATTCCTCGTCGGCACGGCCATCAGTGGACTCGGCTTCGGCCTGTATGTGGCCGTCGACCTCGCCCTGGTAGTCGACGTGCTGCCAGACAAGAACAGCGCCGCCAAGGACCTCGGAGTGTTCAACATCGCCGGTGCCCTTCCCTTTTCCATGGCGCCGGCGATCGCGCCGGCCATCCTGGCGATGGGCGGCGGCAGCTACGGCGTGCTGTACGCCGTCGCAGGGGTCTCCGCCATCATCGGAGCGTTCGCCATCCTGCCCGTGAAGGGTGTCCGATGAGCACAAGCCGCAAGTGGAGCTGAGGGTCCCCTACTACTCGCTTCGCTCGTAGCGGGGGCCCACGAGTCGCTCTGCTGTCTTCATGCGACTTTGGGACCCGACCAAAGAACGGTCGGGTCCCAAAGTCGCAAGTGGAGCTGAGGGGACTCGAACCC
>JANWJC010000214.1 GCA_025449595.1 Acidobacteriota bacterium | reverse complement strand
CCTGGACGCACGACTCCGAGATCACCTGCGCTGTGTTGAGCGGGACCGATCCGAGCCCCCTAGCCCGTGAGCTCAGGCTGCAGTTGGCGCAGGAGCATCTCGACCTTCCCGACATGGAGTCGGCCCGTGCGCTCGCAGGCAGCCCCCGCGCCATGTTCGAGGTGTTCGCAGCATCGGCACGGCGACTCGACGCTTGGCATACCGCCGGCGGGGTGGGGCAGCGACCTGCGGGAAGGCTGCGGACGTACACCCAAGCCCCGATTGGCCGGTTCACGCGTGTCTGGGCGACCGCGGCGTACCGCAGTGTCTACGACCCCGACGGGCGGTCCTTGCTCCACAGACGCATAGGGCAGTACTGATGGCTGACGATCAGTCTGGCACGGGTGCCGGGGTCTCGGGCAGCCCCAGCGCGCTCACCGTGGTGGTCGCGTTCACCGCGAACGTGTTCATCGCCGTGGCCAAAACCGGAGCCGCGGTGTTGACAGGGTCCGCGTCCTTGACGGCCGAGGCCGTCCACTCGTGGGCGGACACGGGGAACGAGGCGTTTCTATTCATCGCGCTGAAACGCTCACGGCGTCCCGCCACCGAGCAGAACCCGGGCGGCTTCGGCCGGGAGGCATATGTCTGGTCGATGTTCGCCGCCTTCGGGCTGTTTGCGGCCGGCGCGGCGGTGTCCATCATCCATGGGGTGCAGGAGCTGGCCAACCCGGAGCCGGCCCAACGCTTCCTCGTGGCCTACGTGGTCCTCGCGGTGGCTTTCGTCCTGGACGGCGTGTCTCTTCTGCAGTCGGTCAGGCAAGGGCGGTCCGAGGCGGTGCAGGCAGATCGTGACCTGCTCGAGCACATCCTCGCCACCTCGGATCCCACACTTCGTGCCGTGTTCGCCGAGGATGCTGCGGCGGTGTTCGGCGTGATGATCGCCTCGATCGGGGTGGCGCTCCATCAGGTCACGGGATCCCCCATGCCGGACGCCGTCGGGTCCATCCTTGTCGGCGTGCTCTTGGCCGTGACATCCATCGTGCTCATCGACCGCAACCGACGCTTCCTGCTGGGCGAGGCGGTCGATCCCCGGATCCGTGTCGCGGCCTTGGACCAGCTGCTCGACGCACCCGAGGTCCGATCCGTTAGCTACCTGCACCTGGAGTACTCCGGCCCCCGTGAGGTCGCCCTGATCGCGCGGGTGGACCTGGTCGAGGATGCCGCGGAGTCCCTGGTGGCGGCGAAGCTGGCTAGACTGGAGGACCAGATCCAACGCCGCGAAGGTGTGAGTCGAGCCATCCTCGCCCTCTCGAGGCCCGGCGCAGAGGAGCTGGGGCACTGAATTCTCCCTCGTTTTGAAGGCATTTCGGAGGGTGACGCCACGGTCCAGGGAGGCGATCATCGTGGCTCACCTCAACCGCGAGATGCTGAGCGGGCGGGAACCCGTCCGCGATCTCGCCCGACTCCGTACCACTGCGGCCGGCTCAGCGCACCCAAGCGATCCAGCACCAAGCCGCTCGTCACGGTGTCCAGCTGGACCGAGGTTCCGAACCATTCACGGCGCTACACTGCCTGGCCGCTGCCGCGGGAGGACGAGGGGAGAGAAGGGCAAGCCGCCAACGTGACGCTCCGACGAGAGCTGGCAACGGGCATACCCCTCGCTCGTTGAGACCGATTGCCAATTCGAGTCGCCTGCGAGAGATGCTCCTTATTCGTCACCACCACCGATCTGTCCCGGCCGCCGCCACTTAAATCATTGCCGACCCACGCGGGACAGCCGCACCCGACGTAGCGATCGAGTCCCCGGTGATTCGGCTCGCGACATCCTGCGAGGTCAGGGTCCGGACGCACGTTCACCCGAGGCACCAGCCTCGTGAGCGGAACTCAGCGGCGACGTGCGCTGACTCCACTCGGTACCGGTCCACCAACGCAGCCGGCCGCGCTGCTCATACCAACCGGCCGGGGCCGACGGCGCCACATCGTGGGCCGCCGTGGAGGTTTCGTCGGCCGGTTGGACATCGGTTTGCTGGACTAGCCGGTCCACGACGTCACCGGCCAGATCCTCCTGCTCACGGCGTCGTGCCTCCTGCTGCTGGGCAACCTCGACCCGGGCCGCCTGCCAGGCCGACCAGTGGCCCGAGACTAACGCCCACAACGACAGTGCCGAGACATAGACAACACTCGACACCCAGCCGGTCGCCAACGACACCGGGATCATCACGATCCAGAAGATGGTCAACCAACCGTTGATCCGACGCATGAACACCGGATCACCCTGCACCGAAGCCCACAACGACTTCATAACGCTCATTGCGACTAGCCCTTCAGGATCCCGTCGGATCAGCGTAAGAGCGGCACCGGTCGCGCTCGGCGCGCCACGCACATGCCGGGCCGGCAATCTTGGGGTGCCGACCACGGTCGGAACGCCTCGGGTTCCGCGACCGGGCGCTGTATCGTCCGTGTGCTCGCGACAACGGAGGCGGATGGATGCTGACATGAGGGTGCCGTCGGCTCGCCCTGCCGTAGTCGCCAACCCGAGCAAGGCCGCCGACCCTGCCATGAACCGCCGCGAGGTCATCGACGCCATGGTGGCCGCGGGCCTGCCGACGCCGTCCCGGTTCGAGACCACGGAAGAAGATCCGGGGAGGGGACAGACCACACGCGCCGTCGAGGAGGGCGCCGACCTGGTCGTTGCCTGCGGTGGCGATGGCACCGTCCGCGCTTGCGCAGCGGTCCTTGCCGGTAGCAACGTCTCGTCTGGACTGTCGATGCCCACCTGCATCGCTCCCGGCGCGCGCAACATTTCGCAATGGACCGACGGGAGAATTATAATGGGGGCTCGTTCCGCAGCGAAGGCGCGCTGACATAGATGACCAGTTGCGGCTGTGGTCCGGCTGCTGCGTGGACCAATTGCCAACGCTGGATCCGCCGCTGTAAGTCGGCAACCGGAGCGGAGTGTGATCAAGCAGCGATACGTGTGGGGGAATTCAGCATTCTCAGTACCGCTCGCTCAACTTGCCCGTGGACGGGCAGCTCTCGCCGCGATCGGGGCAGCGCTCGTTCGGGGAGAATCACCCCGTCCTGGTAGAGCTCCACCACCCGGGGATCGACATACGAGCCTCGGGCCACAGAAACGGTGTTGCCAAGGTAGTCGGCCACTCCTCGGTAGCACTCGAGCACTGCGTGTTTGCGGGAGGTGAGGGTGCGCGCAACTCCCGTCAGGGCGAGGAGCTGCGCCATCAGAACGGTCGCATTCCAGGTCCGGAAGTCCTTGGCGGTGAAGTCGCCGCGAGTGAGCCCGTGTACGTACTCGTTGATATCGGCACTGTGCAGGTCGTGCCACGCGCCGGCTCCATCCGCCCAGGCAAGCAGTTCGCCACCCGAGGTGTCACGTTGCAACAGCTCGGCCAGCACCTTTGCCAGCCCAGCATCGACGATCTGCTGGGTACGCTCCTGCGAGCCCTTCGCCGGATATCGGAACGTAGCCGTCCGGCCGGCCACATGTAGATGCTCACGTCGCAGAGTCGCCAGACCGTAGGTGTCATTACTCGCTGCATACGACTCGGAACCGATGCGGAATGCACCCAGGTCTAGGAGCCGGAAGGCGGCTGCCAGCACCCGATCCCGGCCCAGGCCCTCGGCGTGCAGGCAGGCTCCCGCCGTTCTCCGGCAGCGAGGCAGCACCCCCGCCAGTTCGAGAACTCGCTCGTGCTTGGCCACGTCGCGCTGGCGCCGCCAGTCCAGGTGATACAGGTACTGCCGGCGACCCGCAGCGTCGGTGCCGATGGCCTGGATGTGGCCATTGGGCCACGGACAGATCCAGACCTCGTTCCACGCAGGAGGGATTGCCAGGCTCTCAATCCGGTCCTGGGCCATGGTGTCCACCAGCTCACCACTTGGCCCGACATAACGGAAGCCCCGACCGCGCCGGACTCGACGCAATCCGGGACCGTCCGGGCGAGCACGCCGTAGTCGCATCCTGTGTCCCACAGTTGTCGAGACGGTCAGCGACCGACGGCCTCTTCTAGTTCTGCCTTGGACATGGACGACCGGCCCTTGACGCCCCTTGCTTTGGCCTCGTTGTACAACTGCGCCTTCGTGCGGCCGCCCGGTCCCTTGTGCGAGCGCAAGCCGCCCCGCCGGCCCGAGGAGATGTCCTGGACCGATAGGCGGCTGCGCTCCCGTGACTCACCTGCGCGAGCTCGCTCCTTGTTCACCGTGCGGGCCGCGATCTCCTCGGCGGTCGACTCCGACCTGCCGCGGTCCTCAAGACCTTCCTTGATGTGTTCATACTGCCGTTCGCGTTTCTTGCTCCAGCTGTTGGGCATCGCTGTCACCTCGCTTCAGGTCCGACGATAGGCCGGAAGGCCCGTGCCGGCCAGTCGAGCGGCGCTGAGGCAGAAACGCAAATCAAGGCGCTTTCCACGGTCCGGGTTGTGCGCCCGCCACGTGAGGTCAGGCATCGAGCTCGTCGAGGACAGCTTCGATGCCCCGGTGCAAAGTCGGGTACGACCACACTTGGCGGCGCAGCTCTGTGACAGGTACGCGTGCCTGCACCGCCCACTGAAAGTGCGCCAAGCACCTCGCCACAGTGCGGGGAGGCATGCCGTGGTGGAGGACCGGTCCTGCCACTGGCCGTGGATGCTATCCAGCACGAGACAGGCGAGGGACCCGTGCCTTGAGGCGAGCACCGAGAGCGACATAGTGCGAGGTGATGATCTCAGGCATGAATCCCAGTGGCCAAAAGCTCGCCGCCCGCGCCGGGGCCGAGACCCCGGTCCGCAGCATGTTCGCGGTGCGCATCCAGCACGAGGCTGATCGTCGCAGCGCATTGAACTCTACGGCGTGTCTCCCAACGGATTCGACGATGTCGATCGAGGCACGGGCGCGATGTTCGCCTCCTTCGTGTCCCTCGCGTTCGCGGGGGCGGCGGTTCGCCGTGAGCCCGAATTGCTGCGCGTGGGCCTGGTGAGCAACCGCCAGTTCGGCGTTGCGATCGGCATTTTGATGGCGCGTAACCTGTACACCCAGGATCAGGCGTTCGGCCATCTCCGTGCGTCAAGCCAACACCTGAATGTCAAGCGGCGCGACATCGCGGCCGTGTCGCCCCAACCGGCCAGCTACCCGGGGCGGTGTAGTGAGGGTCTGGGCGATACTCAACTCGCGATTCACCCTTCGTCGTGTTGCCACCCTGACCTGCACAGGGCACGATGGGGGGCGGGCATTAGCGGTCCGGACCGCCGGTTTCCCTAGGCTTCGGGAGTTGAAACCATACAGCTTCCGGGGCCGCCCACCTCAACAGCACACTGATGTCGACGCCGGGAGTTGTGGTCAGCCGACCCTCAGACGCCGAGGGGAATCGTTGTCAGCAGGATCGCCTCACGATCTTCCTCGGTCATGCACCCCAGACGCCGTACGGTTCCCGCACGCTGATTGCATGAGCGGCACACTCCGCTATGACCGGGCAATCAACACAGACGGCTTGAGCGGCGCGGTCTCGTTCCGCCCGCGCGTCACCACGCTCGCCCTCTGGGTGGAGGAAGAACTCCGAGCCCAGGGTGCGGCACCGGTGGCACCGAACGCGAAGCTGCCAATCCCACAGTTCAGAAACGGTGCCTGGCAGCCTAGAGACATCCGACATCGCGAACCTCCGACCGAGTCTCAAGTCGACTGGGCTCACTGGTGGACTGCTAAAGAATTGCCCACCCGGACAAGCATGGGGCGCTCGCAGGCTTGGGTGACGTACGTCACGGTGCATCATTCCAGACATCCCAGTTCGTGCTCTGGCGGTTTCCGGCGGGGCCCAAAACACCCCGGATCGCGCCCCCGCTCAGTGCTGCGGTTGCGGATCGCCGGGCACGGCGGGTGTGATGCAGTTGCTGGGATCGTGGTGCGTAAGGCGATGCCCCGAGGAGCCGTCAGAGCCGACGACGCTCATACGGAGCGAGGTTGAATCCAGGATTATGTCCCGTCCGTCCGGTGCATGCCGGATGATGATCGACGTCGCGTCGACGCGTGTCATAGTCCGATGATCGCAGTTGTGTTGAGCGCGAACCAGGCGGTTGCGAAGAGCCAACCACCGATGACGTCGGTTGGCCAGTGAACGCCGAGCCAGATGCGCGAGCCAGCCCACAGCAACGGCGTAGCCGAAAGCGGCAACCCAGAGTGCGATGCGCGACCCGCGCGATCTCATCCGGTCGGTCGAACGCCCACGCGCAGGAGAGGGCGAACTGGGTCGCGACGGTGGTCTGCCCGGAGGGGTAGGAGGGCCCTGCCTGCGGGGCTGGCCCAGTCGATCACGGGAGGCCTGACTCGGGCCGCCCACGCGTTGAGAACGAGACCGAGATAGAGCGCTGGCCAGCCCAGCGAGGCGCAGCCCGGAACCGAAAAGATAGCGCTGCGATCGATGACCGGGTGAGGCGAGCACACCGATCACCAGCAGGGCTGCGGCTTTGACTCTCGGGGGGAGCGATGTAGATGGGCGTCGACGGCCCCGGACCGCCGATTCTCGAGGCTCCGGAAGTTGAAGCCATACAACTCCCGGAGCCGCCCACCCCGCCGAGACAGCTACTGTACGGTTTTCGAGAACCTGCCGCGTCGAGCGGCCCTCAGACGGCGAGGGGAATTGCGCCCAGCAGCATGGCCTCGCGGTCTTCCTCGGTCATGCCACCCCAGACTCCGTAGGGTTCGCGCACGTTGAGAGCATGGGCGGCGCATTCGGCGATCACCGGGCACCTGGCACAGACCCCTTGAGCGGCTATGTCCCTCTCCACCCGCGCGTCGCCGCGCTCTCCCTCAGGGTGGAAGAATAAATTCGAGCCCAGAGTGCGGCATCGAGCGTGAAGCTGCCAGTCCCACAGTTCAGAAAGGGGTCCGGGGAGACGAGATACGTCCGACATGGCGAACCTCCGACAATGAATCACAAGTCGACTGGGCTCACTGTTGAACCGTCATATGTCGCCCCAGATGTTACATCCGTGGCCCATCCGGTTCAACATGGCGCGTTGACTCCCGCGAAGGGTCTGCCTAGGCCGGGTCGGGGATCTCGACGGAGAGTGCTCGGAGGAAGCCGGCGAAGCCGTGCGGGGTTCGGCCGCGCAGGCGGGCGCTCGTGAGGACCGGTATGGCGGACGTGGATAGGACGGTGAGGTCGGGTACCCGATCCGGCTACCGGAAAGCGCGTTACCCGGTACGCCGCGAATGAGCGTCTTGCTGAGCTCTCGCTGCGGGAGATGCTGGGACGGGTCGACCATGGCGCTGCGGCCGTCGACGCCACGGCGACGGTGCGCGGCTACGCCCAGTTGTGGCTGGCCGGCCGTGCCGGCAGACGGCGCAGCGAGTCCACGGTGCGGGAGTACCGGCGCCGACTCGAGGCTTATGTGCTACCGCACATCGGGGGGATACGGGTGCCAGCCCTGACGATCCTCGACGTCGAGGACGTGCTGGACGACCTCGCCGCGACAGGACTGTCGGCGTCCACCGTGGCCGGGGCCAGGATCGCGTTGGCGGCGATGCTCACCGACGCGGTCCGCGCCCGTCAGCTCTCGGTGAACGTGGCGGCGATGGCTCGGCTGCCGGAGATGGGACGCGCCGAGCGCGTCAGCGCCCCGACCCCGCGCCAGGTGCTGGACCTGCTCGACGCGGCCGCCTGGTTCGCGGAGCTGACCGAGCTGCTGACGGTGCTGGCGACCACCGGCGTTCGGGTGGGGAAGGCGCTCGGCGCGTTCTGGAGCGACATCGACCTGCAGGCGGGCATCTGGGCGGTGCGGCGCACCACGACAGTCAATTCCACCGCCGCCCTGTTCCCGGGGTCACCACCAAGACCGGCGACGCCCGGCGCGTCAGCCTGCACGACGCCGCGATCAACGCGCTGCGCGCCCAGCGGGCGCGGGTGCTTACCGCCCGCCTGGTCGCCGGGCCGTGGTGGGTCGAGCACGACCTGGTGTTCCCCTCCGAGGGCGGCACCGTGTGGGACCCGCGCAACGCCCGCAAGCGGCTCCGCCCGGTCGCCGCCGCCGCCCTGTTCCCGGGGTCGTTCCATGCCCTGCGGCACGCGTTCGCGACGACCGCGGTGGCGGTGCTCCCGAGCGACGCGGCGGTCGCCAAAGTCCTCGGCCACCGGGCGCAAGTCCACCACCGTTGACCTCTACGGGCATGTGCGGGACGAAGACTTCACCGCCGTGACCGACGCCGTCGTCGCCGGACTCGGTGGCGTCGCCCCGCCACCCATCGGGGGTGTCAAACGTGACATGATCATGCTAGTGATCGAGCATCAGTGCAGGTCAGCGCCAGTTTAGTGCGCCCGGAGGGATTCGAACCCCCAACCGACCGGGTAGAAACCGGTTGCTCTGTCCGTTGAGCTACGGGCGCCGATTCTCGCGCGGAGGTGCATCCGTCGAGGAGCTCAAGGTCATTGTGCCGTGTCCCCGTGCACAGCCGAGAACCCGGCTCGCAACTGTCCACAGCGCGGCGGGCAGGAGCGGCCCCGCTGGTGGTGCCGGCCGCGAGCGTGGGGGCCCGTTCATCCGAAGGACAGGAGCCGCAATGAACAACGAGATCACCATCAACGTCATCGGCAACGCCGTCAGTGATCCCGAGCGTCGCTTGACCGCGGGCGGGATCCCCGTGACGAGCTTCCGGTTCGCGTGCAACTCCCGCCGTTGGGACCCAGCCGCCGGGCGCAGCGTCGACAGCCCGTCCAGCTACTACACGGTCAGCTGCTGGCGCCAGCTGGCGGACAACGTCGCCGGCAGCATCGTGAAGGGACAGCCGGTTCTGGTGCAGGGGTTCCTGAAGCGACGCGTTCATGTCCGAAGCGACGGCCAGAAGGTCACGTACGACGACATCGAGGCTCGCTCGGTCGGCCACGACCTGTCGCGAGGTCAGGCTCGGTTCTCCCGCACCCCTCGCGGCCCACAGCTGGAGCAGGCGGCCTCGTACGAGGACATGGTCGAGCCTGCTGACGATCGGCGGGTTGCTGTTGCCGCTGCCGACACGGCCGCGTGACACCTGGCATGACAGGAGGAGGGCAGGGACCCCGGTGACGGTGTCGCTGCCCTCCTCCACATCGAGAGCCGTAGTGCTCAGGTCACGGTGAACTGCTGTGCCATGCCCATCGCCACGTGCGGCATGTGGGGCGGCATGTCATCGGGGATGAAGCAGACCGCGACGTACTGGCCCGGCGCCATGTTCATGCGGAGCCAGGAGCGAGCACCTGGTGCCAATGCGCCGGCGCCACCGAAGTCACCGGTGAACGGCGGTGGTCCCACCCACCCCGGGTTGAAGAACGCCACGACATCCTTGGCGGTCATACCGGGGGCGAGCTTGAGGAACGCGAGCTCGTGGGTGTCAGTGGCTGCCGTGTTCTCGAACTTGTACAGGCCGTCGCCGTCGATGACCTTCGGCATGTGGAAACCCATGACCAGGGGGGTGCTGCTCGTCGCTTCGTGCGTGTACGCAGCAATCGTGCCCTGGACCCGGCCACGAGGCCTCGCGTAGTTGCCGTGGCCGACGACGGTGAGTGCGGCGTACATGCCGTCGACGAAGTGTGGTGCGCCGTGGTCGCCGCCGTCCTGGAAGCACACCACCACGTAGTTGCCCGCCTTCAGGTTGACCCACGTGACCTGGTGGTTGCCGGGATCAACGGTGTTCGCACCGCCGGTCGCGTCGGCCAGGACGAGCGCGGTCGCCCCGCCGGTCGCCTTCAGCGACGCGAGGTACGAAGCAGCCGTGACGCCCTTGTGCAGCTTGAGCAGCTGGGCCTGGTGGGGGAACGTCCCGACGTTGTGCAGAACCACCTTGACGAGCCCGGCGCGCAGCCAGTGCGTGCTGAGCCGGTAGCTGTCCTTGGATCCGTCCGCATTGTTGCTCGCCCAGACCGTGAGCGTTCTGGGACGCTGCCAGCCCCGGTGATGCCGGTGCGAGGGATGATGAGCCGGTACCACCCGATGCACCGTAGCCGTGCGACTACTGGGTGTTGCTGCTTGCGCCGAAAACGCTGACACCGTTGTGACCCCGGCGAGGATCATGACCCCGCTTGCCGTGAGCGCGATACTTCGAAGGAAGCGCCGTCGCCGCGGTTTCTCGCCGTTCCGAATACGCGCCGCGGGTCGCGGTGACGTAGTGGAGCTAGGCCGAAAGTCTTGTGGACCCATGATGGTTCCTTCCGTCGGCTGTGCCCCCCGCTACTCGTCCCGGGTGTGGGGTATTGATGGCCTCCGGGGAAAAGATGGCTTTACCGTGGTCCCGCGATCGAGGTCTGTCAACGGGTCACGCACCGCTGTCGCTGGGGACCCAGCGGACCCGACTACGCTGTGTCCATGGCCGAATACATATACACGCTGCGCAAGGCACGGCGAAAGCATGGCGACAAGCTCGTGCTCGACGACGTCACGCTCTCGTTCCTGCCCGGCGCCAAGATCGGCGTCGTGGGGCCCAACGGGGCCGGCAAGTCCTCGCTGCTGCGGATCATGGCGGGCCAGGACGAGCCCTCCAACGGGGAGGCGATCTTGTCGCCGGGCTTCACCGTCGGCATGCTCGCGCAGGAGCCCCACCTGGACGAGACCAAGACTGTGCTTCAGAACGTGCAGGACGGGGTGGCCGAGACCAAGGCCATGGTGGACCGCTTCAACGAGATCTCCGCCGCGCTGGCAGACCCGGACGCCGACTACGACGCGCTGCTGGCCGAGATGGGTGTGCTTCAGGAGAAGATCGACCACCGCGGGGCCTGGGACCTGGACTCCCAGCTCGAGCAGGCGATGGACGCGCTGCGGTGTCCGCCCCCTGACGCCGACGTCTCGGTCCTGTCCGGGGGCGAGAAGCGGCGGGTTGCCCTCTGCCGGCTGCTGCTCGAGGCGCCGGACCTGTTGCTCCTGGACGAGCCGACGAACCACCTTGACGCCGAGAGCGTGCAGTGGCTCGAGCAGCACCTCGAGAAGTACGCCGGGACCATCGTGGCGATCACGCACGACCGCTACTTCCTCGACAACGTCGCGCAGTGGATCCTCGAGCTCGACCGCGGTCGGGCCTATCCGTACGAAGGCAACTACTCCACCTACCTGGAGAAGAAGCAGGAGCGCCTCAAGGTCGAAGGAGCCAAGGACGCCAAGCTCAAGCGCCGGCTCTCCGACGAGCTGGAGTGGGTCCGCTCCAACGCCAAGGCCCGCCAGACCAAGAGCCGGGCCCGACTCGACCGCTACGAAGAGATGGCCGCCGAGGCCGACAAGCAGCGCAAGCTCGACTTCGACGAGATCCAGATCCCGCCGGGGCCGCGGCTGGGCAGTGTCGTGGTCGAGGCCATACGGCTCGCCAAGGGCTTCGGAGACACGCTCCTCTTCGACGAGCTCTCGTTCACGTTGCCACGCAACGGAATTGTCGGTGTCATCGGTCCGAACGGTGTCGGCAAGACGACGCTCTTCAAGATGATCGTGGCTCAGGCCGAGGGGGGCAGCGACGACAAGGACGTCCTGCCCGACAGCGGCGAGATCCGCATCGGCGAGACCGTGAGCCTCTCCTACGTCGACCAGAGTCGCGGCGGGCTGGACCCGACCAAGAACCTGTGGGAGGTCGTCTCCGACGGCCTGGACTGGATCAAGGTCGGGCACGTCGAGATGCCGAGCCGGGCGTACGTCTCCGCGTTCGGCTTCAAGGGCCCGGACCAACAGAAGATGACCGGTGTGCTGTCCGGTGGCGAGCGCAACCGGCTCAACCTGGCGCTGACCCTCAAGCAGGGCGGCAACCTGATCCTGCTCGACGAGCCGACCAACGACCTCGACGTCGAGACGCTGGGGTCGCTGGAGAACGCGCTGCTGGAGTTCCCCGGCTGCGCGGTGATCACCAGCCACGACCGGTGGTTCCTGGACCGCGTCGCGACGCACATCCTGGCCTACGAGGGCGACTCGCAGTGGTTCTGGTTCGAGGGCAACTTCGAGTCGTACGAGAAGAACAAGATCGAGCGCCTCGGCGTGGACGCGGCCCGCCCGCACCGCGCGACGTACCGCAAGCTCAAGCGGGACTGAGCGACGGTGCCGCTGCGGCTGGAACCCGCGGAGGTGACCTACCTCGCGGGCTACCTGGGTCGGCTGCGCTCCTGGGACGAGTGGGCGGCCGTCCGCCTGCAGGTGCGCGGCGCGGTCGTCGGGGTCTACGGGGCGCTTCCCATGGGGGCCCTCGCACTGATCGTGCTGCCGCTCGCTCTCGCCCATGGCGACAACGCGTCCGACGGCCATGACGAAACGGTCCTGGCCGGTCGGCTCCGGGACATCCTGGGAGACGTCTCACCGGCCACCGACGTCAGCGTTCGCGAAATCCGCCTGCCCGACCCGGTCTCCGCCGCGGGGGCGCTCACCCGGCTGCCGCCGCGGGGTGGCTGGTCACCGGGGAAGTCCGGACGCGCCGGCGACCTCTCGCCGCAGGTCGCGGCGGCAGTCGCGCGCTACCGGGCCGAGGTCCCGGCCGGCGGCTCGCTGATGGCGGACCTGGTCGCCTCGCAGGCCTGGGACGGCCCGGGATGGGGTGGGGTCCCGCTGGCCGGCCTGCACGCCGCGAGCCTGCTGGGCTTCCTCGCCCACGGGGAAGCGCCGGTACGCACAGCCAGCACATCGGGCTGGTGCCGCCTGGTCACCCCTGCCGGGCAGGTCTTCGTCCCCCGGATCGATCGGCCGGCCGACGACGCGCAGGACATGACCCTCGGTGATCGACCGCCCAGTCGCAACTGACGATGCGGTTGGCTCTATTGTGCTGATGCTGGGCCCAACTGGTCCGCGGAGCCGACACGGCCGGACACCGGGCTGCGTCGCGCCGTGGGACAGCGGGCACCGGCGAGGTGGCCGGGATGAGCCGGGACAGGAACGACGAGGAGCAACTGCATGGCGACCACCGGGATAGACACGCCGGGTCGGGCTCAGGTCGGTGTCAAGACCCTGCGCCAGGACGCCTGGTGGATCCAGCCGGCTCTCGTGGTCCTCGGCCTCACGGCGTTCGTCGCGTATGGGATCTGGCGGGTCTTCTGGGGCAGCCACACTTACTACTCGGCGCCGTACATCTCCATCTTCTACTCCCCGTGCATCGCGTCGAGCTGCGTGCCGGGAGCCGACGAGTTCGCATTCATCGGGAGCTGGTGGGCGTGGACCCCGGCGCTGCTCGTCGCCTGGATCCCGCTGGGATTCCGGCTGACGTGCTACTACTACCGCAAGGCGTACTTCCGTTCGTACTGGCTCTCACCGCCGGCCTGCGCGGTCGCAGAGCCCCGCAAGAACTACACCGGCGAACGCCGGTTCCCATTGATCCTGAACAACTCCCACCGCTGGTTCTTCTACCTCGGCCTGCTCCTCGCACTGATCCTCACGTACGACGCCGTCCTGGCGTTCCGGGACCCGCAAGGACAGTGGGGCCACATGGGTCTGGGCACCGTGCTGTTGATCATCAACGCCTTCTGCCTGTGGGCCTACACGCTGTCGTGCCACTCCTGCCGCAACACGATCGCCGGTCGGCTCAACCACTTCTCCAAGCACCCCGTGCGCTACCGGATGTGGACGATCGTCTCCCGATGGAACCGGCACCACCCCAAGTGGGCGTGGATCTCGCTCGCGACGATCGTGATCGCTGACTACTACGTGTACCTGCTTGCCAGCGGCCATCTGACTGACCCCCGGTTCTTCTAGCCGTTCCCCGTTGGTCGGCCTTGCCGCCAAGCCCTACGAGAGGACCACCACCGTCGTGACCGCAGAGCTGGAGCGCCACACCTACGACGTCGTCGTCATCGGTGCAGGCGGTGCCGGACTGCGCGCTGCCATCGAGGCGCGCAGCCAGGGCAAGCGCACCGCCATCGTCTGCAAGTCATTGTTCGGCAAAGCCCACACCGTCATGGCCGAGGGTGGCATCGCGGCCAGCATGGGCAACGTCAACGAGCACGACAACTGGCAGGTCCACTTCCGCGACACCATGCGCGGCGGCAAGTTCATGAACTCCTGGCGCATGGCCGAGCTGCATGCCAAGGAGGCGCCGCAGCGGGTGTGGGAGCTCGAGACCTACGGCGCGCTGTTCGACCGCACGCCCGAGGGGAAGATCAGCCAGCGCAACTTCGGGGGGCACGAGTACCCGCGCCTGGCCCACGTCGGCGACCGCACCGGTCTCGAGCTGATCCGTACGCTGCAGCAGAAGATCGTGTCCTTGCAGCAGGAGGACTTCCGCGCGTCCGGGGACTACGAGTCCCACATCAAGGTCTTCGCCGAGTGCACTATGACCCGTTTGCTGAAGGACAAGAGCGGCGCGATGGCCGGGGCCTTCGGCTACTGGCGTGAGACGGGCCGATTCGTGGTCTTCGAGGCGCCGGCGGTCATCCTGGCTACCGGCGGGATCGGAAAGTCCTTCAAGGTCACTAGCAACTCGTGGGAGTACACCGGCGACGGGCACGCGCTCGCGATGCTGGCTGGCGGCACGACCATCAACATGGAGTTCATCCAGTTCCATCCCACGGGCATGGTGTGGCCGCCAAGTGTCAAGGGGATCCTTGTCACGGAGTCGGTTCGCGGCGACGGTGGGGTGCTTCGGAACTCCGAGGGCAAGCGCTTCATGTTCGACTACATCCCCGCGGTGTTCAAGGACCAGTACGCCAAGTCCGAGGACGAGGCCGACCGCTGGTACACCGACCCGGAGCACAACAAGCGGCCACCTGAGCTGCTGCCTCGCGATGAAGTCGCCCGCTCGATCAACTCCGAGGTGAAAGCCGGCCGGGGCTCCCCTCACGGTGGCGTCTTCCTGGACGTCTCGACCCGGTTGCCCGCCGAGGTCATCCGCAAGAAGCTGCCTTCGATGTACCACCAGTTCATGGAGCTCGCGGACGTCGACATCACCGCCGCTCCTATGGAGGTGGGGCCGACGTGCCACTACGTCATGGGTGGTGTGGAAGTCGACCCAGACACCGCGGCGGCAGTGGTTCCTGGCCTGTTTGCGATCGGCGAGGTGTCCGGTGGCATGCACGGTTCGAACCGACTGGGTGGCAACTCCCTCGGGGACCTGCTCGTCTTCGGCCGTCGCGCCGGCCTCGGTGCCGCCGACTACATCGACAAGCTCGGTGGTGCCCATCCCAAGGTCGTTGACCAGATCATCGACGCCGCTGCCGCGGAGGCACTCGCGCCGTTCCGGGAGGAGGGTGGTGAGAACCCGTACACCCTGCACATGGAACTGCAGCAGACCATGAACGACCTGGTCGGGATCATCCGCACCGAGTCGGAGATGACCGAGGCACTGGGCCGCCTCGAGGCGCTGAAGGTGCGCGCGGCGAACATCACAGTCGAAGGTCACCGCCAGTTCAACCCGGGCTGGCACCTCGCCCTGGACCTTCGCAACATGCTCATCGTCAGCGAGTGCGTGGCCCGTGCCGCGCTGCTGCGACAGGAGAGCCGTGGCGGGCACACCCGTGACGACTTCCCGCAGATGAGTGCCGAGTGGCGCAAGGTCAACCTGGTGTGTCGGGTGGACGAGAACGGCGTCAGCATCGCCCGTCAACCGCTGGTGCCGATGCGTCCTGACCTGTTGGACCTTTTCGAGGTCGACGAGCTGGAGAAATACCTCACCGAGGATGAACTGCCGGGAGGCGGGCACTGATGGCGTACACCGCTCATTTCAAGGTATGGCGTGGAGACGGCTCCGGGGGTGCCCTGCAGGACTTCGACGTCGAGGTCAACGAGGGCGAGGTCGTCCTCGATATAATTCACCGGCTGCAGGCGACCCAGACTCCGGACCTCGCGGTGCGCTGGAACTGCAAGGCCGGCAAGTGCGGCTCCTGCAGCGCTGAGATCAATGGGCGCCCGCGTCTGATGTGCATGACGAGGATGAGCACGTTCACCGAGGAGCAGACGATCGCGGTGACGCCGATGCGGACGTTCCCGGTGATAAGGGACCTCGTGACCGACGTCTCGTACAACTACGAAAAGGCCCGCATGGTGCCCTCATTCGCGCCACCTGCGGACCTGGCGCCCGGGGACTACCGGATGGCGCAGGTCGACGTGGAGCGCAGCCAGGAGTTCCGCAAATGTATCGAGTGTTTCCTTTGCCAGGACGTCTGTCACGTGATCCGCGACCACGAGCCGAACAAGGAGTCATACTCGGGCCCGCGATTCCTCATCCGTCTCGCCGAGCTCGATATGCACCCACTGGACACGGTGGATCGACGCGACGTCGCCGTCGAAGATCATGGCCTCGGGTTCTGCAACATCACCAAGTGCTGCACCGAGGTTTGTCCAGAAGGTATCAAGATCACCGACAACGGAATCATCCCGTTGAAGGAGCGCGTGGTCGACAAGCGGTACGACCCGGTGTTCAGCGTCGGGTCGCTCTTCCGCAAGGGCCAGAAGCGCAGCGCACCGCCGACCTGACGGAGAGCACGATGGCGTACCCGGTCCTGGATGTCGTGGCGTCGGACGCGGTCCGGGCACAGGCCAATTCGGACGCCCATCGCGAGCTCGTCAGCGATCTGCGGAGCACCCTGGCCACTGCTGCACGCGGTGGCTCCGAGCGGGCACGGGAGCGTCACGTCTCGCGCGGCAAGCTGTTGCCGCGTGACCGCGTGGACCATCTGCTCGACCAGGGGTCACCGTTCCTCGAGCTGTCACCGCTCGCGGCGCACGGCCTGTACGACGACGTCGCCCCCGGTGCCGGGATCATCACCGGTATCGGTCGGATCAGCGGCCGCGAGTGCGTGGTAGTGGCGAACGACGCCACCGTCAAAGGTGGCACGTACTACCCCCTCACGGTGAAGAAGCACCTGCGGGCACAGGAGATCGCCCTGCAGAACCGGCTGCCCTGCATCTACCTGGTCGACTCCGGTGGCGCCTTCCTGCCGATGCAGGACGAGGTCTTCCCCGATCGGGAGCACTTCGGGCGGATCTTCTACAACCAGGCGACCATGAGTGCCGCGGGAATCCCTCAGATCGCAGCGGTTCTCGGCTCCTGCACGGCGGGTGGAGCGTATGTCCCTGCCATGAGCGACGAGGCTGTCATCGTCCGCGGCCAGGGCACGATCTTCCTGGCAGGGCCACCCCTGGTGAAGGCCGCGACAGGGGAGGTCGTCACGGCCGAGGATCTCGGAGGTGGAGAGCTGCACAGTCGGGTGTCCGGCGTCACCGATCACCTGGCCGAGGACGACGAGGACGCGCTGGCGATCGTACGTTCGATCGTCTCGAGCCTGGGGGCCCGCGTGGCACTGCCGTGGGAGGTCGGCGAGTCACAAGAGCCGGCTCTTTCGGTCGAGTCGGTCTACGACGTGGTGCCCGTGGACTCCCGGACGGCATACGACGTCCGCCAGGTGATCGCAAGGCTGGTCGACGCCAGCCGGTTCCAGGAGTTCAAGGCCGAGTACGGCACGACCCTGGTCACTGGGTTCGCCCATGTTCACGGGCACCCGGTCGGGATCGTCGCCAATAACGGGATCCTGTTCAGCGAGTCGGCCCTGAAGGGGGCGCACTTCATCCAGCTGTGCGACAAGCGCTCGATCCCGTTGGTGTTCTTGCAGAACGTGTCCGGCTTCATGGTCGGGCAGAAGTACGAGGCCGAGGGCATTGCCAAGCACGGAGCCAAGATGGTCACGGCCGTGTCGTGCGCCCGGGTGCCCAAGCTGACCGTCATCATCGGAGGTTCGTTCGGTGCTGGCAACTACGGCATGTGCGGCCGCGCCTATTCACCAAGGTTCCTGTGGATGTGGCCCAACGCGCGGATCTCGGTGATGGGCGGCGAGCAGGCCGCGTCCGTGCTGGCCACCGTCCGCCGTGATCAGCGCGAGGCCGCCGGTCAGCCCTGGACGGCGCAGGAGGAGTCCGAGCTTGTCGAGCCGATCCGGGAGCAGTACGAGCACCAAGGGCATCCGTACTACTCGACGGCGCGACTGTGGGACGACGGCGTGATCGATCCCGCGGATACTCGAAATGTGCTCGGACTGGCGCTGGCCGTGGCGGCGAACGCTCCGCTGGAGCCTGTCGGCTACGGCGTCTTCCGGATGTGACGGGCGAACTTGTGAGGACGCAGACGAATGGAACGGTGGGCGCATGACTTCATCCCCGTTCCGTCAGGTGCTGGTGGCGAACCGCGGCGAGATCGCCGTGCGCATCATGAAGACGCTGCGGCGCATGGGAATCCGCTCCATCGCCGTCTACAGCGACGCCGACGTCAACAGTCTGCACGTGCAGCTGGCCGACGAGGCGGTGCGAATCGGGCCTGCGCTCGCGGCCCAGTGCTCTCTGGCGATCGAGAGGCTGGTGGCCGCGATCCGCAGCAGCGGTGCGGACGCGGTCCACCCCGGATACGGCTTCCTGTCCGAGAACGCGACGTTCGCCGAAGCCGTGATCGGCGCCGGCGCAGTGTGGGTCGGACCGCCGCCTGCCGCCATCGAGGCGATGG
>JANWJC010000213.1 GCA_025449595.1 Acidobacteriota bacterium | reverse complement strand
TCAGCCCTGGCGCTGCTTGTGGCGAGGGTTCTCGCAGATCACCATGACGCGGCCGTGGCGACGGATCACCTTGCACTTGTCACAGATCTTCTTGACGCTCGGATTGACCTTCACTGATCTCTCCCGGGCTGTGGCCGCGAGGGCCGGTTACGTGTAACGACGATCTTGTTCACTTGTAGCGGTAGACGATGCGGCCCCGGGTGAGGTCGTAGGGCGAGAGCTCCACGACGACCCGGTCGTCGGGCAGGATCCGGATGTAGTGCATCCGCATCTTGCCGCTGATGTGCGCGAGTACCTTGTGCCCGTTGTCGAGCTCCACCCGGAACATGGCGTTCGGGAGTGACTCGGTGATCGTGCCTTCGAGCTCGATGGCACCGTCTTTCTTGGGCATGAAATGCGCACTTCGTTTCGTCGCGTCGGCTACCGTCTCGGTCCATCGGGCAGCACACGCCAGCCCCACGTGCGGACGTGCGCGGATGCAGCTCGATGAGCCGACTGCCGATCCTACGACAGCCCACGCCCCCGACGTTAATCGGGTGATCTTGCCCGGCCCCGCTCCCTTGATCTTCCCTTTGGGACGATCTAGGGAGTTCAACTGCCTTGATCGTCCCAAGGGGAAGATCTTGGCAGTTGGGGGTCAGGTGTTGAATCGGCTCTGGGTACGGTCCAGGCCGTCCTGGAGCAGGGCCTCGACCGCATCCGCGGCGGTGGCCACCAGCAGCGGGACCTCGGCGCGCTCGGTGGCACCGAACGGGCGCAGCACGAAGTCCGCGGGATCCTGGCGCCCGGGCGGGCGCCCGATCCCGATCCGCACGCGGTAGAAGTCCCCGCTGCTCAGGGACCGGCGGATGGACTTCAGGCCGTGGTGGCCGTTGTCGCCGCCCCCCAGCTTGAGCCGCAGCGTCCCGAACGCTATGTCCAGCTCGTCGTGCAGCACCACCAGCTGCTCGATCGGGACCTTGTAGAACGACACCAGTCCTGCGACCGGGCCACCGGACTCGTTCATGTACGAGCGCGGGCGGCCCAGCACCACGCGGTGCCCGCCTAGGTGACCCTCGGCGACGTCGCTACGGCTGCGCCGGTGCAGCGCGAGCCGGCGTCCGAGCCGGTCGGCGAGCACGTCGAGCGCCATGGCCCCCACGTTGTGCCGGGTCGCGGCGTACTCCGGGCCCGGGTTGCCCAGGCCCACGACGAGCCAGGGCGAGGTGTCCGTCACGGCGTGATCCTGTCAGGGCTGAAGCCGGCGACGTCGGGCCCGCGCCGAGGCGATCCGTACGTCGCAGCGCGCCGAACTCAGGAGTCGGACTCGGGGGCCTCGGCGTCGGTGACAGGGGCCTCGTCCTCGAGCGGCATGTCGCCCTTCGGGGCCTCCTGGTGCAGCGCGGCCTCGGCGAGCTCGGCCTCCAGGACCAGGCCCTCCTCGATCCGGGCGGCCTGCTCGGCCTTGTCGATGATGACCAGGTCGATGTGCTCCACGATCCGCCGGATCGGGTCGCGCTGGACGTCGCGCGGGGCCACGATCGTGGTGGCCCCTTCGAAGCTCACGTCCAGGACCAGGCCGGGCTTGCGCAGCGCCAGGTTCAGCTCGTGGGCCGGCAGCGCGACGTGCTTGAGCTCGGTGCCCTTGCCGTAGATGACTGCCGGGACCTGGCCGTCGCGGCGCAGTCGTCGCGCTGCGCCCTTGCCGAAGTCGGACCGGGGGACGGCGGTGATGGCGATCTCGGGCATCGCGGGCTCCTCGTGGTACGTCTGGCCCCACCGGTCCGGTGGGCGATCGGCGCCCGGCGCGGGAGTGCGGGGCGCACGGGGATCCGCGCGGCCACGTCGATCACGATGCCTCGTGCGAGCTCGACCGGATCGGTCGACGTCGCACCGGGGCACCCTCGCCGGGAGCCCGCCGAGTCTATGCGGCCGACCGTGCCAGGCCCAAACCGCCCTGAGGCCTAGAGGATCGAGTTGCCCTCGAACATCGAGGTGACCGAGCCGTCCTCGAACACCTGCCCGATCGCGCGGGCGATCAGGGGTGCGATGGGCAGCACGGTGAGCTTGTCGAAACGGCGTTCGGGCGGGATCGGAAGCGTGTCCGTGACGACAACCTCGCGGACCCGCGAGTTCTTGAAGTGCTCGGCCGCCTGCCCCGACAAGATCCCGTGGGTCGCAGCGACGACGACGTCCGCAGCCCCCTTGTCGAACAGCACCTCGGCGGCCTTCACGATCGTGCCGCCAGTGTCGATCATGTCGTCGATCACGACGCAGGTGCGGCCCTCGACCTCACCGACGACCTCCAGCACCTTGGCCTCGTTGGGCACGTCGGGGTCGCGTCGCTTGTGGATGATCGCCAGCGGGGAGCCGAGCATGTCGGTCCAACGCTCGGCGACGCGGACCCGGCCGGCGTCGGGGGACACCACGGTGATGTTGCTGCGGTCGGCCACGTTGTTGGCGACGTGCCGGATGAGCAGCGGGGTCGCGAAGAGGTGGTCGACCGGGCCGTCGAAGAACCCCTGGATCTGGCTGGTGTGCAGGTCGACCGTCATGAGCCGGTCAGCGCCCGCGGTACGGAACAGGTCCGAGATCAGACGGGCCGAGATGGGCTCGCGGCCGCGGTGCTTCTTGTCCTGGCGGGCGTAGCCGTAGAACGGCAGGACCACCGTGATCCGCTTGGCCGAGGCCCGCTTCAGCGCGTCGACCATGAGCAGCTGCTCCATGATCCACTTGTTGATCGGCTGGGTGTGGCTCTGCAGCACGAACGCGTCGCAGCCGCGTACCGACTCCTCGAACCGGACGAAGATCTCGCCGTTGGCGAAGTCGTACGCCAGCGTGGGGACGAGCTCGACGCCCAGCTCGGCGGCCACCGCGTCCGAGAGCTCGGGATGGGAGCGGCCCCCGATCAGGATCAGCCGCTTCTGGGTGGTCATCTTGAAACCGGTCACTCGTGCTGCTCCCCGGACGGGTCGTTGCCGGCGCCCGGCGGGGCGTCGGAACCTGTGTGGCGGGCATGGGCCGCGGCCTGCGCGGAGGCCGTCCCGGCGCGCTTGCGCTCCACCCAGCCCTCGACGTTGCGCTGCCGCGTCCGACCGACGGCCATCGCGCCGGCCGGTACGTCCTCGGTGATCACCGAGCCGGCCGCGGTGTACGCACCGTCCCCGATGTGCAACGGCCCGACCAGCATCGAGTCGCTGCCGACCCGTACGTGATCACCGACCACCGTGCGGTGCTTGTGAACGCCGTCGTAGTTGACGAAGACCGTCGCGGCCCCGATGTTCGTCCCCGCGCCGATCTCCGCGTCCCCCACGTAGGACAGGTGCGGGACCTTCGAGCCCTCGCCGACCACGGCGTTCTTGGTCTCGACGTACGCCCCGACCTTGGCGGCGGCCGCCAGTACGGTGCCAGGTCGCAGGAAGCTGAACGGCCCGACCTGAGCCCGCGGGCCGATGTCGGCCTCAGTGGCATCGGTACGCCGCACCCGCGCGCCCTCACCCACCTCGACGTCGCGCAGCGTGCTGTCCGGGCCGACAGCTGCCAGGCGCGCGATGTGGGTGCGCCCATGCAGCTGGGTGTTCTGGTGGATGACGCAGTCGGCCTCGAGCGTGACCCCGACCCCGATCCACGTGGTGGTCGGATCGACGATCGTGACGCCGTGGCGCATCCACTGCTCGTTGATGCGGTCGCGCAGCAGGGCCCGGGCCCGCGCGAGCTGGACGCGGTCGTTGACGCCTAGCACCTCTGCCGGGCTGGCGGCCGCGACTGCGCCGACGAGGTGCCCGTCGGCGCGCAGCAGGCTGAGCACGTCCGGCAGGTACTCCTCGCCGGCGGCGTTCGCGGTCCCGATCCGCGCCAGCGCGTCGCGCAGCAGGTCCAGGGAGAAGGCGAAGACCCCGGAGCTGACCTCGGCGATCTCGCGCTGCACCGCGTCGGTGTCCTTCTGCTCAACGATCGCGAGGACCTGTCCGTCGGGTCCGCGCACGATGCGCCCGTACCCCGTCGGATCGTCGAGGCGCGCGGAGAGCACAGTGGCGGCGGCGCCGGACTGGTCGTGCGCGGCGAGCAGCTCGATCAACGTCGCGCTCGTGATCAGTGGTGCGTCCCCGGCCAGGACGACGATCGGCCCGTCGGCGCGATCCACCGGTTGCGGCGCCCGGGCGAGCTCGGCGAGCGCGATGCGTACGGCATGACCGGTCCCGCGCTGCTGCTCCTGCACCGCCGTGAGCACCTGCGGCTCGGACTCGATGAGAGAGTCGATGACAGCGTCCCGGCCGTGCCCCACGACGACGATGGTGTGATCGGCGCCCAGCGGCGCCGACGCGGCCAGCACGTGGCCCAGCAGGGTTCGACCCAGGATGCGGTGCATCACCTTGGGCAGCGCCGACTTCATCCGGGTGCCCTCGCCGGCAGCGAGGACAACCACAGCGGAGGGGCGCGGACTCACAGGCGTCCTGTCGGTGCTCGGGGGTGCGGCGCGGCCACGATACCGCGCCCACCGGACCGCCCCGCCACCGCGCGGGTGCTGCCGGTAGGCACCCAGCCGGTGATCGACGGGAGCGGGCAGGGGACCCTCGTTGATCATGGGCTTGAGGTCGGTTGTGGCCGCAAAAGCGCACTCAGGCCCATGATCGGCGGAAGGAAACGCACTCGGGCCCATGATCGACGGGGGAACGCACTCGGGCCCGTCGCGGCGCGCGGCTCCACCGCGACGACCAGCGGCCGTGCAGGGATCCGGCATGATCGGTGCCGGCCAGAACCCCGAAAGGAGTCACGTCATGACCGCCACAAGAGAGCGGGGCGCACTGCGCTTCGGGCTCGTCGGCACCGGCTACTGGGCCGGCAGGAGGCATGCGCCGGCGATCGTCGCGGCTCCCGGGGCAGAGCTGGTGGCGGTTTGGGGGCGGAATGCGGCCGCAGCCGATGCTCTGGCGCGAGAGCACGGCGCGATCGCGTACACCGACTTCGAGCAGTTCCTGGACCGCGTGGATGTGCTGTCCTTCTCGGTGCCGCCCGACGTCCAGGCGCCGCTTGCCGCCGTCGCGGCGCGGGCCGGCAAGCACCTGCTGCTGGAGAAGCCGATAGCGCTCGACCTCGACGCCGGTACCGAGCTGCTGTCGTGCGTACGCGACGCCGACGTCGCAGCGCTCGTGTTCTTCACCCACCTGTTCGCCCGGCCGATCCGAACCTGGTTCGCCGAAGCCGAGTCCAGCGGTCCGTGGGCCGGCGCTCACGCCGCCTGGCTGGGAACGGCGCTGTCGGAAGCGAATCCGTACAACACCCCATGGCGCCGACAGCACGGCGGGCTCTGGGACGTCGGCCCGCACGCGGTCGCGGGGCTGTGGCGCACGCTCGGACCCGTGACCCACCTCAGCGTCGACGCCGGCGAGCGGGAC
>JANWJC010000212.1 GCA_025449595.1 Acidobacteriota bacterium | reverse complement strand
GTCGGGCTCTGGTCCACGACCGTGCCCACGGCCTTGCTGCTGGCCACGTTGTGCGTCTGGGGCGCCAGCCCGGCGGCGCGGATCTCGGCGCTCGCCGTCTCGACCGGCTTGTTGGTCACGCTGGGCACCGACACCTTCGACGCGGCGGCCGAAGGCTGGTTGAGCAGGGACCGGCCGGCGAGGAACAACAGTGCCAGGCACGCGAGCACGCCGAGGACCAGCAGGAAGTAGCCCAGGCCCCGTCGCTTGCGCGGCTCGTCGTCGGGGTCGTGACCGATCGCCGGCAGCGTCGCGGTGTTCCCGTGCACGGGCTCCGGCCCACCGGCATACCCACCGGAGGGGATGATCGTCGTCGCCGCACCAGCAGCAAGGCCGGAGATGGCCATGGTCGCCTCGCTGGAGGCCAGCGCGGTTCCCCGCGCGGCGTCACTGATCGGCCGACCCAGCCGGGCGGCCTGCAGGTCCGCGCGGAACGCGGTCGCATCCTGGTAGCGCGCCTCGCGGTCCTTGGCCAGAGAGTGCAGCACCACGGCGTCGAGCGCAGGGCTGACCTTCGGGTTGAACGCCGACGGCCGAGGGGGTGCCTCGCCGACATGTTGGTACGCGATGGCCACCGGGGAGTCGCCCTGGAACGGGGGGCGCCCGGTCAACAGCTCGAAGAGCAGGCAGCCGGTCGAGTAGAGGTCGGAGCGCGCGTCGACCGAGTGGCCCTGGGCCTGCTCAGGGGACAGGTACTGGGCCGTGCCGATGACAGCCTGGGTCTGGGTCATCGTGGCGTTGGCGTCGGCGACGGCTCGGGCGATCCCGAAGTCCATCACCTTGATCTCGCCTTGCGTGCCGATCATGACGTTGGCTGGCTTGATGTCGCGGTGGACGATGCCCATCCGATGGCTGTAGGCCAGCGCGTCCAGGATCCCCTCGGTGATCCGCGCGGCCTCGGCAGGCTCCAGCGGAGAACGCTCGTTGAGCAGCTCGCGCAGCGTCTTGCCCTCGACGTACTCCATGACGATGTAGGGAATGGGCTGGGCGGCGCCGCCGATCTGGGTCGTGTGGTCCTCGCCGGAGTCGTACACCGCGACGATCGCCGCATGGTTCAGCCCAGCGGCGGACTGTGCCTCACGGCGGAACCTGTTGAGGAACGAGGTGTCGCGGGCCAGGTCGGAGCGAAGCATCTTGATCGCCACCGGCCGCGAAAGCCGGGTGTCGTAGCCCAGGTGCACCTCGGCCATGCCGCCACGACCCAGGAGTTCTCCCACCTCGTAGCGGCCCCCGAGCAGGTTCGGCGATGTCATCACTTCTTCTTTCCCTTGCGCCCGCCGTGCACTGGCGCCGGTGGTGCCGGGGCGGGGGCGGTCGTGCGGGCCGCTGCCGGAGTCGTGGTGCTGGTCGTCGGTGTCGTCGGTGTCGTGGTGGCGGCGCCACCAACGTTGGCGCCAGCGTTGGCGGCGGCCGCGTTGGTCGTTGACGTGGTCGAGGTGCTCGTGTTCGTGCTGTGAGTGGTCGGAGAGCCAGAGCCACTGGAGAACGAGGCTGCGGCGAGGATGCCCACGACGGTCACGGCGAGCGCCGCGACCGGCAGCAGCCACCAGCGCCGCAAGCGGGAGCGCCGCGCGGCGGGTACGCCGGGGTCCGCAACGGGAGCGGGCACCAGCATCGTGGCACCGGCAGCGTCAGCCACGGCGTCCAGCCCACGCTCCGGGGTGTGCCGGCCGGACGGCATACCAAGCATGGCGGCGAGCTCCGCCGCACTCTCGGGGCGATCAGCGGGGTCCTTGGCCAGCGCTGCCATGATGGCGTCCCGCAACGTGGGGGGCACCGAGTCCGGCAGTTCGGGCGTCGCCTGGGTGACGTGGGCCAGTGCAGTCGCCACTATCGAGTCGCCGGTGAACGGTCGTTGACCGGTCAGCAGCTCGTGCCCCACGACCCCCAGGGCGTACACGTCGCTCGCGGCGGTGGCCGGCAGGCCGTGCGCCTGCTCCGGGGACAGGTAGTGCGGTGTGCCGAGCACTTCGCCGGTGCGGGTGAGCCCGGAGCCGGCCGCGGCCCGGGCAATGCCGAAGTCCGTGAGCTTCACCAAGCCACCGGGGGTGACCATGATGTTGGCCGGCTTGACGTCGCGGTGCACGACCCCAGCGGTATGAGCTGCCTGCAGGGCCAGCGCAGCCTGACCGAGGATCGCGGTGACCTCGTGAGGGGGCAGGGGTCCGCGCTCGGCCAGCAGCTGCGCCAGCGACTGACCCTCGACCAGCTCCATCACCAGGTACGGACGGTTCGCGTCGTCTCCGAAGTCATAGACGGTGGCGATGTTGGGATGGGACAGCCCGGCGCTGTTGCGGGCCTCGTGCCGGAAGCGCTCGCGGAAGTCGTCAGCTCCAGTGCCTGCGGGGGCGTGGGCGGGGCCGCCCTCCTGGACGAGCTTGATGGCGACCAACCGCCCGAGCAGCTCGTCGGTGGCGCGCCAGACCTGACCCATGCCACCGCTGGCGATGAGCTCGTCGAGTCGGTAGCGGTCGTTCAGTAGCTCACCGGATGTCGTCATTTGCCGAGCACCGCCTGCATGACGGCCTTGGCGATGGGCGCCGCGACCCGCCCTCCGAAGGCTTCGGCGCCGACATTGCCGCCGTCCTCGACCACGACTGCCACGGCGACCTTGGGGTTCTCCGCGGGCGCGAAGCCGGTGAACCAGGCGTGCGGGGCCAGGCCGACCCCGTGCTGCGCGGTGCCGGTCTTGCCGGCCACGGTCACGCCGTTGATCTGCGCGACGGTCCCGGTGCCGCTGCGGACCACGGCCTCCATCATGCGGGTCAACGCGCTCGCAACATCAGGCGAGATCGCCTGGGAGAGCTGCTCGGGCTGCGTCTCGTCGATGACCTCGAGGTCGGAGGAGGTGACGCGCTTGACCAGATACGGGTTCATGACAACGCCATGGTTGGCGATGGCGGCGGTGATCATGGCGACCTGGAGCGGCGTGACGCGCACGTCGTACTGGCCGATCGCCGACTGTGCGAGCTGCGGCTGGTTCAGCTGGCTCGGCACGGTGCTCGGCGTCACCGACATCGGCACCGTGAACCGGTCTCCGAAGCCGAACTTCGCCGCCTGGGCGCGCAGGGCGTCCCCGCCCACCTGCATGCCGAGCCAGCCGAACGCCGTGTTGCAGGAGACCTCGAGGGCGTGGGTCAGCGTGGTCTTGTCGTTGGGGCCGCAGGCCTGGTGGTCGTCGTTGGGCAGCGAGATCGTGGTCTGCGGCAGGCGCAGGGACGCGGGCCCGGGAATCTGGCTCTGCTCGGTGAACTTCCCACTGCTCAGCGCCGCGGCGGCGGTGACGAGCTTGAACGTCGAGCCGGGCGGATAGAGGTTGCCCGCGATGGCACGGTCGACGGCCGGGGCGTTGCGGTCCGCGTTGAGCTGGGCCCACGACTTCACCACGTCGGTGGTCTTGTGGCTGCTCAGGATGGAGGGGTCGTATGCCGGGTGGCTGACCAGAGCGAGGATCTCGCCCGTGGCGGGGTTGAGCGCCACGACGGCGCCGCGCTGGTTGCCCAGCGCCTTGTCGGCCGCGGCTTGGGCGGCCGGGTTGATGGTGAGCTCGAGGCTCGCTCCGGTCGGCTGCTTACCCGTCAGCAGGTCGGTGACCCGACGGTAGAAGAGCTTGTCGGAGGACCCGGACAGCCGTGAGTTGTCGGCGCCCTCGAGGCCGCCGCCGGCGCCGTAGACGAACGAGTAGTAGCCGGTGACATGGGAGTAGAGCTGGGCCTGCGGGTAGGTACGCAGCCACTTGAGCTCGTCGTTGGTGGCCACGGACTTGGCGATGGGGACCCCGCCGACAAGGATCTGCCCGCGCTCCCGGGCGTAGTTGGCCAGCAGCGTGCGACGGTTTCCAGGCCGGTCCTGCAGCGACTTCGCCTGGACGAACTGGATGACTGTGGACGAGACGAGCAGGGCGCAGAAGAGCACTGCCACGACCATGGAGAGCCGGCGGATGGGAGCGTTCATCGGATTGCCACGACCTCTGTCTTGGCCTCGGCCGCGGGAGGCGAGATGTCCTCGGCGACGGGGCGTCGGGCATGGTCGCTGATACGCAGCAGGATGGCCACGAGCGACCAGTTCGCGAGGAGTGATGAGCCGCCGTACGACAGGAACGGTGTGGTCAGACCGGTGAGGGGGATCACCCGGGTGACGCCCCCGACGACCACGAAGCACTGCAGCGCCACCGAGAACGACAGACCGGCGGCGAGCAGCTTGCCGAAACCGTCACGCACGCCCAGAGCGGTCCGCAACCCGCGCTCGACGAGGAGCACGTACAGGATCAGCAACGCGAACAGGCCGACGAGCCCCAGCTCCTCACCGAAGCTGGGCACGATGAAGTCGGACTCCGCGAAGTAGGTCAGGTCGGGGCGTCCGCGTCCCAGTCCGGTGCCCAGCAGGCCTCCGGCGGCCATGCCCATCAGCCCCTTGGCGAGCTGGTCGGACTGCCCGGGCGCGAAGGGGTCCAGCCAGAGGTGGACCCGGGTCTGGACGTGCGTGAACACCAGGTAGGCCACGTAGGACCCGCCGCAGAACATGGCCATCCCGATGGCGATCCACGAGGTTCGCTCGGTCGCCACATAGAGCACGGCCACGAAAAGCCCGAACAGCAGCAGTGAGGATCCGAGGTCCTTCTGGAAGACCAGCACGATGATGCTGGCGAGCCAGGCGACCAGGATCGGCCCGAAGTCACGAGCCCGGGGCAGCGTCAGCCCGAGGACCTTGCGCCCGGCGAGCGAGAGGGCGTCACGGGTCTGGACCAGGTAGCCGGCGAAGAAGATGGTCAGGACGATCTTGGTGATCTCACCGGGCTGAAAGGTGAACGGCCCGACCCCGATCCAGATCCGGGAGCCGTTCACGGTGCGACCGATGATCGGCAGCAGTGGCATCAGCAGCAGCGCCGGCCCGACCACCGCCGCCGTGAAGGTGTAGCGGCGCAGAGTTCGGTGGTCGCGCAGGAAGAACAGGACGGCCGCGGCGATGGCCACCGCGACGGCGCTCCAGGTCAGCTGTCGTAAGGCCAGTCCACCCGAGAGCGAGCGCCCATGGGCGATGTCCAGCCGGTGGATCATCACCAGACCCAGCCCGTTGAGCAAGGTGACGATAGGAAGCATCAACGGATCGGCGTATGCCGCGCGCCAGCGCAGCAGCAGGTGGAACGCCATCGAGATGGCGAGCAGGCCGGCGCCCTGCGCGAGCAGTCCGGCCGGGAACGTCCCGGTGGCCGCCAGATC
>JANWJC010000211.1 GCA_025449595.1 Acidobacteriota bacterium | reverse complement strand
CAGCGTCGTGCCCCTGCTGAGCATCACCCACAACCGCCGGATCCGCCTGGAGACCACCGCTCCGGACGTCGACCCGCGGATCCCCTCGCTGTACTCCGTGTACCCCACCGTGGACTGGCACGAGCGCGAGGCGTACGACATGTTCGGGCTCGTGTTCGACGGGCACCCCGCGCTGACCCGCATCCTGATGCCCGACGACTGGCCTGGTCACCCGCAGCGCAAGGACTATCCGCTCGGAGGGATCCCGGTGGAGTACAAGGGCGCGACCATCCCGGCCCCGAGCGAGCGCAGGTCGTACTCATGAGCGACGTCACGTACGAGTCGGTCGAGGACGAGCTGACCGGTGGCGCCGGCGACACGCTCGGCGGCGACGAGGACATTTACGCGGGCGCGTACGACACCACCGAGGGGCGCGTCTTCACGGTGGTCGGGGGCGACTGGGACCAGGTCGTGGCGCCCGCGGAGGGCCACAAGGAACGCGTCGTGGTCAACATGGGTCCGCAGCACCCCTCGACCCACGGTGTGCTGCGGCTGATCCTCGAGCTCGACGGCGAGACCGTGACCGATGCCCGCTGCGCGATCGGATACCTGCACACCGGGATCGAGAAGAACCTCGAGTTCCGCACCTGGACGCAGGGCGTCACGTTCGTGACGCGGATGGACTACGTCAACTCGCTGTCCAACGAGGGCGCCTACGTCCTCGGGGTCGAGAAGCTGCTGGGGATCACGGACCAGATCCCGGTGCGCGCCAACCTGATCCGCGTTATCGCACTGGAGCTGGCCCGACTGTCCTCGCACCTGGTCGCCATCGGCACCGCGGGCATGGAGCTGGGTCACACGACAGCGATGACGAACGCGTTCCGCGAGCGCGAAGAGGTCCTCGAGATGATCGAGATGCTCTCCGGGCTCCGCTTCAACAACGCCTACCTGCGACCCGGTGGGGTCGTCGCGGACATCCCGGCCGGTGGCGAGGCGAAGCTGCGCGACCTCGGGACGTACCTTCGCCGCAAGCTCGTCGGCTTCCACGACCTGCTCGAGGGCAACGGGGTCTTCATGGCCCGGTGCGTGGGGATCGGCTATCTCGACCTCACCGGGTGCCTCGCGCTGGGGGTGACCGGGCCGATCCTGCGCTCAGCCGGTATGCCGTGGGACCTGCGCAAGGCGCAGCCGTACTTCGGCTACGAGAAGTTCGACTTCGACGTCCCCACCGTCGACACCTGCGATGTCTACGGCCGGTTCCTGGTGCGGGTGCAGGAGATGTACGAGTCAGTGAAGATCATCGACCAGGCGTTGGACCTGCTCGAGCCGGGCCCGGTCATGGTCGAGGACAAGAAGATCGCGTGGCCGGCGCAGCTGTCCATCGGCAGCGACGGTCAGGGCAACTCCGCGGACCACATCCGGCACATCATGGGGGAGTCGATGGAAGCCCTCATCCACCACTTCAAGCTTGTGACGGAAGGTTTCTGGGTGCCGGCAGGCCGCGTGTACGCCCCGACGGAGGGACCCAAGGGCGAGCTCGGCGCCGTCATCGTCAGCGACGGGGGCACGCGGCCGTACCGGGTCCACATGCGCGATCCCTCCTTCACCAACCTGCAGTCGGTCGCAGCGATGTGCGTGGGCGGCCAGGTCGGTGACGTCGTGGCATCCGTGGCCAGCATCGACCCGGTCATGGGTGGGGTCGACAGGTGAGGGGGACGAACGCGTGGCACTGACCGAGCAGACCAGGGCGGAGGCGCTCTCGCTGGTCGAGCGCTACCCCGAGCCGCGGTCCGCGCTGCTGCCGATGCTGCACCTGGTGCAGTCGCAGGAGGGGGCGGTCACCTCGGCCGGCATCGCCATGTGCGCGGACATGCTGGGGCTCTCGGCGGCGGAGGTCGCGGGCGTGGTGACGTTCTACACGATGTACAAGCGTCACAAGGTCGGTCGCTACCACGTGGGGGTGTGCACCAACACGTTGTGCGCGGTGCTGGGCGGCGATGCGATCTGGTCGGCGTTGTCGGCGCGGCTCGGGGTGGGCCACGACGAGGTCAGCGCCGACGGCGCCGTGAGCCTGGAGCGCATCGAGTGCCAGGCGGCGTGCTCGCACGCCCCCGTCATGACAGCGAACTGGGAGCTGCTGGACGACATGGACGTCGCCCGCGCCCTCGAGGTCGTGGAGCGGCTGCAGGCCGGTGACGAGGTGGTGTCCACCCGCGGCCCGCGTATCGGCACGTTCCAGGAGATCGAGCGCTCGCTCGCCGGCTTCGACGACGGTCTCGCCGGGCAGGGTCCGGCGGCGGACTCGCGGATGACGGCCGGACTGACGTACGCCCGCGAGCACCAGATGTCGGCGCCCCCGGCGCCGGAGCGGTCCCCGTTCGACGCGGCGGCCCCCGACACCGCGGATGACGCCGACCAGCACGAGACGACGGGGGCCTGATCGCGATGGCACTGACCCCGGTCCTCACCGCTCACTGGGACGAGGCGGACTCGTTCACCCTCGCCGGCTACCGCCGTCATGGCGGCTACGACATGGTGGAGAAGGTCCTCTCCGCACCCCCTGACGACCTGATCACGGTGGTGAAGGACTCCGGTCTTCGTGGCCGTGGCGGCGCCGGGTTCCCCACCGGGCTGAAGTGGAGCTTCGTCCCGCAGGGCGACGGCAAGGCCCACTACATCGTGATCAACGCCGATGAGTCGGAGCCGGGTGCCTGCAAGGACATTCCGCTGATGCTCGCGAACCCGCACGCGCTGGTCGAGGGCTGTGTCCTGGCGGCCCATGCCATCCGTGCCAGCCACGCGTTCATCTACATCCGCGGCGAGGTCGTGCACGCTGTGCGCCGGGTCCGGGCCGCAGTGGCCGAGGCCTATGCCGCCGGTTTCGTGGGCCAGAACATCCTGGGCACCGGCATCGGCGTCGAGATCGTGGTGCATGCCGGCGCGGGGGCGTACATCTGCGGTGAGGAGACGGCGCTGCTGGACTCCTTGGAGGGCCGGCGTGGCCAGCCGCGGCTCAAGCCCCCGTTCCCCGCGGTGGCCGGGCTGTACGCCTGCCCGACGGTCGTCAACAACGTGGAGACCATCGCCAACATCCCGACGATCGCTCGCAACGGGGCGGCGTGGCTGCGCACGATGGGGACCGAGAAGTCCCCTGGTTTCAAGCTGTTCAGCGTCTCCGGGCACGTCGAGCGCCCCGGCGTCTACGAGGCGGCTCTCGGGACCACGATGCGCGAGCTGCTGGAGTATGCCGGGGGCGTGCGTAGCGGGCACGAGCTCAAGTTCTGGATCCCTGGCGGCTCGTCGGTGCCGATGTTGATGCCCGAGCACCTCGACATCCCCATGACGTACGAGGACATGCAAGGCGCCGGTACGATGCTCGGCACCGCCACGGCCATGGTTTTCGACGAGACGACGTCGGTGGTCAAGGCGATCAGCCGGTGGATGCACTTCTACAAGCACGAGTCCTGCGGCAAGTGCACACCCTGCCGGGAGGGCACGTTCTGGCTGGAGCAGATGTTGGAGCGCTTCGAGCGTGGGCACGCCGACCTCGACGACATCGCGAAGGTGGACGAGATCTGCCGGCAGATGTTCGGGCGCAACTTCTGCGCACTGGGTGACGCTGCCGCAACCCCGTACGCCCCGGCCCTGAAGCACTTCCGCGACGAGTTCGTCGCGGGGACCCACACCGCCGCCGACGACCTGTTCGACCCGGTCGCTGCCACGATATTCGCTGCCGCCGCAGTGGGTTCGGGAGGTGCCTCGTGAGCGTCACCACCACCGGCGCGGCCTCGACCGACGCCGCACTGACGGACCTTGTCACCCTCACCGTCGACGGGGTGAGCCTGCAGGTGCCAAAGGGCACGCTGGTCATCAGGGCGGCCGAGCTCGTCGGGGTCGCGGTGCCTCGCTTCTGCGACCACCCGCTGCTCGACCCGGTCGCCGCCTGCCGGATGTGCCTCGTCGAGCTCGAGGGCCAGCCCAAGCCACAGCCGGCGTGCGCCGTCACCGTGACCGAGGGCATGGCCGTGCGCACCCAGGTGACCTCCGAGGTGGCCGCGCAGGCCCAGCGCGGCATCATGGAGTTCCTGCTCATCAACCACCCGTTGGACTGCCCGATCTGCGACAAGGGTGGGGAGTGCCCGCTGCAGAACCAGGCGATGGCCAACGGGCGTTCCGAGAGCCGGTTCGACGGGGTCAAGCGCACATTTCCCAAGCCCATCAACGTGTCCGCGCAGATCCTGCTCGACCGTGAGCGGTGCGTGTCCTGCGCGCGTTGCACCCGGTTCGCGGAGCAGATCGCCGGTGACCCGTTCATCGAGCTGCTCGAACGCGGCTCGAACCAGCAGATCGGCACCGCGGCGGACCAGCCGTTCAACTCCTACTTCTCCGGCAACACCGTGCAGGTGTGCCCGGTCGGGGCGCTGACCAGCGCGAGGTACCGGTTCCGCTCCCGGCCTTTCGACCTCGCGTCCACGCCGACGATCTGCGAGCACTGTGCCGCCGGTTGCGCCCAGCGCACCGACGTCCGGCGCTCGGTGGTCCTGCGCCGGCAGGCCGGCGACGACCCTGAGGTCAACGAGGAGTGGAACTGCGACAAGGGCAGGTTCGCGTTCACCTATCTCGACCGCGACCGTCTCACCCACCCGCTGGTACGTGACGACGACGGCACCCTCGTCCCGGCCAGCTGGCCCGAGGCCCTCGACATCGCAGCACGCGGGCTCGCCACGGCAGGCTCCCGGGTCGCGGTGCTGCCCGGCGGGCGGCTGACTCGCGAGGACGCGTACGGCTACGCGAAGTTCGCCCGGGTCGCGCTCGGCACCGACGACATCGACTTCCGGGCGCGCGCCGGTTCCGCGGAGGAGGTCCAGTTCCTTGCCGCGCTGGTCGCCGGCCGTGCCATGGGTCCTACGTACTCCGAGCTGGAGAAAGCGCCGGTCGTGCTGCTCGTCGGCCTCGAGGTCGAGGACGAGGTTCCCATCGTCTTCCTCAGGCTGCGCAAGGGATCTCGCCGCAACGGGCTGCGAGTCTTCTCGATCGCGCCGTACGCCTCCACCGGGCTCACCAAGCTCGGCGGTACCTTGCTCCCGACCGTGCCCGGGACCGAAGCCGAAGCGTTGGACCAGCTCGCCGGCAGCGACGATGCAGTAGGCGAGCTGCTGCGCCGGCCCGGCGCGGTCGTCCTGGTGGGCGAGCGCCTTGCCGAGGTCGAGGGCGGGCTGAGCGCCGCGGCCCGGCTCGCGTACGCCACCGGGGCCCGGCTGGCCTGGGTCCCGCGACGTGCCGGCGAACGAGGCGCGCTCGACGCGGGAGCTCTCACCGGGCTGCTGCCCGGTGGTCGCCCACTAACCGACCCGCAGGCACGCGCCGAGGTCGCCGCGCTCTGGGGGGTGCCGGTCGACTCGCTGCCCACCGAGCCTGGACGGGACCTGCCAGGGGTCGTGGCGGCGCTGGATGCGGACGCCGCAGCCGTGGCCGCTGCCACCGCAGCCCGCAAGGACCCGGCAGAGGTCGCGCTCGGGGTGGGCGCACTCGTGGTCGGGGGCGTGCAGGCCGAGGACGTGCCGAACCTGCCGGGACTGCTGGCGGCACTCGAGCAGGCACCGTTCGTGGTGTCGCTGGAGCAGCGCCGCAGCCAGGTCACCGAGCGCGCCGACGTCGTGTTCCCGGTCGCGGTCGTCACCGAGCGATCCGGCTCGTACCTGAGCTGGGAGGGCCGGATCCGCCGGTTCGCGGCCGTCCTGCCGGACTCGCAGAGCATGACCGACGGGCGGGTGCTCGCACTCATCGCCGACGAGATGGGCGTCGAGCTGGGACGCGGCGACGTCGAGACGCTGGCCGCCGAGCTCGACGCGCTCGGGCGCTGGAGCGGCCCCCGGCCGTCCGCGCCGTCCGTGGCACCGGCGGCCACGCCCGTGCTCGCCGACGGCGAGGCGGTCCTTGCCACGTGGCGCCAGCTGCTCGACGCCGGGGTGCTGCAGCAAGGGGAGCCGTTCCTGGCAGCGACCGCCCGCCCCGCCGTGGCCCGGCTCTCGGCCGCGACGGCGCAGTCGGTGGGCGCCGTGGCCGGCGACGATGTCACCGTCGCGACCGAGGCAGGGTCGATCACGTTGCCGTTGCTGGTGAGCGACCTGCCAGACAACGTGGTGTGGCTGCCGGCCGACTCCGAGGGGTCATGCCCCAGACGCACCCTGGGCGTCGGGTCGGGAGCGGTCGTGCGCATCAATGCCGCGCAGCCCGGTATTTCCAGCGAGCGCAATATTTCCATCGAGCTCGGGGCTGGTCAGTCATGACCGCCGACACCCTCGCGGCGGCCTCCGCCCTCGACAACCTGACAGCACTTGCGCAGACCCCGTTCTGGGTCACCCTGATCAAGTGTCTCGTCGTGTTCGTCGCGCTGATCCTGCTCACGTTGTTCACGACGTTCTTCGAGCGGCGTGTGATCGCCAGCCTGCAGCAGCGCATCGGCCCCAACCGGGTCGGCCCGAACGGACTGCTCCAGGCGTTGGCGGACGGCATCAAGCTCGCGTTCAAGCAGGGCATCGTGCCCAAGAACGCCGACGTCTGGGTCTATCTGTTGGCGCCGATGATCGCTGCCACCACGGCGTTCCTGACGTTCGCGGTGATCCCGATGGGTCCCCAGGTGAACATGTTCGGCGTCACGACACCGTTGCAGATCACCGATTTCCCGGTGTCGGTCCTCTACGCGTTCGCCGTCGCATCGATCGGGGTCTACGGCATCGTCCTGGCTGGATGGGCCTCCGGATCCACCTACTCGCTGCTCGGCGGTCTGCGCTCGAGCGCACAGATGATCTCGTACGAGATCGCCATGGGCCTGTCGTTCGTCGCGGTGTTCCTCTACGCCGGGTCGATGTCGATGTCGCAGATCGTGGACGGGCAGGTGGGCACCTGGTACGTCGTGCTGCTGCTGCCGTCCTTCGTCATCTACGTCATCTCGATGGTCGGGGAGACCAACCGGGCGCCGTTCGACCTGCCCGAGGCCGAAGGTGAGCTGGTCGCCGGCTTCATGACCGAGTACTCCGGGCTGCGCTGGGCGATGTTCTTCCTCGCCGAGTACATCGCGATGATCAACGTCTCGGCCATCGCGACGACCTTGTTCCTCGGTGGCTGGCGGGCCCCGGCCCCCATCTCCACGATCTGGCCCGGCGCCAACGAGGGCTACTGGCCCCTGATCTGGTTCCTGGCCAAGGTCATGGTGTTCTTGTTCGTGTTCGTGTGGCTGCGCGGGTCGCTGCCACGGATGCGCTACGACCAGTTCATGCGGTTCGGCTGGCGGGTGCTCATCCCGGTCGCGTTGCTTTGGATCGTCGTGGTCGCCACGCTGCGCGCCCTTCGTACCGAGTACACGGTCGACACCCGTACGATCTTCATCGCCATCGGCGCCGTGCTCGTGGTGCTTGCCATCGCGCTGCTGGTGATCGACACGATTCGGGGCGAGCCCGCGGGCTCGGACGAGGACGCAGCGGGCGAACCCGAGTTCGACCCGTACGCCGGCGGCTTCCCGGTGCCCCCGTTGCCGGGCCAGGAGCTCACGATCACCAGGCGCGCGCCTGTGACGGTGACCGCGACCGCCGCAGGGTCGGCCGCCGGCGCCACCACGGTGCTCGTCACCGCGGCCGATACGAACGACCGCAGCGAGGAGGATCCCGATGCCTGAGCTGCCCCAGGTGTTCCGGGGGTTCGGGCTCACCTTCGCCCAGATGTTCATGAAGGTGACCACCGAGCAGTACCCCGAGCAGAAGGTCCCCACCCAGCCGCGCTATCACGGCCGCCACCAGCTCAACCGCTACCCCGACGGGCTGGAGAAGTGCATCGGCTGCGAGCTGTGCGCCTGGGCTTGCCCGGCCGACGCGATCTATGTCGAGGGCGCCGACAACACCGAGGGCGGCCGCTACAGCCCCGGGGAGCGTTATGGGCGGGTCTACCAGATCAACTACCTGCGCTGCATCTTCTGCGGCATGTGCATCGAGGCCTGCCCCACCCGTGCCCTGACCATGCGCAACGACTACGAGCTCGCAGACGACAACCGCGAGTCGTTGATCTTCGAGAAGAAGGACCTGCTGGCGCCGTTGCAGGCAGGGATGCTGGCACCGCCGCACGAGATGCCCGACGGCATGACCGACAAGGACTACTACCGCGGCGACGTCACCCAGGTGACGGCGAGCCAGCTGCTGGCGGTCGAGCCGGGCAGAGGCGTCGGAGACCCCGGGGTGCCGGCGTGAGCACGCTCGCCGACGCGACGTCGGGCAACGTCGGGGAGACGATCGTCTTCTGGGCCTGCGCCATCGTCGCGGTGGCAGGTGCCCTCGGGATGCTGTTCTCGCGCAAGGCCGTCCACAGCGCCCTGTTCATCGCTACGACGATGATCTCGTTGGCCGTCCTGTACGTCTCGCTGCAGGCACCGTTCCTCGGGCTCACCCAGGTCGTCGTCTACACCGGCGCCGTCATGATGCTGTTCGTCTTCGTCATCATGATCGTCGGGGTCGAGTCCTCGGACTCCCTCACCGAGACGCTGCGGGGGCAGCGCATCGCCGGCACGATCTTCGGGCTCGGGCTGCTCGCGCTGCTCGTCGCGGCGATCGGATCGGCCCTGACCGACAACCCCGTCGGGCTCGACACGGCGAATGCGGCGCAGGGTGGCAACGTCCAGGGCGTGGCGCAGCTCATCTTCGGCCGCTATCTCTTCGCGTTCGAGCTGACGTCCGCACTGCTGATCGTGGCCGCGCTCGGCGCGATGATCCTGGCCTTCCGTGAGCGGCACCGACCCAAGCCGACCCAGCGCCAGCTCTCCCGCCAGCGCTTCGCGGAAGGCGGGCACGTCACGCCGTTGCCCGGGCCGGGCGTCTATGCGCGGCACAACGCCATCGGCACCCCCGGTCTGCTGCCTGACGGCACGACCAGCGACCTGTCGGTCCCGGAGCCGTTGCGGGGGCGCGGCGTGGTCATCGGCGCCGACAGTACCGACCTGCGTCAGGTCCAGCTGCTCACCGACGGGGCCCCCGTGGTGGAGGGTGAGGTAGCAGCCGACCCGACTCCGGCGCAGCCGCGCCCGGCCCAGACCGGGGACCACGACGCCGGGGAACAGTCATGAACCCCAACAACTACCTGATCCTCTCCGCGGTGTTATTCAGCCTGGGAGCCGTCGGAGTGCTGATCCGTCGCAACGCGATCGTGCTGTTCATGTGCGTCGAGCTCATGCTGAACGCCTGCAACCTCGCGTTCGTGACGTTCTCCCGGATCCAGGGCAACCTCGACGGTCAGGTGATCGCGTTCTTCGTGATGGTCGTGGCCGCGGCAGAGGTCGTCGTCGGGCTGGCCATCATCATGACCATCTTCCGTACCCGCCGTTCGGCCTCGGTCGACGAAGCCAACCTGTTGAAGTACTGAGCGATGGGACCAGTTGACGTGACCACCCTCGCGGCCGCAGCCGTGCCGGTGCAGGCGACCGGGGCATTCGCCCTGATGTGGCTGCTCGTCGGGCTGCCGGTGTTCGGAGCGGCGGTCCTGCTGGTCCTGGGGCGGCGTACGAACAAGTTCGGACATCTGCTCGCGACGGCTACCTCGGCGGGCTCGTTCGTCGTAGCGGTCGTCCTGTTCTTCGCGATGCTCGGACGTCCCGACGACTCCCGCACGATCGTGCAGCACCTGTACGACTGGATCGCGGTCGGCGGCTTCCAGGTGCCCGTCGGGCTGCAGCTCGACCAGCTCTCAATGACGTTCGTACTGCTGATCACGGGCGTGGGCACCCTGATCCACATCTATTCCATCGGCTATATGGCCGACGACCCCGAACGCCGCCGGTTCTTCGCGTTCCTGAACCTGTTCGTCGCAGCCATGCTGCTGCTGGTTCTGGCCGACAACTACCTGCTGCTGTACGTCGGTTGGGAGGGAGTCGGTCTGGCGTCGTACCTGCTTGTCGGGTTCTGGTTCCAGAAGCCCGTCGCGGCCGGTGCCGGCAACAAGGCGTTCATCGTGAACCGGGTCGGCGACGTCGGCATGTCGGTCGCCATCATGATCATGTTTGTCACGTTCGGGTCCGTGAGCTTCAGCACGGTGCTCGGTTCGCCCGGCGCTGCCGGCGAGACCACGCTGACCTGGCTCGGGCTCGCGCTGCTCCTGGGTGCCTGTGCGAAGTCCGCCCAGTTCCCGCTGCAGACCTGGCTGCTGGACGCGATGGAGGGTCCGACGCCGGTGTCGGCGCTGATCCACGCAGCGACGATGGTGACCGCCGGCGTCTATCTGATCGTGCGCTCCAGCGCCATCTTCGACGCCGCCCCCACCGCGCGCACGGTCGTCGTGGTCGTGGGGGGCATCACGTTGCTGATGGGAGCGGTCATCGGGACCGCGAAGGACGACATCAAGAAGGTGCTCGCCGGCTCCACGATGAGCCAGATCGGTTACATGATCCTGGCCGCCGGGCTCGGACCGGTCGGCTACGCCTTCGCCATCTTCCACCTCGTCAACCACGGCTTCTTCAAGGCGAACATGTTCCTGGGCGCCGGATCGGTCATGCACGCCAACAACTCCGTCGTCGACATGCGGCGGTTCGGTGCGTTGCGCAAGGTGATGGTGTTCACATACGTAACGTTCTTCGCCGGCTTCCTGGCCATCATCGGGATCCCGCCCTTCTCCGGGTTCTACTCCAAGGACAAGATCATCGAAGCGGCGTTCAGCCACGGGTTCCTCATCGGGTTCGTCACGCTGCTCGGTG
>JANWJC010000210.1 GCA_025449595.1 Acidobacteriota bacterium | reverse complement strand
TGTCACAAGCCCTCCGTGTCGACGTCGCAGTACGACACGCCACTGGAAAGCCCGGCGTACACCGGTCCCCGGTCGCAGCAAGCCTCGGCCAGGGCCGGCCGCGTTGCGCGTGCGGCGCCTGTCGCTGCCGCGTCGTATGGCACCGAGTCCTCGTCCAGAGCTCTGGTAAGCACCCTCCCATTGTCGGCGATCGCGGCCTCTCGCGACACCCCACGAACCGGCATGCTGCCGAGCTAGCCCGGAAACGTCCCGCGCACCTGCGGAGAGGCTCCCTCTGATTCCGCGTACGCATCACCGCGCCGCGTTCTGTCCGGTCAGGACGTTTCGCAAGAGGATGCGCTTGTGGTGACGTTGCATACTCTGGGCGCGACTTCGGACCCATGAGTGGCGCGCGAGATCACAGGCCGAGCATCACTGGCGTGCCCGGGATGTCACCTGCGATCAGCGCCGCCAGCGGTGTGGCGATATCACGGGGTGAGAACAGGTCGGTTCCGCGGTATTCGGCGATGTCTGCGTGCCGCCACCATCGCATCCCGCTGATGTGCTCAGCGGCGAGGTCGTCATCGGACAGCGCGCCGCGGGGATCAAAACGCGTGGTGCGGACGAGGAAGTAGTCGTTGACCACTCCGTCGTAACCGTGCACATAGCCGGGAGCGATGACCTCCTGGTGCCAGACGTGAGGCGGGTCGGCGTCAATGGCAAGCCCCGTCTCCTCGCGCAGCTCCCGTTGCAGTGCCGCCAGCGGCAGTTCACCTGGCTCGATGCCGCCGCCGGGGGCCGCCCAGACGCCTGTTGCGCCCGTCGGTGCCGCTGGATGTGGGAAGCGGAAGCGGCACAGCAGGACATGGTCGTCATCGGCCAGGATCACCGCCCGGACGGCAGCTCTCAGCCTCACAGTGGTACGCGTCTCCTTCATGTACAGATGATCAGGGCTCCCATGGTCGGGCCACAAGCCGGTGCCCTGGACGGGGAGGGCCCCAGTCTGGGGCGCCATCTGCGCGGGCTGGAGATCGGGAGCCGACGCCGACCTGGCGCACTCCGGCGTGGTGATCTGCTGCGTCAGTTTAGCTTGACGGACCAGAGGTGTCAGTCTAGACTGACGGACGTGGACATCGAAGAACTCAGCCTGAATCTCTCGTCTGATGACCCCGCAGTTGGGCTTCGGGCCTCGTTGGCGCTCCACCGCCTGGCGGAGCGGGTCGAGGCGCACCACGTCGCGGCCGCCCGGGAAACGGGCTGGTCGTGGCAGCAGATCGGTGACGCGTTGGGCGTTACCCGCCAATCCGTGCACACCAAGTACAACAAGGAGTCGTCATGACCACCGAATCCATTGTGCCAGAGGTGCTTCACGTCTGGGCCATCTGTCTGCGGGCCGGTGAGGAGGGTCGTCGCCGGGGTGATCGCCGAGCCGGCACCGACCATCTCCTGCTCGCCTTGTTTGACGATCCCTTGATCGAAGTCGCGTTGGGCGTGAGCCTGCAACAAGCTCGCCAGGCCCTTGCGTCGCTCGATGATGAAGCCCTGGACGCCGTGGGGCTGGGGTCCGGCACTGATGCTCCCCCAATCCCGATGCGCGCCGTGCCGAAGAAGCCGAGGCTCCGAGAGGTCGCCAGCAAAGATCGCCTGCGCATCACGCCGGCGGCAAAGAAGGTGCTTGAGGAAGCGACTAAGCCCAACCGTCGAAGGCTCCAGGTCACGGCCCAGCAAGTGCTGGCCCAGATCCTCACTCTCCAACCACCAGATCATGCGGCGGTGCTGCTGGACGCTCTCGACGTGAACAACTCACAGGTTCGGCGTCGACTGGATCTGCCCAGCGAGGCGGGGAGGCCAGGAGACCGACAGTGACGCCGCGGTGCCGTCCGAAGGTCGGTCACGCGGATGACGGCGGTCGTGCAAGCCGCGTCGGTGGTCGCCCACGATTTCCTCGACAGCTTCGACGTAAACCTGCACGATAAATTACGGACGACGTGCGCATGCTGCGCGACAGCCAAGACATCCTCCGGAAGCGGTTCGCCATACGAGGCAGGGTCGCTCATCTCGGCGCGGCAAGGTCGTCTGTGGAAGTCTGGCTCGCGTGAGCCTCGTACCCGACGACTTCGTCCCACCCCAGCCGGTCAGCACGGACCAGTTTCGGCTCGCGCTCCTTGGCCCGGAGCACAACGAGTCGGACTACGCAGCCTGGACCACCAGCATGCACTTCATCCGCAGCCTGCCTGGGTGGGGAACGTCGAGTTGGCCCAAGCCCATGACCATCGAGGAGAACCTCCGGGATTGCGAGTCTCACCTCACCCGGTCCAGCGCCGGTAACGACTTCGCCTACACGGTGTTGTTGCCGGACCGTGAGGAGGTGGTCGGGTGCGTGTACTTCAAACCCACCAGTCCACCGCAACCTGACGCCGTTGCCGTGCGGTCGTGGGTCACCGCCGAGCATGCGGACCTCGACGAACCACTCTACGAAGTGGTCACCCGGTGGCTTGCCGACGACTGGCCATGGTCGGTCGTGGAGTACGACCCGCGCTGATACGCGATACCCCTCGAGTAGGACCCAAGATCGGTAGCGCCCGCATAGCGGTCGGCTGGCAGAACGACCGCACCTACTGGTGCCAGCGCGTTCGGCCAGTACTTCCCGGAAGGTCATTCGGGCACGCACACTGGAAGCATGAGCGCCGAACCCGTCATCACCGCCATCGACCCGCACGGTGACGGAAGCACGCACTGCTGGTGCTGTGACACCATCGACGTCCCGAGCCACATGGTGCATCTCGGCAACCACCCGGAGGTGCACCTATGTCTGCGCTGCGCTCACTTCGTTCACCAGCAGGCGTGGGAGATCGAAGACGAAGGGAAACGAGGCCCGGCAGCGTTCGCCCGGGACCGGTTCCGGAACCTTCGCGCGGAGGTGGTGCGCCGAGGCTGGAACCAGAGCAGGTTCATCGGAGGAAAGCTCCGCTGGCTTGGCAAGTACCTCCCATAGCCATGGAGATCGAGCTGCTCCTCGTCCCGGACTGCCCGACCCCGGCTGCCGCCGCTGAACTGATCACGACTGTCCGCCCACGGACGCTGGCCCGCTCGGCGGCGGAGCTTCGACCGCGTCACTTCCCCGCTTGAGCTAGATGAAGCTGCGAGGACGAATACAGCTCAAGGTCGGATGATCTGCGGACTAAGATTCTCTCGGGCAGACACCCTCAACCAGCCCGTCGATAGTGCATGGCGACCGCGCCGTTGCTGAGCGGCTCCGCTGAGATCAGGTCGAGGCGTCGGGTGCTGGGCAGTCCGCCCTGGTACAGGGTGGGGCCGTGGCCGGCAATCACGGGATGAACAAGGAATTTGTACTCGTCAATCAGATCCAGTTGATCCAGCTCTTTCGCAAGTTTGCCGCTGCCGACGAGCACCCCGCCGGGAGTCGCATCCTTGAGCTCCAGCACCGCCGTGCGCAGATCGCCGACGACGTGGTGGCTGTTGGTCCACGGGAAGTCGCTTCGCGTCGACGACACAACATACTTCGGCTTGGCCTCCAGCTTGCACGCCCACGCGCGCATCGCCGGCGGCGCGTCCTCGTCGCCACGGGCGACCACCGGCCAGTAACTCTCCATCATCTCGTAGGTGGTGCGGCCCCAGAGCATAGCGCCGCCCTCGTCCATGAGCCGGGTGAAGTAGGCGTGCGTCTCGTCGTCGGCGATGCCCTCCTGGTGGTCGACGCAACCATCCAGGGTGACGTTGATGCTGAACGTCAGAAGACCCATACGGCGACCCTAGGCCGTCCACTCACCATTGGCTCACCATCAGCGCCCCGCTCAAACCCTGACCCGTGGCCCCGCGTCATTCCGCCGCGTTCTACACGGTTGGGACGCTTCGCACGCAGACTCCGCGCACCGATCAGCTTGCGGACCGTTTTGGTCCGGGAACGATCAGGGTGGCTGCGGCGACTGGGGCCAGGCAACGACCTTCCGGGCGGATATTGTATGAGGCGATCATACAAACCGAGAGGAGCTGAACCCGCATGTCTGGACTGACAGCCGCTGCAGAGACCGACATCGCCGCCAACCCCGCCCGAGTATGGACAGCACTGACCGAACCGGAGCAAATCGCGGCGTACATGTGGGGGACGAGAGTCGAGACCACATGGGAGATCGGCAGTTCGATCACTTGGAACGGCGAACACGACGGGAAGTCCTACCAGGACAAGGGCGAGGTGCTCACCTACGACGAACCGCGGGCCTTGTCCGTCACGCACTACAGCCCGCTGATGGGTGCACCGGACGAACCCGAGAACTACCACACGCTCGTCTACACGCTCACCGCCGACGGGAACCGAACGCACGTCAGGTTGACCCAGGACGGCTGCGCGGATCAGGCACAAGTCGAGCAGTTCGGCGCGAACTGGCAGCAGATGCTCGATGGTCTGAAGGCCCACGCCGAGCGATAGCCCTAGCAGGCCTGTGGGCACTTGCGGGCCGCCAATAGGACGCCACGTGGGGTCACGGATTGCCGCCCCGACCTGGGCGAGCTGGACGGATCGACTCGTACAACCGTCGGTCAGTTCTGGTGGCGGCTGACCGGTGACCGATCCCCATACGGTCCTTGGCGCCGTCCGACGTCGATGACCGCGGCAAAGACCGCCAACGACACCGAAACGGCGACGTACGTGCAGGCTGGCCGCTGGCCGTCCTGCATGACTGTACAAGGACCTCCGCCTCCGCGACTTCCTCAACTGCCGCATAGCGTGCGCGGTAGCGCGCGCGGATCTGCTGCTGATCGCGCACCTGGACGATGCGTGTGGCGATGTCAGCGCTGGACGAGATGTCTCCGCCATCCCGCCGACGAAAACCAGAAGAGTGGTCGCGGTGGCCGACGTAGTATCCTCGCTGTGCCCAAGACTCCCATCGTGTCGCTGCGACCGTGCACCCTCGAAGACCTTGACCTGCTGTTCGAGATCGCTGCTGACCTGGACACCTGGGAGGAGCGCAAGCCGCAGGCGCCGAGAGCGTTGACGAGGGACCGCTTCGACGCTCAGCTCATAGGCAATGCCGGCGATGACAGCCCCCAGGCCCCTGTGTCCTTCGTGATCGACGTCGACGGCACCGCTGCTGGCAGTGCGGCGCTGTTCGACTTCGACCTGCTCGCCCGTCACGCCGAAGCGGGGATCAATCTGGAACGGAAAGCCCGGGGCCGCGGCATCGGCACAGCCGCGATCAACCAGCTCGTCGAGTTCGGGTTCGTGCGTCACAACCTGCGCCGAATCCACCTGCAAGCGATCTCATCGAACGTGGCCGCGATCCGCGCGTACGAAAAGGCAGGCTTCGTGATCGAAGGACGGCAGCGCCAGCACGCCTGGGTCCGAGGCGCATACGAGGACATCGTCCGCATGGGGATCCTGCGCTCGGACCAAGCATCCTCGTCCTGACCGGTTCCCTCTCGCGACGCCCGCTCAGAGCCCGCGACCCGAGCATCCGCGGAGAAGCGTCACACCGCCGCGAGTGACGCAGGAACGACCATCCCGTTTGCGACTGCCCCGCAAGCCGATCCGCTGCGGGACGCTCGGAACGTTGTCCGGAGCGATGCCTCCTGCGCGACGATGTGGATCGTCATGTGATGTAGGGCCGGAGGGCCCATGTCGCTGCCGGCCGTCATCGTTCCTCAGCGAGGACGCGAGTCTTGGGGCTCGAACTGCCTGTCGCCGGTGGTTCGCGTCGCGCCGGCCCGACGCGGATGTTCCGGGCATCCCGCGTCTTGCCAGGCGGCCAGCACGTCGGCCGGCAGGCGCCCAGTCCGCGGGACGTCGAGGCCCTGCCGCTGCGCGCAGGACCGCGCCGGGTGACCCCGGCGGCGCGAGTCCGCAGCCCCGTTGGCGCGCTCGAGATGTGCCTTCGCGTGGGCGTGGGCCGTGATTGTGGCGGCTGCCTCCCACTCGGCGACGGTTTCGCGTCGGATCCGACCGATGGGAACCCGGCCGAGTTCGATCCCACCCACGTCGGGGAGCACGAGACGATCGAGCTGGTGTCGATAGAGCGCGACGGTTCGCGGACTCAACAGGGCGTCGCGCGCGACCCGCGTCAGCCACGCGTCGGCGTAGACCGCCAATGTGGGCGAGTCCCCTGGGGCCGACGGGCGCCACACGCCACCGGCCACCGCCGCGTGAAGCCTGGCTCGGCCTCCTCAGCCGCGGCCTTGGTGCGGAACACACCACCCGACCTGCATCGCCCGTCAGGTCCCGGGCCGGCGCAGTCTCCAGCGCCCGTCAGGCGTCGCGGTGATCGACCCCCAGGTGTCACGGGTCGGCTTCGGCTTACGCGGTCGCGGTATGAGGCCCTCAACGCCCCTCGGAACGGTCGTTGCGACGAGTATGCCGCGCTAGGGGCACTTAGGGACACCCGGCCCGGGCACGATATTCTTGAGTCCGTTTTCACGGCTGCGTTGAGGATCCCTTTGATTGCAATATGTACTTCTTGGAGCGGGTGACCGGGATCGAACCGGCATGGCCAGCTTGGAAGGGCGGGGCTGGATCCGGGCCGGCTAAGTCTCTGACGCGAAGATTCGCCCAGCCCTGTACAGGTTGCGCAGGAACGCTGGTCAGGGGCGGCCAAATCTTCGCGCACCATGGTGCGCCTCGAAGACGGCGCAGGGTTGCTGACCTGCAGACGCTCATGTTCTCGGTCGGTTTGCACACCTCCTCGTGGAGGCCTCGTGGGTGAAGCAGGGGTCTCTCACGGTCACCAAGGAGGACTCAGTCATGACAGACCCCACGAAACAGATCTTTGACGACGACGGGTACCCAGTCACGTCGCTGGACGCGAGGAATGACCAGCCTTTGGCTGTTCCGCTTCCCGGGACGAGAGTGCTCATGCCAGGAGGTGTGCATAACACGGGCGAACATCGAGGCCGTGGTCGGCCGGCCGTCGAGGAGGGCAAGCGAGCGCGTCGCGGCGGGCGTTTGGCACGGTCGAGCGGTTGCCGCGGGTCGGTTTCGGGCTCGGGTGATCGGTCCAGAGGGGCGGTATGTGTCGGCCCCGGCGACGTTCGCGAACCGCACGGACGCGGCGCGGTGGGTCGATGTCCAGCACGCCGACCTGGTCCGCGGGGCATGGCAGGGGCCGATCAAGCCGTCCGCGTCACCCTCGGTCGCGGTATACGTGGCTCGGTGGATCGAGGAGCACCCGACAGCGCGGGACTCGACGAAGGAGTTGAATCGAGGACTGCTGCGGACCTGCATCGCGCCAACTTTGGCCCGTGCCGCTGTCGGGTCCTTGGCGCCGGCGGCGGTGCGGCGTTGGCACCACCAGCTGGGGGAGCGACTGGCTGCGGATGCCGATCGCCGCCAGGCCGAGCTCGTAGCGAAGGGTCGGCAGGTGAGTTCGGCGTCTGTGCGGGATGGTGGGGTCCGGCAGGCGCAGGCCTACCGGCTGCTTCGGTCGGCGATGACCACGGCGGTCGGTGACGGGCTGCTGCGGTTGAACCCGTGCACTATCCGCGGCGCGTCGAACCCGAGGAGGGCCGTGGGACGGTCCCGTCCGATCACCGAGCGGCTGCTCTTTCGTCTCAGGTTTCGGGGGCTGCCGCGGCGATGCCGCCCCGGTACCGGACTCTGGTCGTGATGGCAGCCTTGTCGGGACTGCAGCAAGGCGAGCTCCTCGCCCTTACCCGTGCCGATCTCGACCTCGGCTCGATCCCGGCTCGGGTGACGGTCCGCAAGGCGGTACGCCGGACCGACACCGGTCAGGTCCGGGTGGACGTGCCGAAGACGGCGTCCTCGGTGCGGGTGGTGACCTTGCCCGATCCCCTCACAGCGCTGCTGCGGGACCATCTCGACGAATTCGTGCCCGACCTGCCCGACGCGTCAGTGTTCGCGACCGGCACAGGCACGGTTCCGGCGCGCTCGAACCTGGGAGCGACCCGGCGACGCGCATGTGCCAAGGCCGAGGTGCCTCACGTCCGGTTACATGACCTGCGCCATGTCGCCCAGCACTCAGCGGTACTCCCGGCCGTCCGTCGGGGTAGGTAAAGTGGCTCAATCCCTGCTCAGCAGGGGTCCTCCACGGTGGAGCGGGTGACCGGGATCGAACCGGCATGGCCAGCTTGGAAGGCTGGGGCTCTACCATTGAGCTACACCCGCAAGGGCTGGCACAGGATAGTCGAGCGCCGGGCTCAGCGTCCGGTTAGGTCCGTGTCACCAAGCGAGGAGCCGTACGCCGGCCCCGCGACGGCCCGTCGGGCTAACCTGCTACGTCCACTAGACTGGCGCGGCCGCCGCGGGGCGTAGCGTAGTGGCTAGCGCGCCTGCTTTGGGGGCAGGAGATCGGGAGTTCGACTCTCCCCGCCCCGACCAGGACCGTACCGCCACGACACCCCCGCACCCATCCGGTACCGACGCGGGTGACCTGCCCGAACGACAAGACCAGGAGCACGAGCCACGTGAAGAGCGCTGTCGAGACCCTGTCGCCGACCAGGGTGAAGCTCACCGTCGAGGTGCCGTTCGAGGAGCTCAAGCCGGCCCTCGACAGCGCGTACAAGCGGATCGCCGCCCAGGTGAACATTCCCGGGTTCCGCAAGGGCAAGGTCCCGGCGCGCATCATCGACCAGCGCATCGGCCGCGCGGCGGTGCTCGAGGAGGCGGTGAACGACGCCGTGGGTGCCAACCTCGACGCTGCCGTACGCGAGCACCAGGTCAAGCTCCTGGGCCGCCCCGAGGTCGAGGTCGGTGACATCAAGGACAACGAGCCGCTGGAGTTCACCGCCGAGGCCGACGTGGTGCCCGAGTTCGACCTGCCCGACTACGAGGGTCTCGAGGTCACCGTCGACGCTGCCGACGTGCAGGACGAGGACGTCGACAAGCAGCTCGACGCGCTGCGGAGCCGGTTCGGCACTCTGCTGCCGGTGGAGCGTGCATCCCAGACTGGTGACTCGCTGCTTTTCGACATGAGCGGCGTCAGCGACGGTGAGCCGGTCGAGGACCTCGTTGCGAACGCGCTGTCGTACGAGCTCGGCAGCGACGGCATGATCCCCGGTTTCGACGAGGCCGTCACCGGAGCGTCCGCAGGGGACGAGCGCCAGTTCGACTTCGTGCCAGAGGCCGGTGAGTACGAAGGCCGCACGATCGTGGTCACGGTGACGGTCACCACCGTTCGCGAGCGCAAGCTGCCGGATGTCGACGACGACTTCGCCCAGCTGGCCAGCGAGTTCGACACGATCGAGGAGCTCAAGGAGGACCTCCGGGACCGCGTGGGCCGGGTCAAGGTGCTCGAGCAGGCGTACGCGGCACGGGAGAAGGTGTCTGAGGCTCTGCTGGCCGCCGTCGAGATCCCCATCCCCGAAGGGGTGCTCGCGACGCAGGTCGAGCAGCACTTCCAGGACGGGCACGGCGACGACGACCACCGCGAGGCGGTCGCCACCGAGGTCCGGGAGTCGTTCAAGTCCCAGCTCGTCCTGGACAAGATCGCTGACATCGAAAAGCTGACCGTGAGTGAGTCCGAGCTGTCCTCCTGGCTTGTGGCGCAGGCGCCTCGGTACGGCCTGAGCCCGGACCAGTTCGCCCAGGAGCTGGTCCAGTCCGGCCAGGTGTCGTCCGCCGTCTCCGAGGTACGTCGCAGCAAGGCGCTGGCCCACGTCCTGGAGCACGCGAGGATCGTGGACAGCCGCGGGGACGTGATCGACCTGAGCGACATCAACGGTGAGGACCTCATCTCGCCCGACGGGGACGACCACGACCACGACCACGACCACGACCACGACCACGACGAGACCGAGTCCGTGGTCACCGACCAGGAGTGAGTCGCTGAGCTCGTCCCCGTTTCGTCACGCCCATGGCGAACACCCCCGCGCCCAGGATGGCGCGGGGGTTCTCGTTGGTTACTGTCGAAGTCACGAATCCTGATCACGAGCTTCGAGGGGCGGGAACCATGGTGAACCCCACCAACTGGACCGGTGAGCACGACCCGGTCCTGCAGGGCAGCGATGCCAGCGCTCTCGGCGACGAGGCGGTCTATTCAGCGTTGCGTCGTGAGCGGATCCTCTGGCTCAAGGGCGAGGTCCGCGACGACATGGCCAACCGGCTATGTGGCGAGATGCTGCTGCTGTCGGCGGAGGACCCCCACAAGGACATCACTCTCTACGTCAACAGCCCCGGTGGATCTGTGTCCGCGGGCATGGCCATCTACGACACGATGCAGTTCGTCAAGAACGACATCGTGACCGTCGGCCTCGGAATGTGTGCCTCGATGGGACAGTTCCTGCTGACCTCAGGCGCCGCTGGGAAGCGTTACGCCACACCGCACATGCGCGTCATGATGCATCAGCCGCTCGGTGGCCTCGGTGGTGTCCAGTCGCTCGTCGCGAAGCAGGCGGAGCAGATGGTCGTCATCAAGCGCCAGATGGCCGAGCTGATCGCTCACCACACCGGTCAGTCCGTGGACAAGATCCTCGAGGACTCGGAGTGGGAGAAGTGGTTCTCCGCGCAGGAGGCCAAGGACTACGGCATCGTCGATCACGTCGTGACGTCCTCGTCCGAAGTGGTCGGCGACGGTGGAACGGCCTGACGTGCGCATCACAGACAAGGACAACATGGACATGAGCGACACCGTGAGCTCGCCCATCGCAGCTGGCTTTGCCCGTGCCGGCTACAGCGCTCCGCAGTCGCGATACGTGCTGCCCAGCTTCATCGAGCGCACCCCACAGGGATTCCGCGAGTTCAACCCCTACGGCAAGCTGTTCGAGGAGCGCATCGTCTTTCTCGGTGTCCAGATCGACGACGCCAGCGCCGACGACGTGATGGCGCAGCTGCTCTGCTTGGAGTCGATGGACCCCGATCGCGACATCAGCATCTACATCAACTCCCCGGGTGGCTCCTACACCGCGATGACGGCCATCTACGACACGATGCAGTTCATCAAGCCGCACATCTCCACGGTGTGCCTGGGCCAGGCCGCGTCCGCAGCCGCCGTGCTCCTGGCGGCCGGGACGCCGGGCAAGCGCTTCGCGCTGCCGCACAGCCGGGTCCTGATCCACCAGCCCTACACCGAGGGCGGTGGCCAGGGCACCGACATCGAGATCCAGGCCCGTGAGCTGCTGCGGATGCGCGAGGAGATGGAAGCCATCCTGGCCCGTCACACCGGCCGCGAGCAGTCCGCGATCCACCTCGACATCGAGCGCGACAAGATCCTCACCGCGACCGACTCCGTGGACTACGGCATCGTCGACAGCATCATCGCCTCGCGCAAGTCCGCAGTCCCGGCGAACTGAGGCGCCGACGCGCTGACCAGGCACGACGCCCGCCCGTTCGATCCTGTTGGGTCCTGCGAGCGGGCGTTGCGCTGTCGGCGAAACGCGTTCGACAGCGGGTGTTGGGTGTCCTCTCGGGCGGTTCGCGGGGTACCGTCCGATAGCGGGCATGCGTTGTCAGGCGTCCGCACGACGAGCCGACCCGGACCCGGGCACGGCGACGACGGAAGGACTGACCGGTGGCACGTGCTGGCGACGGCGGCGACCTGCTGAAGTGCTCCTTCTGCGGGAAGAGTCAGAAGCAGGTCAAGAAGCTCATCGCGGGTCCTGGGGTCTACATCTGTGACGAGTGCATCGACCTGTGCAACGAGATCATCGAGGAAGAGCTCTCCGAGTCCAGCGACGTCGGCTTCGACGAGCTGCCCAAGCCTCGTGAGATCTACGAATTCCTTGAGCAGTACGTCATCGGCCAGGACGCTGCGAAGAAGGCCCTGTCAGTCGCGGTCTACAACCACTACAAGCGTGTCCAGGCGACCGGAGGCGAGGGCAAGCGCGAGGAGCCGGTAGAGCTGGCGAAGTCCAACATCTTGCTGCTGGGCCCGACCGGGTCGGGCAAGACGCTGCTTGCCCAGACGCTGGCACGAATGCTCAACGTCCCGTTCGCCATCGCCGACGCCACCGCGCTTACCGAAGCCGGCTATGTCGGCGAGGACGTCGAGAACATCCTGCTGAAGCTGATCCAGGCCGCCGACTACGACGTCAAGAAGGCCGAGACCGGGATCATCTACATCGACGAGATCGACAAGGTCGCCCGCAAGAGCGAGAACCCCTCGATCACGCGCGACGTCTCCGGTGAGGGAGTGCAGCAGGCACTGCTGAAGATCCTCGAAGGCACGACGGCGTCGGTGCCGCCGCAGGGCGGCCGGAAGCACCCGCACCAGGAGTTCATCCAGATCGACACCACGAATGTGCTGTTCATCGTGGGTGGTGCCTTCGCCGGCCTCGACACGATCATCGAGCAGCGCATCGGGCGCAAGGCGCTCGGGTTCACCGCATCGCTGCCCGGGGACGACACCAACCCCGGTGACGTGTTCGGCAAGGTGATGCCCGAGGACATGCTGAAGTTCGGGATGATCCCCGAGTTCATCGGTCGGCTGCCGGTGTTCACCTCGGTGACCGCACTGGACCGTGAGGCGCTGGTGAAGGTGCTGACCGAGCCGCGGAACGCCTTGGTGCGTCAGTACCAGCGCCTCTTCGAGCTCGACAACGTCGAGCTCGAGTTCACCGACGACGCCATGGAGGCGGTCGCCGATCAGGCGATCCTGCGCGGGACCGGCGCCCGAGGACTTCGGGCGATCATGGAAGAGGTCCTGCTCAACGTGATGTACGACGTCCCGAGCCGCACTGACGTGGCGCGGGTTGTGGTGACAGCGGAGGTCGTACGGCAGAACGTGCTGCCCACGCTCGTGCCGCGAGAGGCTCCCACCACGCGGCGGGGCCGCCAGGAGAAGAGCGCCTGACCGCTCGTCCCACCCGGACAGGACGTATGAGGGCCCGGGCCACCACGTGGTCCGGGCCCTCTCACGCGTGCCGGTGGTGTCAGCGGACGACAGGAACCTTGACCAGTGACGGGAGCAACTTGGCGACCTGCGCCGCGGTGGCACCCGGGACGGTGACGGTTCCCGCGACCTTGGGGCCGACGAAGGCGCACACGCCCGTCGCCTTCCCGGCGACCGTTGCCGTCCCGCACTCGGCCTTGACGCTGACCACACCTGAGGCGGCGACCGCCGGCTTGGCGACGCCGTCCGCGTGTGCCCACAGCGTGAAGTACGTGGCCCGGGTCGCCGCTGCGGCGGGGGCCAGGCCGGCCGCCAGCGTGAACGTCTGGGCTCCGGGCTTGACGTACGTCGCGGCCACGACCGAGGTCACGCCAGATGCGGCGAGGGCCTTGGCCGCTGCCGCGCTGGACGCAGCGGCCGCCGGGATGACCGCCTTGGTGTGACCGGCGACGGTGGCCGGCAGCACGACCGCCGCACGCGGGGTGACCACCACCCCGCTGCCTGAGTCGTCGGAGGAGCTGTTGAGGAAGCCGGGAGTCACGAAGGCCGCGAACGCGGCGAGCAGCAGCACGACCACGAGACCAGCCACGAGCAACAGCGGGCGGCGGTTGCGCTCGCCAGCAGGTGCTTCCGGGCTCGCTGAGGGGGCGCGGTGGCTCCCGGGCAGCACGGTGCCGAGCTCGCTCGGGGTCGGCTGGTGAGGCGGGTCGGGTGCGTACGTCGGTGCCTCGGCCTCGACGGCGTCGACGGGGCTAGGTGCCGCAAGCGCTGCCGGCGCGGGCTCGGCCTCGAGGACGGGCTCCGACGCCTCCGGCTCGGACACCGGGCTCGGTTGGTTCGGCATGAACGCAGCAGGCGGGGGTGGCAGCGGCATCACCGGGACCGGCGCGGTGGACTGCTCGGTCGCCGCCGGTACCGCCGCGTAGACGAGCTCGGGCTCGGGCGCCGCAACCACCGGCTCGAGCTCAGGCTCGGGGGCCACCGGACCGTACGCCCAGGCCGGCAGTGCGACACCGGGCAAGATGGTGGCGGACGTGGCCGAGAGGTCGGTGCGTACTTGCGGGCTGGGCTGGCGACGGGCCACGGCGGACCCTCCTTCGAGCGCGGTGTGCCGGGGCAGCCGGTTGCCGCCTCCTCCCTACCCGTGTCGGCGCGCCGCGCGGCGCCCTTGAGGTCACCCGCCGGGGGCGTTGCTCACCTGACACCTCACGGAACCCGGCCCGAGGTCCGTTCAGAGAACGACGTCGACGCCGAGGTCGGAGCCGTCGGCGCGGAACTCCAGGGCGGCGATGCGCCCGGTGTCGGCCAGGTCGGCACCGGCCTGCGAGATTCGCGCTATCGCCTCGGCCGGGCCGTGAACGACGGCGTGCGACACCTCGGTACGCATCGACACCTTGGCCTCCGTCTTGGCCCGCCGGACCGCCGACAGCGCGACCGACACGTCGCTCAGCAGCGTGGGGTCCCCGTCGGCGGCCACCGTGGCGAGCTCGGCAGTGGTAGGCCATGGCTGGCGGTGCACCGAGTCGTCATGCGTCCAGGACCACACCTCTTCGGTCGCGAACGGCAGGAACGGCGCGAAGAGCCGCAGCAGGACGTCGAGGGCCTGAGTGAGCGCGGCGGACGCCGAGGCCGCGCCGTCTGCACCGTGGCTGCCGTACGCGCGCTCCTTGACGAGCTCGAGGTGGTCGTCGCAGAACGTCCAGAAGAAGGTCTCGGTGACCTCCAGCGCACGGGTGTAGTTGTACGCGGCGAAAGCGTCCGTGGCCTCGTCGACGACGCGGGCGAGGGCGGCGAGCAGGGCTCGGTCCAGTGGTGCGGTGACCACTGACGGGTCCTGCGTCGGGGTCGCACCCTGGGAGAGCACGAACTTGCTCGCATTGAGCACCTTGATGGCGAGGCGGCGCCCCACCTTCATCTGGCTGGGGTCGAACGCGGTGTCCGTGCCAGGACGACCAGAGGCTGCCCAGTACCGCACCGCATCGGCCCCGTGCTCGTCGAGCAGGTCTATCGGGGTGAGCGCATTTCCCTTGCTCTTGGCCATCTTCTTGCGGTCCGGGTCGAGGATCCATCCGGACAGTGCAGCGTGCCGCCAGGGCACCGAGTCGTGTTCGAGGTGGGCACGTACGACCGTGGAGAACAACCAGGTGCGGATGATGTCGTGGCCCTGTGGACGCAGGTCGAAGGGGAAGACCTTGGCGAAGAGCTCGGGGTCCTTCTCCCAGCCCCCCACGATCTGGGGTGTCAGCGAGGACGTCGCCCAGGTGTCCATCACGTCGGGGTCACCGGTGAACCCGCCCGGTTCCCCGCGCTGGGCCTCGTCGTAGCCGGCGGGGGCGTCGCTGCTCGGGTCGACCGGCAGCGCCTCCTCCTCGGGGACGATCGGGTGGTCGTGGTCGGGCAGGCCGTGGGCGTCCAGCGGATACCAGACCGGGACGGGGACCCCGAAGAAGCGCTGTCGGCTGATCAGCCAGTCACCGTTGAGGCCTTCCACCCAGGAGGTGAAACGGGCCTTCATGTACGCCGGGTGCCAGGTGATCTCCTCGCCGCGCGCCACGAGTGCCGCTCGCAGGTCGGCGTCCCGGCCGCCGTTGCGGATGTACCACTGCCGGGTGGTGACGATCTCGAGCGGTTTGTCGCCCCGCTCGTAGAACTTCACCGCGTGGGTGATGGGCCGCGGGTCGCCCTCGGTGAACCCGGCGGCGTCGAGCGCCGCGACGAGGCGTTCCTTCGCGGTGAACGGCGTGGCGCCGGCCATCGACGCGTACGTCTCACGTGCCACATCGGACTCGAGCCAGTCCGGCACGTCGGGCAGGAATCGGCCGTCCCAGCCGATGACCGGGCGGGTGGGCAGGGACATCTCGCGCCACCACGTCACGTCGGTCGTGTCGCCGAACGTGCAGATCATCGCGATGCCCGATCCCTTCTCGGGGTCCGCCAGCGTGTGGGCGACCACGGGGACCTCGACATCGAAGATGGGCGTCCGCACCGTGGTGCCGAAAAGCGGCTGGTAGCGCTCGTCATCGGGGTGCGCCACCAGGGCGACGCACGCCGGCAGGAGCTCCGGGCGCGTGGTCTCGATGAAGACGCGTCCACCATCCGGCGCCGGGAAACCGATCCGGTGGTAGGTCGATGCGCGTTCGCGGTCCTCCAGCTCGGCCTGCGCCACGGCCGTGCGGAACGTGACATCCCAGAGCGTGGGTGCCTCGGCCTGGTAGGCCTCACCCCGGGCGAGGTTACGAAGGAAGGCGCGCTGCGACGTGGTCTGGGAGACCGCGTCGATGGTCTGGTACATCTGCGACCAGTCCACGGACAGGCCCATCCGCCGCCACATGAGCTCGAAGGCCTTCTCGTCCTCCACCGCGAGGCGCAGGCACAGCTCGACGAAGTTGCGCCGCCCGATCGGGACCTGCTCCTTGCCGGGGCTGGGCGGCGGCTCGTACGCCGGGTCGTAGGGGAGCGAGGGGTCGCACCGCACGCCGTAGTAGTTCTGCACCCGCCGTTCGGTCGGCAGGCCGTTGTCATCCCAGCCCATCGGGTAGAAGACCTCGAGCCCGCGCATCCGCTGGAACCTGGCGATGCAGTCGGTGTGGGTGTACGAGAACACGTGACCGACGTGCAGCGACCCGCTGGCCGTCGGGGGCGGGGTGTCGATCGCGTAGATCTGCTCGCGGCTCGCCGACCGGTCGAACCGGTACGTCCCCTTCTTCTCCCACACCTCGCTCCACCGCTGCTCGAGGCCATCGACGCTCGGCTTGCCCGGGATGCGCTCGTTGGCCGCGGGCAAGTGCTGATGGGTCGTCGACATGGCCCACATCCTAAGGAGTGGGCCGGTCCGGGCGCGTCCAAGATCACTGCCCGTGAGCGGTGGCGGCGCTCCGCCTAGACTCGTCCGGTGGCCGGCACGAGGAGCGATGACTCCGCAGCACGCGAAGCAGCGACGATCGCTCGCTATCAGCAGGTCGAGGCGCTGCTCTCGGCGCGGTGGCCGGAGAACCGGATCGCACCGACCCTGACCCGAATCGCCGCGATCACCGAGCTGCTCGGCGAACCACAACGGGCCTACCCCGTGATTCACCTGGCGGGCACGAACGGGAAGACCTCGACGGCACGCATGATCGAGTCGTTGCTCGGCGCGTTCGGGCTCACCCCCGGGCTTTTCACCAGCCCGCACCTGCACTCGATGCGCGAACGCATCAGGGTCGCGGGCGAGCCGGTCAGCGTGGAGCGCTTCGTCGCGGGTTATGACGACATCGCCCCGTACCTCGCCATCATCGATCAGCGGGCCATGCAGATCGACGGCACCCAGCTCTCGTTCTTCGAGTCGATCACTGCGCTGGCATTCGCGTTGTTCGCCGATGCTCCCGTCGATGTCGCCGTCATCGAGACCGGACTCGGGGGCACGTGGGATGCGACGAACATCGTGGACGGAAAGGTGGCCGTGATCACCCCGGTGGCGCTGGACCACCAGGAATATCTCGGCGACACGGTCGCGCAGATTGCAGGGGAGAAGGCCGGCATCATCAAAGCCGGATCAGAAGTCGTTCTGTCGCAACAAGTGCAGCCGGCTGCCGAGGTGCTCCTGACACGCGTCGGTGAGGTTGGCGCCGGCGTCGTACGCGAGGGCCTGGACTTCGCACTCGTTCACCGTGACCTCGCTGTCGGGGGACAGCTCGTGACCCTGCAAGGGCTCGGGGGACGCTACGAAGACCTGTTTCTGCCCCTGTTCGGTGCCCACCAGGCACACAACGCTGCGGTAGCTCTGGCCGCAGTCGAGTCCTTCCTCGGCGGCGGGCAGTCCACCCTCGATATCGAGCTGGTGCGCAAGGGTTTCGCCGACGTGACGTCCCCGGGGCGACTCGAGGTCGTCCGCCGAGGTCCCACGGTGCTCGTCGACGCGGCGCACAACCCGCACGGGGCTCTCGCCCTCGCCGAGGGGGTACGCGACGGCTTCGACTTCACCCACATCGTCGGCCTTGTCGCGGTGCTGGCCGGCAAGGACGCCCGAGGACTGCTCGAGGCGTTGGAGCCGCTGCTGGCCGAGGTCGTCGTGTCGTCGAACTCGTCGCCGCGGGCACTTGACCCCGACGAGCTCGGCGCGATCGCTGTCGAGGTGTTCGGCTCCCAGCGCGTCGAGGTGGTACCGCGCTTCCCCGACGCGGTCGAGACCGCGGTGCGGCTGGCCGACGAGGCCGCGGCCGAGCTCGGGGGCGGGACCGGGGTGCTGATCACCGGCTCGGTCGTCACGGCGGCCGACGGGCGCGCCCTGCTCGGCCGGACCGAGGTCTGAGCATGCGGGACCTGCCATGAAGATGCTGTGCCAGGCGGTGCTCGGGCTCGAGGCCGTGGTCGTGCTGCTCGCGATCCCGGTCGTCCTGACGCTGACCTCG
>JANWJC010000209.1 GCA_025449595.1 Acidobacteriota bacterium | reverse complement strand
TGGGCGGGTTGGCGGTACGAGCGTCCGGCGGGGTCGATCCAGGTCATGGCCCCATCAATGTGTTTCTCGGCGAGTTTCCACAGGCCCAGGGTGCGGGCGCGGTGGTGGAACCGGCACATGGGTTCCAGGTTCCAGGCCGCGGTGGGTCCACCGGTGCCGTCGGGGTGGTGTTCGACGCCGTGATCGAGGTCGGTGTCCATGGCGCGCTGCTGGCACCCGGTCATCGCGCAGGTCAGGCGACGCGCGGTGAGGAAGTCGTGCAGCCCCGGGGGTGGGTCGTGGCGCAGGGTGCCGGCATCCATCAGGAATCCCATGGTGGGGTGGACCTGCAGGTCCTGGAACAGGTCCGCGTCCGCGGCGATGCGGCGGGCGGTCATCGCGGTGACCGGCCCGTACCCGACAAGCTCGGACAGGTCCTCATCGGCACCGGTAAGGGTGGCGACGGTGGTGATGAGCTGGACCATGGTGCGGCGCCGGCTCTTGCCTTGGGGGTACCAGGGTGCCTCGAACGCGCTGGTGAGCAGGTCGATCGCGGCATCGAACCGGGCCTGATCCAACCGCACCGACCGGTCCTGCTGTGCTTGCGGGTCGCCGCCGTGGGCAGGATCGGTCGTGTCCTCGCCAGGGCGGACATGCTCAGCCGCGGTCCCGTGCGTCTGCGTGTCGGTGTCCATCGTGAGGCGGACATCAAGCGGTACTGACCCCTCGACCTCCGCCCCAGAGGCGACATCTCCGCCGGCCGTTGCGGTGGTGTCCGTCTCCGTGCGGACAAGGGGGGTCGGGGTCGCACTGCCGTCCGTCTCGGGGAGGACATGGGCTGCCGGCGTGAGGTCGGTGTCCGCATCGGTGCGGACGTGCTCACCGCGGGCATCGTCGGTGTCCGCTTCGATGAGGACACCGTCCGGGGGTAGTGACGCCTCGATGTCCGCTGCAGCGGCGACATCCTCGTCGGCGGTTGCGGTGGTGTCCATCTCCGTGCGGACATCAGTGTTCGTGGTGCCGCTGCTGTCCGCCTCGGGAAGGACAGGAGCGGACGGCGTGGGGCCGGCGGTGTCCGCATCGGTGCGGACATCCGCAGCGGCGCCGTCGTCGGTGTCCGCATCAGCGCGGAAATCACTGGTGTCGTGCGCCGGTTCGTCCTCGGGTTGCTGCCATAGATCGGTTTCCAGGACTTGGGGGGTGGGGTCCTCGGGCCAGGTCTGGTCGCGGTCGCCCTGGCCGATGGTCGCGGCGGTCAGCGCATGCGGGCAGGACGAGGTGCACCCGCCCTGGCACTCCTTCAGTTGGGCCAGCGCGGTACCGGTGGCGGCGTACCACGCCCGGTCCACCGCATCCGGTGGCCCGGTGATCGACAAGGTTCGGGACCCGTCGGCGTTGGTCCAGCGGCGCAGGTTGCGGTCCCGGATCGTGGCCTTGTCCTGCGCGTTGGCGGTGTCGGGGTCCAACACGAGCAGGCGGCGCGCGATCCGGCGCCGCAGGCTGGCCGGCCGCGAGCCCTGCAGCACCGGGGCCAGCTCCGCATCCAGCAACCCCGCGACCCTGTCCCCGGTGATCCCCAGGCGGGCCGAGAGCTGCCACGCCTTGCGCGCGGACACCATCCCCGCCTCCAGCAGGGCCCGGGTCGCCGGGAGCCGGTCGCGCAGGTCCAACGCGAGGTCCAGGCGCCCCTCGGCATCCCCCGGGGTGATGCTCAGGGTGCGTTCCAGGTCCTCGCGCACGATCCTCTCGGTGTCGGCCCGCCCCCACTTCACACCCCGCTCGGTGAACGGGTTCCCGGCCACATGGGCCTCCACCTCCGCGGTCGCGGCCGCCGCGACCGCCAGCAGCGCGGTGTGCTGCAGCGCGGTGTCCGCGGCGAGGATCTTGTCGGTCAGGGCCAGGTAGTCCCGCACCGCAGCACCGGTCAGCGTCATCGGGTCGATCACCATGACCGCGGTCCGGGTCCGGGCATCGACCGGGCGGGACACCAACGCCGCCAACATCACCGCCACCGACCCACCGCCAGTCGATGGTGGCCGGTCACCGTCGCAGTCCGGCCCACACCACCGACACCACTGCTCCTCGTCGGTGTGATCTGGGGAATCCAGGCCGGGTCGGGCCAGCAGGTCCGCGATCGAGGCCGTCCCGGGCTGGATCTGCCCGGTCTGGATAAGGGCGTCGTACTCCCGGTCCCGCATCTCCCGCTCCACCGGATCGACGTCGTCGACGAACCCGAACGGGTCACTGAACTCATTGGTATCACTTGTGTTCATGCCATCAACGTAGACGCGACCACCGACAGTCGAACCTGCGCGAGAACCGCCTCTGGGACAACCACGTCCGTCGCCGAGCGGACATCCCGTTGATCAAGAGATGCCCCGCACCGGTCGCGCCGCGCCCCGGATCCGGTTGGCGATGCCGATCTTGGGTCCACCCCGGTGCTGACACCTCCGGCGACCGTTGAATGGCGTGTCCGCTTCCGCCCGGACATCGGCGCCGCGAGTGTCGTCCCTGGAACATCGATCGAGGCGCCGTTCCACCCCTGACCGGCGTTACCAAGGCAGTCGTCACAGACGGACGACGTCGCGTCCATCTCGCCCACGCGCTAGATGCCCCGTCGCCGTCGGTCACCCATGCCCCCCAATGAGGTGCTCCGCAAGATCACTGACAGCATCCGCGAACAGCATCTCCGACCGGCACTCCGCGACGAAGCCGAAGAGTCCGCACAGCAATCCTCACTACGTCGTGCCGTGGTGGGCCGGCGGAACCACCGATCCGGACATCTTGGTCAATTGTAGGTGTGACCCCTCAGCTCTTGATGAGGGAAGGTGAGTTGCCCGCCCGATACCCGGCTATTATCTATCGCATGTCTGCGGCCGACGATCCCTACTTTGATGTGGCCTCGGCGCTTCGTGTTCGGAAGGTCTCAGAGGTCGATGACCTGATCAGGGAGACCTCGATCTGGGCTCTGAATCTCGACGTCAAACCACAGATGAGGAAGTGGCTTACCTCGGAACTGCAGTGGGCGTTGGAACGGTCCTACCCGCCAAGCGTGGTCATGGCGCTACTCCACGCGGCCAGCGAAAACACCGTGGGGTTGCGGCTCGATGTGGTGAGGCCGTTCGCAGTCAGCAAGTCTCGCAATATTCGGCGCTCCGTAGCAGAGGATCTCTCACTCGCGATAGCGGACTCTGAAGAAGCTGGCCAGATCGAGCTCCTCGCCGGTCTGGCCGAGGATCCGAGCCCCAAGGTGCGGGAGTGGGCTATCTTCGTGCTAGGGCACTGCATGTACCCCGCTCGGAAGCGGCGCATGGCAGTCGTGTTCGCCGCGCTTTCTGATCCCAGCCCCAGAGTCAGGGCAGAAGCGCGTTTTTGCGTGCGGGAGTTCTCGTGGTCAAACACACCCGAGGACCCAGACGGCTGGGATCGCGATATCAGCCACCTCGCCCCCAACAACTGACGCCCGCGATGTGCCGTTCGCGCTCGCCTCAGGCGGGTTGAGACGGCATTCTGTCCACGTGCGCTACGAGCCGACTGTTCAGCCTGATGGCTCCGTTCAGGGGCCTGGGGGCGCCGTGTTCCGCCGGACCGAGCGGAAGCTCAAGCGTCGAGAGTGCGATGACCTGATTCGCGACGGCGCGCCGGTCATGACGGACGTCTATCCAGACGGTCTGGAGTGGTGGGACGGAGCTGACGCAGAGATGCACTGGGGCGAGATCTCCCCGCTACTCGTCAACCGCCGGACGGCGTCGGTTCATGAGGGTTGGGTCGCGCACTTGTGGGAGACCGAGTCCAAAGAGGCGATCATTCGTCTGGATGGGTGGCATTGAGCTCTCCCGCGCATACGTGCCGTTCTCGTTCGCATCTGGGCTGGTGACCGGCATCCTGACTGTTGTGCAACTTGAGCCGATCATCCGTGATGGCCGTGAAGGCGACGTCGAAAGCAATGGGCTGGGCCAGCTCTGAGGCTCAGCGCGACGAGTGGCGACACCACCTTGCGCGTGGGCAGATGGGGAGGTCGACTTCCTGGTCGTCCAGGTCGGCGACGAGATCGTTGGAAAGGCCGTCCTGGACTGGACCCACAACCCTGACGGAAGCCCTTGACTCTGGCTGGGCGGTAGACCCCGCCTTCCGAGGTCGCGGTCTGGGCGGCCTCGGGTTGGCAGAGGCGGAACGACGAGCACGAGAGCGCGGTCACGCGACGGGACCTACCGGCGAAACGGGCGCCCAAGGGTTGGTGCCGCGACCCCGACAACCCGACACAGTCGCGCTACTGGAACGGGCGCAGCTGGCTCACACGCCCACGCGATCGGGACTGAACCGGTCGCCGGGTTGCTGGCTGACGTACGACAGTCAGTCCTTGTCGTTCTTGAAGGTCAGGTACGCAGCCGTGATGAACGCCGCGATGAAGGCGCCGAGGGCGGCGGCGAACGGGTGCCCGACCAACGGCAGCCACTGGAAGAGGAACACGACGACGAAGACGATCACCCCGGTCGTCGCGCCCGCGACGAGGCCGGCGCCCGTGGCTCGCGAGAGCCGGCTCTCCGAGTCCGACTTCTTCTCGCTCGGCGAGTTGTCGCTCTTCTTGGCGGGCAGGTTCGCCGGCGACGACGAAGCAGGGCCACCGGACAGGGATGCGTCGACCTCACGCATCAGACGCTCTAGGTCGTCGTCGGAACCAGCCATGACACCAGCATGCCACCGCCCCACAAGTCCGCCATCCGCCGGCGGCGAGCCACGGGCGAGGCGCTGCCGTCAGTCCGCGCTCACCTCGGTCACGTGCCCGGCATCGACCTCCCAGCGCCGCGTCAGCCGCACGGTCTGCAGCATCCGGCGGTCGTGGGTGACGAGCAGGATCGTGCCGTCGAACGCGTCAAGCGCCTGCTCCAGCTGCTCGATGGCAGGCAGGTCCAGGTGGTTCGTCGGCTCGTCCAGCACGAGGAGGTTGACGCCCCGCGCCTGCAGCAGCGCCAGCGTGGCGCGGGTGCGTTCGCCGGGGGACAGCGTCGCGGCCGACCGGTGAACCTGGTGGGGACCGAGTCCGAACTTGGCGAGCAGCGTGCGTACGTCCGACGTGGGCCACTCGGGCACCTGTCGACCGAAGGCCGTCCCGAGCGGCTCCTCGCCCAGGAACAGGCCGCGTACCTGGTCGATCTCGCCGACCTCGATGCCCGACCCCAGCGTCACGGTGCCTTCGTCCAACGGCAGGCGACCGAGCAGGACGGCCAGCAGCGTGGACTTGCCACCGCCGTTCGGGCCCGTCACCGCTATCCGGTCGAGCCGGTGCAGGGCCAGGTCCACCGGTCCGAGGCGAAAGCTCCCGCGGTGGGCTACCGCCGAGCGCAGCATCGCAACGACCTCCCCGGAGCGACCCGAACCGGCGATGGTGAACTGCAGCGCCCACTCCCGGCGCGGCTCCTCCACCACGTCCAGGCGCTGGATCAGCCGGTCCGTCTGGCGGGCTTTCGCGGCCTGCTTCTCGGTCGCCTCGGTGCGGAACTTGCGCCCGATCTTGTCGTTGTCCTTGGCCTTGCGGCGGGCGTTCTTGACTCCCTTCTCCATCCAGGCGCGCTGACTGCGGGCCCGGGCCTGCAGCGCCTCCCGACGCGCCGCGTAGTCGTCGTACGCCTCCCGGGCGTGGCGGCGCGCGACCGACCGCTCCTCCAGGTACGCGTCGTAGCCACCTCCGTACGCGGCGACCCGCTGCAAGCTGGCGTCCATCTCGACCACCGAGGTCGCGGTGCGGGACAAGAACTCCCGGTCATGGCTCACCACGACGATCCCGCAGGACTGCGAGAGCACGAAATCCTCCAGCAGCTCCAGGCCATCGATGTCGAGGTCGTTGGTGGGCTCGTCGAGCAGGTACAGGTCGTACCGGGACAACAGCAGCGACGCGAGCGCGACGCGCGCCGCCTGTCCGCCGGACAACGCCACCGTCGGCAGGTCCAGGTCTGCGTCGAGCTCGAGGTCGGACACGACGCCGGCGACCCGCTCGTCGAGGTCGGCACCGCCCAGCGCCAGCCACTGCTCCAGGGCAACGGAGTAGCGCTCGTCGACACCGTCGCCGCCGTCGGCGAGCGCGTGCGCGGCAGCCTCCATGGCCGCGCTCGCGGCAGCCACCCCGGTACGGCGCTGCACGGCCTGCATCACCGTCTCGTCAGGATCGTGATCGCGCTCCTGGCGCAGCCATCCGATGCGCGCAGAGGTCGGCGAGCACCGGACGGTGCCGGTCTGCGGCGCGACCTCGCCGGCCAGCAGACGCAGCAACGTTGACTTGCCCGCCCCGTTCGGCCCGACCAGGCCGATGACGTCGCCGGGGGAGACCGTGAGGTCGAGCCCGGAGAACAGGGTGCGATCGCCGTACGCCGCCGACAGATCACGACACATCAGCACGGCGCTCACAGGGGCAGGACGCTACGCGGTCCGGCCGGTGCCGGCCAGTACGTTGGTCCGGTGGCTGACCTGACCGACTTCCCCGACGACACGATGACCGCCCCCGGATGGCTGTCCCACGACGAGCTGGCAGCGGCCCGCGAGCGGCTTCCCCAGGTGTACGTGGACGCGGTGCCCGTGCGCGTGTCGGCCAACGGTGCGATCACGGCAGTCGGTCTGCTGCTGCGGGCGATGCCCGACGGCAGCATCAGCCGGGCCTGCGTGTCGGGACGGGTCCTTTACGGCGAGCGGATCAGGGACGCCCTCGTACGGCACCTCGACAAGGACCTCGGACCGATGGCGCTGCCGGCGATCCCGGCGAGCCCGGTGCCGTTCACCGTCGT
>JANWJC010000208.1 GCA_025449595.1 Acidobacteriota bacterium | reverse complement strand
TCACCGCTCGAGATGGCCGCCCTGTTCGAGGTGTCGCGGGTGCAGCCCAACCCGGCTCGCTTCGACCCGAAGAAGTGCCTGGCAATCAACGCCGACTGGATCCGGCACATCAGTGCCGAGGATCTCGGGCACCGGCTCGTGCCCTACCTGCAGGACCAGGGCTCGCTGCCCGCTGACCCGACGCCGGATCAGCGCGCGGTGGTCGCCGCCGCCGTACCGATGGTGCAGGAGCGTATGGACACTCTCGTCGAGGGTGCCCGGAGCCTGCACTTCCTGCTCGTGGACGAGGCGGATTTCGCCGTCGAGGACGCGGACGGCGAGAAGTTCCTCGGCGCCGACGCCCAGCCCACGCTGCAGGCCGCGTACGACGCCCTGACTGCGCTGCCGGAGTTCACCCACGCCGACATCGAGGCGGCGCTACGGGGAGCGCTGGTCGAGGGCTTGGGCCTCAAGCCCAAGGTCGCGTTCACCCCCGTCCGGGTTGCGGTGACCGGCAGCCGCATCTCCCCGCCGCTGTTCGAGTCTCTGGAGCTGCTCGGCCGACCCCGCGCGCTGCAGCGGCTGACCGCTGCACTGGGGATCGCTGCTGGATGATCTCCGTTGGAGGTCATCCAGCGCGGATCCCCCCGCTCGATTGGGCGACCGGAGGGTGGGCGGCTATGCTCTACGGGCGCTGGCCCGAGGGTCGGTGCATTGGGGTATGGGGTAATTGGCAGCCCAACTGATTCTGGTTCAGTTAGTCTAGGTTCGAGTCCTGGTACCCCAGCTGATCGCTGTGTTCGCAACGGTTTCTCATCGGGCCTGCCCCGACCGGACCGGAGCGGGTGCTGCGGTCTTGTTGGTCCCGTTGTACGGTTCCAGCAGCTAGGGCCCCGTTGTGTAGCGGCCTAGCACGCCGCCCTCTCAAGGCGGTAGCGCGGGTTCGAATCCCGTCGGGGCTACCAGCGAAGGTCCAGGTCAGCGACCTCGAACAAGCCAGGCACTTCGGCAGATCTGTGCCGCCGTACGAGTTGGCGCGCCTAGAGGCGGCACGTAGTCAGCCGTCAGACCGGATGTCGCCGGTGATTTCCTTCTGGCGATCTACGAGAACGCAGATCTCGCCACGGTCACCGAGATCCCATCCCCGTTGGTTCGGGAAGAGGGCAACTACGTGCAGAAGAGTCTGGCTCGATCCAAGGAAGGAGGGGACGGCCCGCTTGCAGTCGGTCAGAGCGCCGTCCTGCAGCCGAGTCTCGCCCTGGAACGACGTGGCGTCGGCCTGCAGAACGGTGAACACCTGGCCGTTGTGCGGTTGAGAGCAGGGCACATCGGAGGTGGTGGTGAGGCCCGTCAAGTCACGCGGGACCTCGATGCAGTCTCCCACCTGCAGGTCTCGGAGAAGGACCTGCCCGGCCCGAGTGACGGTGCCATCCGGGGCGTGCACGGGTGCACGTCCATCTTGGTAGGCGATGGTGGCGACGACGACGACCACCCAGACCATCGAGAGCGCGAGTCCGGTGACCGCCAAACCCTTCCCACGCCGCGTCCCACGGCCGATTCGCCGCAGCGCGGCGATGCCGAAGCAAACGGAGAGCAACACTCCACCCAGGATGCCCAAGATCAGCGAGGTGATCGCATACCCGTCGAGCGGAGGCGTCGCCGCAAGCCCACCCTGGGCGGGCACGGAACTCACTGTGGACGGGGACTTACTGAACGCCGGAGCGACGTGGGGCGACCAAGCCGTTCCGTCCCAGTAGCGGAGCATCGACGGGTCGGCCGGGTCGGCATACCAACCTGCGACCGGAAGCGCACTGCCGAGTCGAGGTGAATCCGCCTGCTGCTCGGTGGACACGCGCCCCCCATTCTCGATCAATCTGCCTGGGCCGCCGCCTGGTTCTTCGACCGGAACTGTGCGTCGCTTGAGTAGGTCGCCTCGTCCGCTGGGACGTACCCCAGGCGGTGGACATGGCTTACCCGTGGGGTTGGTGCGCGCGCCCTGCTTCAGGCACCGGTGGGGATGATCGAAACGGCTCACGTGAGCCGCTCCCTGCCAGTGCTCCCGTGTCCGCCCCAGCACGTCACCCAGGTGAACCGCCTCGTCGATGTCAGGCCGCGGACAGGTAGGAGCTGATGGCGTGAAAGCACGGATGGTGTCGACCAGAAATGCGGCGTTCTGCGCGTCCGGCCAGGACGACTGCTTCACTGCCACGACCCTGGCCGCTCGGTTCACGTAGACCATCTGGCCGTGGATGCCCAGGCGCAGCTGGATCTCGCCGTCGACGTGTCGTACCTGTCCGGCGCGGTCATCCTGGCCGTGACCATCAACCTGCTGACCGGACTCAGCAAGTAGCCGGCAGCCGTCGGCAGACGCCCCGGGCAGCGCCTACAGCTTGCTGTCCAGCAGTTCCACGATCTGCTTGCCCTGGTCGGCCGTCACGTAGGTGAGGCCGCCGATCTTGATGTATGCGCCGCCGAAGAGCGCGCCGTAGCTGCCGAAGGCGGCCGCCCCGACCGAGCCGGCATTGCCCTTCGGGTCCGGCGTGGACCACGCTTCGTCGCCCACTCCGGACACCGTCGTCGGCGGGTGGCCCACCGTGGTCAGCGCGTTCACGTCCGAGTCGTAACCGATCTTCCCTTGCTGCGGGCTCACCTCGATCTGCACCAGGGCAGCGTCCGCGCCGTCGTACTCGCAACTGAACAGGACCCCGGCAGTGCTGTCCGACTTCGTCGTGGTGAACGTCGTACCGGTGATCTGCGACAAGGTCGCCGCCGGGAGCGCTGTGCAGACGTCGAGGCCCGCGGCCGTGCCGCCGCCGGACGACGACCCCGACCCGGAGCTCGTCGACATGCTCGACGTACCCGTGTTCGCAGCCGGTGCGACGGACCCGCCGCCGCCGGCGCTCGGCGTCGACGCGCTCGAGCACGCTGAGGCGGATCCGACGAGCAAGATCAGGCTGGCCGCGGCTGACAGGGTTCGTGCTCTCATGGCTGCTCCTGGTCGTAGGCACCGAATCGGCTTCGGGGAGTCCGCGTGACTGCCGCCAGGCGGCCGGACGCGACTTACGCTAGGAAAGAGCGGGCGGGACGGAATCAGTGAAAACCCTCGATCAGGACGGCCTTGTGACCCCCGAGGAACCCGAGTTGGTCGGTCGAGGAGCGGAGTGCGCCGCGATCCGCTCCACGCTGGCGGCCACTGGTGTCGTGACGTCCGCGCTGCTGCTGACCGGCGACGCCGGGATCGGCAAGACGGCTCTTTGGGAGTGGGCGGTCGCGCAGTACGCGGCGGACGGGTCTCGCGTCCTGCTGTCGCGGGCCTCTGCCGCCGAGGCTCGGCTGCCCTGGGTCGGCATGACCGACCTGTTGCGAACGATCCCCGAGTCGGTGCTCGCCGCGTTGCCCGACCCGCAGCAGGGGGCGTTGCGAGCGGTGTCGCTGCAGTCCGGCGGGGCAGACACATTCGACGAGCGGACGGTCGGCACCGCCTTCCTGTCCACGCTGCAGGCCCTCGCCGAATCGGCCCCGGTCCTGCTGGCGGTCGACGACCTGCCCTACATCGACGCCGCCAGTGCCTCGGCTCTGGTGTTCGCCCTCCGCCGCGTGGACGGCCGGCACCCGGTCCGGCTGCTGGCGACCGCCCGTGGGCACGACCTGCCGCAACAGCTCGTGCCGGGGCTTCCCGCGGACCGCGTCGACGTCATGGCGGTCGGTCCGTTGAGCGTCGGGGCGCTGTTCGAGCTGCTGCAGAACCGGATGGGGATCAGGCTCGCCCGGCCACTGTTGCTTCGGGTGCACGACACCTCCGGCGGAAACCCGTTGTACGCGTTGGAGCTGGCCCGCGCGCTGGACCGGCTGGAGATCAAGCCGCAGGCGGGCAGCCCGCTCCCGGTGCCGACCAGTCTGAACGCGCTCGTCGACGCCCGTGTTCGCGATCTGGACGGTGACGTGCGCGAGATCGTCGCCGCGACATCGGCGGCGTGGCGGTTCACCGGCACGCCGGCCGACGTCGATGCGATCGATCGCGCCGTCCGTGCCGGGCTGGTCGTCCTCGACGAGCCGGCTGGGACCGGCCCGCGCATCGTGCGGGCGACGCACCCCTTGCTCGGCGCGGCTGCGTACGACGGGCTGACGGACTCCCGTCGCCGGGCGTTGCACGCACGGCTTGCTGCCGCGGCCGACGATCCGGTGGAGCGCGTGCGGCACCTCGCCCTCGCCGCCGCGGCGCCCTCGGCTGAGATCGCCGCCGCGCTGGACGCCGGGGCTGTTGCCGCGCTCGCGGCCGGGGTGCCCGACGTCGCGGTCGAGCTGGCCCAGCTGTCGCTGGAGCACACGGTGGAGGCCGCGCCACGACTGGCGCGGCTGGACCGGCTGGCCGACGCACGGTTCCGCGCCGGGGACAGCACGGGCGCCTGGCAGGCGCAGTCGACGGCCATGGACCTGACGCGGGCCGCGCCCGAGCGGGCGCGCCGCCGCATCCGGCTCGCCGAGATCGTCACCGAGGTGACCAGCTGGGCCGACGCGGAACGCGAGCTGGAGCGCGCGGTGCTCGAGGCCGAAGGCGACCCGGTGGTGCTCGCGGAGGCGTTGCTGACGCTCGCCGCCGTCACCGACGACATCAGCCTCGCCGACTCATCAGCGCAACGCGCCGTTGCGCTGCTGGACTCGCTGGCAGAGCCGGACCCGGTGATCCTCTCCGGGGCGCTGGCTCAGGCCGCCGGCGCCCGGTTCCGGGCTGGCCGCGGCCTCGACCACGAGATGTTCGCCCGGGCCATCGACATCGAGCGGCGCCACCCGCACCGGCGGCTGTCCGATCGCGCCGACGCCAGTTACGCGGCCCTGCTGAAGTACGCGGATGACCTGGACCGGGCAGAGGCCATGCTCACCGAGCTGCTCGAGGAGGCACGGGCCATCGGCGACCTGTCCTCGATCGCCTACTCGCTGGCCCACCTGGTGCACGTCGCGGTGTGGCGCGGGCAGCTCGCGCAGGGTCGCGCGTACGCCGACGAGCACGTGCAGGTGGCCGCCCAGGGAGAGCTGGGCGGGCAGGGCGCGCAGGCGCGCTGCAACCTGGGGCTCGCGATGGCCTACCAGGGACAGCTGGACCAGGCGACCGCCGTCCTCGAGGACGTCGCGCAATCCCCCCGTGCGAGCGTCTGGATGCGGCACCGGGCGCTTGCGACGCTCGGGTTCGTCGAGCTCTCCCGGGGAGACCCGGCGGCCGCCGCCGATCACCTCGACCAGTGGCATCAGGCGCTCACGGCCATGCATTTCGGCGAGCCGGGCTACAGCCGGTCGCACCTGGACTACTTGTGCGCCCTCGTGGGAGCCGGTCGGATCGACGAGGCGGAGGCGTTCTGCGAGGAGCTGGAGGAGCAGGCGCAGCGGTCGGGTCGCCAGTCGGCAGCGTCGGTCGCTCTGACCGGCCGGGCCATGATCGACGCGGCAGCCGGCCGGGTCGACGCGGCACAGCGCGCCATCGCTGCCGCCCTCGAGTGGTACGCGACCTCGCCGCTCCGCTTCGACCGGGCGCGTACGTTGCTGGTCGCCG
>JANWJC010000207.1 GCA_025449595.1 Acidobacteriota bacterium | reverse complement strand
CGGCGCCCACCAGTCCGGGTCCAGCACCGACAGGCTGACCGGCCGCCGCACAGCGGGGGCGGCGGCGCCGCGCCGGCCCGCGCCGGGAGCGCCGGCCGCCAGGCGCCAGGCCTCGCGCACCCCCGTCCCGTACGTCGCCGCCATCACCTCCCCCAGAACCGCGCGCCGGACCGCGACGGAGACAACTCCCCAGGGCGAGCCGGCCACGCGCAGCGCCCGGCTCGAGAGCAGCTCCCACGCCACCGCCCAGCCGGTCGCCTCTGCCTGGTTCGCGGCCGGCCCGCGGAGCCCGGCGCGGTGCACCTGGGGACGTACGACTCGCAGCCGGGCGTACGTGAGCACCGCCGTACCGTCGCGGCCGTCCCACCCCGCCGCATCGACGCCGGCCAACGCCCGCAACAGCCCGGGGGCGCTGCCCACGTCGTACCCGCCCAGCGCGCTCGCGCCGTGCTCTCCCCTGGCTTGTGCAGCCGCGACCGGCGGCATCGCGACGGCAGCGCCCGTGGCGCGCGGCGTCGCCGCGGCCGGGCTCGCGGCTGGCGGAGGGGGCGCAGGGGGACCAGCCGCCGAACCAGCGGCTGGCGGCCGTGACGTCGGGACGGCGACGGTGACGGACATCGGGACTCCTCAGGTCGACGGAATCCCGCCACCCTGACGACCCCCGATTGCCACGCTGCTTGCCAAGCCCCGGCAATCGCACCCGCTGACCCGGTTCACCGGTGTTTGATCGATGGAATGTCTGTTTTGCCCGGATTTTCGGCGCCTCGCATCGATCAAACGCCGGTGAAGGTCCGGTACATCGCTCGGACGCCGGTGAAGCAAGCCGGCGCCGCAGTCTGGGGTCTGCTGGTGGGCGGCATGGCGTGAGCCCCTACTGTCCAACCAGGGACCGCGCGTGCGGATCGTGCCGAGACGACCGGAGCACACATGACCACGACCTCCACGGACAACGGAACCGGACAGTCGCGCGGCCTGCCGCCGCCTCGTCGGCGCAACGCGGCTGCCAGTCGGCGCGAGCTGCTGGAGGCGGCCTCCGAGCTGTTCGCGGAACGTGGCTACAGCCGTACGACGCTGCGACAGGTCGCGTCGCGCGCCGGCCTGGACGCCGCGCTGGTGGTGCGGTACTTCGGGAGCAAGGACGGCCTCTACCAGGCGGTCCTCGCCGCAGACCTGCACGTCGGGCTGCCCAGCAGCGTACGGCCGCTGGACCCGGGCACCCCCTCGGCGGTCACAGACCAGATGATCGACCGCTTCCTGACCCGCTGGGACAGCGAGGGAGTCGGCCCCCTGGTGCTGTCACTGACGCGCCCGCAGGTGGGCGAGGAGACCCGCCGCGAGGTACGCCGGCTGCTCGGCGAGACGATCCTGACCCCCCTTGCGCAGGCCGCGGCGGCCTCGAACGCAGTCGATCCAGAGCTTCGGGCCGAGATCGTGCTGGCCGCGCTGTGCGGCGTCGGGACGATGCGGTCCGTGGGCAGCCTGGGCCGGCTCGCCGCGGCTGACAGCAGCGTCCTGGAACCGATCCTGCGTGCTGTCGCCGTGGCTGCGCTGGACGCCTGACCCGTTTCGTACGAAGCGACCAAGCGACGCGCAGGCCCGGAGAACCTGCGTCAGGATGGTGGCCGACGAGAGGATCACATGAAATTCGACTATGCCACCGCTCGCCTTCGGAACCTGGCCGCCCACCGCGACGTGACCGAGCGAACTGCGGCCCTGATCGCGACTGCCAGCGTCGGAGACTCCTTCCAGCCAGGACTGCTGCCGCGCAGCCCGGTGGACCAGGTGGTGGCAACCGGCTTCGTGACGGCGCTGAACTACACGATGGTGTCCACCACCCAGTCGTTCATCGGATCGCTCACCAGCTGGTTGCTGCGGGCGGACTCCGAGGACCCGTCGATGCGGCGACACGGGGGCGAGGCGATCGCCAACGTCGCGCTGATCGCCCTCGGGCTCGCCGGTGCCCGGGCCCTGGCGCAGCGCCCCGGCGAACCGATCCGGCGCGCGGTCCTGCGCACCGGGTCCCAGCGCGCGATCCGGCTGGGCCTGGCCGGGCTCCCTGTCACCGCGATCGCGGCCCTGTCCGACGTGGCGACCCGTCGGTACGGCTCCCGCGCCACCGTCGTGGCGATGCTGCCCAGCGGGGTGGGCATCGGGGCCGGCATCGCCGCGTACCAGATCTGGCGGATCCGCCAAGAGGCTCGCGCCGGCGGCGACTCGTTGCCGCCGGTGACGGACCCGCTCCCACTGCCGGACCTGAAACGCCAGGCCATCGACACCGACCCGACACAGTCGCAGTGGCCACCGGCGGCCAGGTCGGCCGCGTTCGGGGTGGGGGTGAGCCTGGCCCTGCACGGAGTGTCGGCCGGTGAGACGTACGTCGCGCAGCTGATCGGACGCGGCGTGAACAAGGTGGCGCCGGGCGCCGGACGGATGGGGACCACGATCGGCCACGCCGCCACGCTGGGCGCACTGGGAGTGGCGGTCGCCGCAGGCATGGAGTACCTGTACCGCGGCCAGGAGCAGGGCGGCGCCGCGATCGAGGCCGCGTACGAGAACCCCCCGGCCATGGCGACCGTCAGCGGAGGCCCGCGGTCGGTCATCGACTGGCACACGCTGACCCGGGAGGGCGCGCGCTTCGTCAACATGGCGTTGCCGGTCGAGGAGATCGAGGCGGTCACCCACGCCACCGCGTCGAAGACCCCCATCCGGGTGTTCGGAGGGCTGGACACCGCCGAGGCCATCGACGTCCGGGTGGACCTGGCGATGCAGGACCTGGAGCGGCTCGGGGCGTTCGAGCGATCCCTCATCGTGGTCGCATCCCCCACCGGTTCGGGCTACATCAACTATGCGGTCGCCGAGACGTACGAGTACCTCACGCGCGGGGACTGCGCGACAGTGACGCTGCAGTACTCGTTGCGGCCGTCATTCCTGTCCCTGGACCGCGTCTCGATGGGTCGCGAGCAGAACCGGGCTCTGCTGCACGCGCTGACCTGGCGGCTCCGGTCGATCCCGGAGGAGTCACGGCCCCGGGTCGTCGGGTTCGGGGAGTCGCTCGGGGCGCACACGCTGCAGGACGCGTTCCTGCACGAGGGGACGTCGGGCTTCCATCGCGTCGGCATGGATCGGGCGCTGTTCCTCGGGACACCGGCCGAGAGCGGGTGGGCCAAGCGGTGGCGGGCCGACCCGGAGAAGCACGACCCCGACGGAGTCGTCGTCGAGCTGGCTTCGTACCAGGACTGGCTGGCGCTGGACGAGGCCACCCGGTCGCGGGCGCGCATCTTCCTGCTCTCGCACCACGAGGACCCCATCACCCGGTTCACGCCGGGGCTCATGGTGCAGCAGCCGGACTGGCTCGGCCCGAGCGATAGCCGCCCGACCGGTGTGCCGCGCGACACCGTGTGGCGTCCGTTCTCCACGTTCATCACCACGCTGGTCGACGTGAAGAACGCGATGAACGTACAACCGGGCTACTTCGTGGCGAGGGGCCACGACTACCGAGCCGACGTCGCCGCCATGGTTGCGGTCGCGTACGGACTGCCCATGCCCGAGGACGAGCGCGCGCGCATCGAGGAGGCGTTGCGTCGCCGCGAGCTGCTGTGGGCCCGCAACCGGCTCGTGGCCGAGCAGCTGCTCCAGGCGAAGGAGACGGTCCAGCGTCAGCTCCGGACGTGGGGGATCTCGGAGCCGGGCCCGATGGTCGTCAGCCCGGCCGACCTCGCGCGCACCACCTGAACGATGCTTTTCGTCCCTGTTGCGGCAGTCCTGGTCGTACTGGCCCTGCTGAACGTTGCCAACAACACGTGGAAGGAGCATTGGTACGTCCCCACCTGTCTGGCGGGGACCGTCGTCCTGCTGGGTATCGGGCTCCTGGACAAGCAGAGCTGGTCCCAGCTCGGGCTCGGCCCCGGGACGTGGCTACCCGGGTTGGTGTGGGGGTTGGCCTGCATCGGGGCGGTGCTGCTGGTCTACCTGGTAGGGACGGCATTCCCGTTCACCCGCAAGTTCTTCTTCGACGAGCGCACCGGTGGGCAGACCGGACGGGACCTCATGCGCAACGCACTCTTCATCGTCCCCTTCGGCACCGTGCTGATGGAAGAGGTGGCGTTTCGCGGGGTGCTGCTGGCGATGGTGCACTCGCGGTTCGGCCTCGTGTGGGGCATCGCGGTGTCCTCGTTCGTCTTCGGCCTGTGGCACATCCTGCCGTCACTGTCGATGCATCAGTCCAACGCCGCGGTGTCGTCCATCGTGGGCGAGGGAAGGACGGGCCAGGCCATCTCCGTCGTCCTGACGGTCCTCGGGACCGCCGCCGCCGGAGTTCTGTTCTGCTTCTTACGACAGTGGAGCGGCAGCCTCTTCACTCCGATGGGTCTGCACTGGGCTCTCAATGGTTTCGGCTTCGTGTTCACGTGGGCGATCGTGCGCCGGCGACGACAGGTTCCTCTCACCTGAGCCGGTGCCACGAGCCCGCACTGGGTCAGAGGTACTGGCGTCGGCGCAGCCACCTCATCGCGAACCCGCCCCAGAGCGGTGGAAGGTAGAACGTGACGACGCGGAAGGAGAGCGCAGCCGAGATCGCCACGGCGCTCGGCACGCCACAGGCCTGCAGACCCGCCACGTAGCCGGCCTCGGCCACCCCCATGCCGCCGGGGACCGGCATGAGTCCGGCGAACAGGCTGACGAGGGTGTTGACAAGGATCAGCTGTGACAGGCGCGCTTCGCTGCCGAACGCCCGCAGGCACAGCCCGAGAATGATCGCCTCGAGCAGCTGGGCTGTGAAGTTGCCTGCCAGCATCTCGCCGACCTTGCGTGGGTTGCGCAGGACCATGAGCGCCGTACGAGCAGAGGCGGACTGCTCCCGCAATGCCGTGCGCACCCTGGGGACGATCGCCAGCAGCCGGCGCCGCAGCCGCGGCACCAGGAACGTGAGCGCGATCCCGAGCAGCACGAGGGCGAGCGCCAGCAGTACCAGGGTCAGGGTCGATGAGCCCGCAGATCCGCCCGACACGCCTTCGATCTTGGACGTGAGACCCGGAAGACCCGTCAACATGATCAGCGCGATCAGCGCGATCTGGACTGCAAATCCCGACACACTGTCGATGACGCCGATCGACAGTGCTGCGGTGGTCCCGATCCCGAACCGCTCGAAGAATCGCACCAGCAGAGCCAGCCGCGCCGCCGTGGAGGGCAACGTGACGGCGATGAACTGGACGGCGTACTGGACCATAAGTACCGGGCCGTAGCGCAGCGACGTTGTCGTGGCACCGATGGTCGAGAAGGCGGACGCCATCTGGACGACGGGGGACATCAGAAGCGCCCCCAGCAGCCACCACCAGTTCGCACCCGAGAATGCGGATCGAACAGCACTGAAATCGACCCCGACGATCGTGGTGATCAGCACGTACGTCATGAACCCCACGAGTGCGACGACGGCGGCCGAGCGCAGGCTGACCCGCCGGAGCTTCGCCATCGGCGGTGGCGTCACTCCCGCGGCTTCGACCGCCGCGCTCCGCAGCTCCGTCACATCACCCTTGTCGAGATCTCGCAGGGACGTACGGTCGAGGACGGCGGGCTGCAGGAACGGCAGCACCTTTGCCAGCCCGTCAGGGCCGATCGCGCGACCCGCCGCCGCGACGGCACGCGGGCTGCCCACGATGATCGAGGTGGCGAAGAGCAACCGGGCGCGGTCGGAGGCGATGTCGTTCCAGGGAGCGGCGAGCCGGGCACCGGAGAGATCGGTGAGAACCACCGAGCCGTCCTCCCGTACCCGAAGGCTGTGCCGGTCGATGCCCCGATGGGCGATCCCCAGTTCGTGCAGGCCCAGGACGGCGGACCAGATCCGGTCGACGATGTCGTCATCGACCTCCGCCGCCGCAATGTCGGCCAGCGCAGCGCCTGAAACCTCGGTGACGATCAGGGAGTCTGCTTCGAGCGTCGCGCCGACCGTGACGACCGGAGACACCGGGACCCCAGCCCTCTCGGCCAGCAGCGACACCGCGGCCTCCAGCGCGACAAGCTCACCAGCACCGCGACCGAGCTGAGGGCGTAGGCCGCGGGTCCTCAGCGCAGCCCAGGTCGAGGTGAGCAGCTGACCGTTCCAGGCGTCCCGTCCGTACATCTTGACCAGCAGCGACCGTCCGTCCGGAGTCGAACCGATCCAGCTCGCAACGCCCGGGGTCTGTCGGGTCGTGCTGCGCACGTCGTCGACCTGGACCTCGAGGTCCTGCAGCGCCAGCACGACCTGGGCAGCGGTAAGGCGCCCGTCCGGAGACCCCAGAGCCAGGTGAACCACACCGGCTGCCGCCGCCCCCACCGCGATACCGGCGAGGGCGCCGATCGGGTAAGCGACGCCGATCCAGATCGTCGACAGCGCGCCCAACAACAGCACGACCCGCCCGACATGCCTGACGGGACGCGTCAGATGCGGTGAGGCGACGAGGATGACGCCGGTGGCCAGCGCCAGACGTACCGCGATGAAGATGGTCGGCGGGTTCGTGGCCACGACGGCCGTGGAGCTCACGGACCAGCCCGTACCCCCCAGCCTGCTCACCACCAGGGCCAGGCCGTAGGTCAACGCCGCTGCCGCCAGATAGTCGCCCAGCAGCCGGCGTCGGCCGCGCGTCAGCAGCGCCGCCAGCATCAGCAGCACCGGCCACAGCAGCAACAGCAAGAACGAGCTCTCCCACAGCCACCCGCTCAGTCCTGGGAGGTCCTTGATGAGGTTCTCGACGGCCAGATCGAGCCCGCTGGGCCCCGGAGCGACGACCGTGAGGACCACGACCACCATGACGGACAGCACGACGACGACCACGTCGACGGGGCGACGCCACCTGCGGGCATCCGGTGCCGACGAGAAGATGCGAAAGCCACTGACCAAGCGCCGAGGCACCGAGGCAGGTGTCGGTGCGGGCGCCGGCGTACTCGGGAAGGTCTCCGATCCTGACCGCTGAGACACGTCACCTCGCTCTCCCGGGCACAAGGACCAATGGCCATGATCGGTAGGCGAAAAGCGTAGCGGCTGGAGTGCCGAAGCCGGCTCCTCGAGCGGCGGAAGCGCCGAGTGTCGCCGACGCGCCTTACGAGATGCCTACCGGTCATCGGTTCCGGTCGGCGACGACCGGGCGCCCTGCGGCCTGCGATCGCGCGCGGCCAGCGATGTCCTCCCTTTCAGTTATAGCAGAGTTCGGCCGTCCTCATGAGCGCCAAGAATCGGATCTAAGGTGACCACCCTCAGATCGGAGCTGATGCCGTGAACCGCCCTGCTACCAGCGCGTTCAACCTTCCCGACAATCTCGCTGCCAAGGCCGACCCAACACTGCTCGCTGGCGACGAGCGACACCTCGCCGCCATCGCGCAGAGCCTCGAGCGGTCAATCTGCGACGTCTCCGACCGTCTCGGTGCCGCGCGCAGGGCGCCCGGCGGCACCGGCCAGGCGGCGATGGACCGCGACATGGAGGTCCACCGGCTGACCGCACGTCTGCGCGCTCTGAGTCGTTTCGGGCTGGACGTGTGCCTCGGTCACATGGTCAGTACGGACGACCCCGAGCCCGTCTACGTCGGACGGTTCGGCCTCACGGACACCACGGGTCGTCGGTTGCTGGTCGACTGGCGCTCCCCCGCGGCCGAGCCGTTCTTCGCGGCCACCCACGCCCGAACCATGGGCCTGGCAAGCCGACGCCGGTATCGCTGGACCCGTGGCCGCATCAGCGACTACTGGGACGAGGTGTTCACCGCGGAGGGGTTGCAGCAGCGTGCCGCGCTCGATGACCAGTCCGCCTTCATCGCAAGCCTGGGTGTGGACAGGTCGCCCAGGATGCGAGACGTGCTCGGCACCATCGCGGCCGACCAGGACGCCATCATCCGCGCGGGATCCCGCGGCGCGCTCGTCGTCGACGGGGGCCCCGGCACGGGAAAGACCGTCGTGGCTCTGCACCGCGCGGCCTATCTTCTGTACTCCGACCCGCGCCTGGGGCACCATCGCGGCGGTGTCCTGTTCATCGGCCCGCACTCGCCCTACCTTGCGTACGTCGCCGACGTCCTGCCCAGCCTGGGAGAGGAGGGCGTACAGACGTGCACCCTGCGCGACCTCGTCGTCGAGGGAGCACGGGCCGCGGTCGAAGCGGACCCGCAGGTGGCCCGCCTGAAGTCGTCGGCGGACATGGTGAACGCGATCGAGGCCGCCGTCAGGTTCTACGAGGAGCCGCCCACCGAGGGAACGACGATCGAGACCGCCTGGTCCGACGTCTGGTTGAGCCCCACGGATTTTGCAGCCGCGTTCGATGCGCCGGACCCCGGTACGCCGCACAACGAGGCGCGCGACCAGGTCTGGGACGAGCTCGTCTCGATCCTGATCGACAAGCACGGCGAGGAGGAAGTCTCGCCCGACCTGCTGCGAAGGTCGCTGCAGCAGAACGAGGGGCTGCGGGTGACCGTGAGCAGGGCGTGGCCACTGCTCGAGGCGACCGACATCGTCGCAGACCTGTGGTCCGTACCGGCCTACCTGCGAAAGTGCGCGCCCTGGCTCGACCCTGACGACGTTCGGCTGCTGCAGCGCAGTGACGCAATGTCCTGGACCGTGTCCGACCTACCGCTGCTGGATGCCGCGCGGCAGCGGCTCGGAGATCCGGAGGCGTCACGGCGCAGGCGGCAGCACGACGCCACCGTCGCCGCCGAGCGCGAGGGCAGGACCCGCGTCATCGACGACATGCTTGCGGCCCACGAGTTCGACGATGGCGAGGGCGTGGCCCCGATGCTGCGCGGTCGCGATCTGCAGGATGCCCTGATCGACGAGAGCACGGTGCCCGGCACGAACCCGGACGTGCTCGCGGGTCCGTTCGCGCACATCGTGGTGGACGAGGCCCAGGAACTCACCGACGCGGAGTGGCAGATGTTGCTGCTGCGCAACCCGTCCCGCAGCTTCACCAT
>JANWJC010000206.1 GCA_025449595.1 Acidobacteriota bacterium | reverse complement strand
CCTGGGCCTGTGCGCAGCTGGCCGAGGCTGCGACCGGCGAGGTCCTGGTGTTCCTCGATGCGGACGTCGTGCTGGCCCCGACCGGCCTGGCCGCGACGGTCGGCCAGCTGCGTGACACGTCGCTGGACCTGGTCTGCCCGTACCCTCGCCAGCTCGCCGACGGCCTGCTTCCCCGCCTGGTGCAGCCGTTGCTGCAGTGGTCCTGGCTCACCCTGCTCCCGCTGGGTCTCGCCGAGCAGTCCGGCCGGGAGTCGCTCACAGCGGCGAACGGGCAGCTGCTGGCGTGCGTCGCGGACGCGTACCGCAACGTCGGCGGTCACGGTGCCGTTCGGGCTGACGTACTCGATGACATCGGCTTGCTTCGCGCCTTCAAGCGCAACGGCTTTCGCGGCATCGTGACGGACGGCACCGAGGTGGCGACCTGTCGGATGTACGACTCGGCCGAGCAGCTCGTAGCCGGCTACACCAAGTCGCTGTGGGCCGCGTTCGGCTCCCCCGCCGGGGCGGCCGCCGTTGTTGCGCTGCTGTGCACGGTGTACGTCGCGCCGCCCGTGATCGCTCTGGGCGCCCCGACCTCGCGGGCCCGCCGACTCGGCGCCGCGGGGTACCTCGCTGCGGTCATCGGACGCACTCTCGTGGCGCGACGGACCGGTCAGCGGGTCCTGCCCGACGTCCTGGCCCACCCGGCGTCCGTCGCGGTGTTCAGTGCCCTCGTCGCGCGGTCCTGGCGAGCCAAGCGAGCCGGAAACCTGTTCTGGCGCGGGCGCCGACTGCCCTGAATGCCGACGATTCTGGCCCAGCTGGGTATCAACCAGACCACCCGGATGGACGGCGTCCCCTACCGGTTGCCACGCGATTAGGCACCCTCGCAACTGGCACTGACCTCCCCGTGATCATGCATGAGCGGCTCGCCGTTCATGCATGATCACGGGGTCGTCGCATCGCTGGGAACCTCTGGGGGCGAGTGTCTCAGGTGGGATCACCCGGGAAGACCATCAAAACGCGCGGGGCCGATTCCCAGAACGACTTCGGCCTATGGCATTCGTTGATCGCCGTCGATCTCGATCCCTACGTGCACCAGCGCTCGTTGGTTCGGATGAAGTCCTCCTGGGTTGCCGTTGACGTACCTCCGTACGCGTGAGCCGCAACAGCCAGTTCGCCCGGCTTCAAGGTCGAGGGGACGACAGCGATGGTCTGGTCCTCCTGGCCTGCGAGGTTGACATAGAGGAACACCTCTTCCTGGGACGAGGCATCAATCTTCCCCGAAACCTCCCAGCCCGGTTGTCGCTGCCCGTCAGCGCGCACGGAATCTAGCCCGGATTCATGGTCTGTCGGTGTCGCTGACCAGATCTCCTCGCTGCCATTTGTCGCGTACAGCCGTTGGATTCGATCACTGCTACATGCCCAGCTCAACACCTCCGGGACTCCGCTGGTCGTGGACGTTGCCGCGAGACGGGAATCCGCGTAGAGATGAGTCGACTCACACGCCGTGAGAAGAGGAAACGCACTGACCAGTCCTGCGATGACCATGCCCACGAGACGACGTCTCATGACGAGTGGCATCCGACTGTGGCCGCGTCGCGGATTGGGCGGTCTACACGACAAGCCGCGGCAGTGACCGAGGCGTCCCCCACGAACAACACCGCCCCCTCAGCTGTACCAGGAGACAAGAGTTCACACCTGGCCACAGAATGCATCGATGCGAACATGTACCGTAAATGCCAGCTGGTGTCAGCGTCAAGGGCTCTGGGCGCAAATCGAGGGGTCGGTGCATCGAATCCCTGAGAAGGCGGCCGACGGCCGCTGCAATTGTCACAAGCCCGATCACAATGATCGCGAGCCCATGACATGCTGCCGACTCAGGAACACGTGGCCGTCGAATTGGGGGGAGCCGGCATTCAGCGGCGCGTATGCGAACCAGCCGGAATCCGTCGCTCCGGCCATGGCGAAGGTCACGGCTCCGCTGACGACAAGAGCGGCCCCCACCAGGGCAGCCCAAACCCATCGAACTGGTGCGCCTCGGCCGACTCGTGGGTCGACGTCAGGCGTGGGCGGTACCTGCGCTGTCGAAGGTCATGGCGCGCTGCAGCGCCACGGCGCGCAGGCTCTCCGGGATCTCGACGGGTCCGCCGAGGCTGCCCGCGTTGATGCCGGCCTGGGCCGCCTCCTCGACGATGCCACCGACCATGATGGCCAGCTCCGGGGTCCGGTGGAACACCAGAACCCCGTGGTTGGAAAGCAGCACGGCGGGCACGCCGGGGAGCACCGCGCCACGGATGTTCGCCACCGCCTCATCGGAACCACGCGGCCCATAGCCGGCGACCGGAACCCCGCTGGGCAGGCCGAACATCGCCAACGCCTCGACCCAGCAACCGATCGGGCGCTGCGCCACCGCATAGGCCGCGGCGTACGGCGAGTGAGTGTGCACGACGCACCCGACGTCCGGGCGGTCCGCGTACATCGCCGTGTGCATGGCCACCACTGCCCCTTGAATCGGCGGCAGGTCACCCTCGAGCAGGGTGCCGTCGAGTCCGACCCGTACCACCGCGGCCACGGCGTGGTTCCGTAGCGACGGGCCGGCCGTGAAGTACATCTCGTCGGACCCGGGAACCCGAAGGCTCACATTGCCGTGGCCGTTCGCCGAGATCGCTCCGCTGGCCACCACTCGGGCAGCGACATCGACTACCTGCTCGGCAAGATCCTTGTCCATGGGACCTCCATTCCGGGTTGGCGCCGTCAAGCATGGCCCACGACGAACGTCCCCGTATCCCGGACAGGAACACTGCGGCAGACCACCGTGCTGGGGCCGCCGTGCTTGGGTCGCTGATCTGGCGGTGGACGTACGGAACAGCGCGCGCTGTCGCACCGGGCTGGTGTGTGCGATCTGTTGGTGGCCGGGTTCGGCCGTGGCGCGCTGACCCTTCCTCAGGGCTGTGCTTGTCGGGGTGGGGTGAACTTCCAGTACCCCGGCTGGGTGTAGTTCAACCCCGCCCTCGCCGTGATCCGCCACCCACCCTCATGAACGAAGTGATGATGACGGGAGCAAAGAAGCACTGTGTTATCAAGGGAAGTCTTCCCACCATCAATCCAGTGCTCCACGTGATGGGCCTGCGTATGCTGCGGTGGCCGGTGGCACCCCGGAAAGGCACACCCGCGATCCCGCACGCCCAGGGCCCGTCGCAACCGCATCGGCACGATCCGGTGCGCGCGGCCGTAGTCCAACACCCCAGCCCCCGCGATCAACAACCCCGCGATCGCCGGGTCCACGAGCTCCCCGGTCTGCGGGTCCCGGAACTGCCCATCAATCAGGACCAGCCTTACGTCCGCATCACAGCCACGACGACGCGCGGTGTGGATCGGGGCCGGGGCCCCGATCCGGTCCAGGATCGCGGTCCCGGTCCCGGCGGCGAGGTCGGTCAACGTGGCGGTGATGTCCAGGTAGGGACGCTCGGACACCTTCTCGGTGCCCAGCCCAGAGTCCAGTGTTGCCGTCGCCCAGTCCTCCAGAGCAGCAGCGTCGCGCTGCTGCCCGGTCAACGTGATCGGCTGCCCGGTGACCGGGTCGACGTCCTGCGGTGCCGCTGCATCGCTGTCAGCGTCGCCGCGGTGGTAGCGGCAGTCGCGATAGTGATCCAGCACGGTCCTCACCATCGCGGCGACCTCCCGGGTGACCTGCGCGGTGATCACCGCCATGTCCCCGACCTCATCGATCGTCAACGACGCCTGCACCGCGGCCTTCATCGCCTTCTCGCTCGACCCGTCCGGGTCGGCGAGCTCACGGGCCTGCGCCAACGCGATCCGCAACGTCTCCGGACCCCACCGCCGAGCCAGGGCCAACAGCTCGGTCTCCAACTGGGCCCGGGAGCTCGCGATGAACTCCGCCAGTTCGTCCGTGTCCACCGCCAGGTCGGCCTCGGCGTGCTCGCGGCGGAACCGGCGCACCAATCGGGCCAGCACCGAGTCGATCCCGGTGGCAAGGATCCGGGCGTGCTCACCGGTGATCTCACCACCGGCCCACGCCGCGGCCGTCGCCTCGTAGTACAACGCGAGACGGCGAGCCAATCGGATCTGTTCCCCGGCGGCATCTCGACTGATCCGGGTCTTGGCCCGCCACCACGACCCCGCGGTCACGTGCCCCTCCGACGCCGGGTAGCCACAACCCGCGACCCGGGCCAACCCGGTGGTCGCCGCCGAGGTGGCCGACTCGGCCACCGCAGCAAGGGAGACCGTCGCCGACGCGACAGCCGACTCCGAGAGCTGCTCAAACGACCCGACCGCTAAAAGCGCTTGCACCGCATCGGCGTCAGCCCGCAACCGAGCAACCGCAGCATGCAGCGCCGGCCCCGACGGGACCAGCGGCGACATCACCGGCGCGGTACTCATGAAGATGAACGTACGCAAGGGGTCCGACAGTGCGTTCCTCTAGAACCGGACATATCACCTATTTCGGACTCGTGGCGATTGTGACGTGTATCACCTGTCCCCTTCGAGTCCCTCGCCACCCGCGACATCGGTGCCATCGCGGGACTGCTTGGGTGGTCTCAGATGCGAGCGGCCCGTCAGATCCTCGCGGCCAGCGCCGCGGCCAGGCCCACCTCATAACGTCGGTTCGCCCAACGGGCGCGACTTACGTTGGCGGCTGCTTCCGCTCCGTGATCACGAACCATCCCGTGAGCCAAGCGGCGATAGCGAAGAGCAAGAGCTCGACGTCTAACTTCCCGTTCGCTTGGCCCGTCCTCCAGCTACCGGCAACTGACGGGGACCGACGATGGCGAAGAACCCAGCCTTGACGAGCAGGTGCCAGTCGTTCGCGGACGGGCGGCGCCTGAGCTTGCGCTGGGTCGTCGCCGCCCACAGAGATGACGCGCACTCCTCCATCTGCCTGGGGTGCTCACGATCACGGAGTGATCCTGACACGATCGCGCTTCCGAGGATCCAGGGCACCATTGCGGACGTGCCAGAACAACACGTAGGGAGCGCTACCGTCGCTCATCGTCGTAGAGGACGTGGGCCAGTTCTAGGGCTCGTCGGCATCGTGGGTCGCCAGTCTCAGCAGGGATCTCCGCGATTGCGAACGCGCACATGTCTGCCGCGTCGCCCGCTTGAACCACTTCCGCTCCGGCCTCACCTCAGCAAGCACCGCCTTCAACTCGGTCTTGATCGCGTGGGTCGACATGTTCCGGGCCGGTATGTACCCCTGCTCCACTGATCTAGACCTCCTCAACTACCGGGTGACATCGGCAGGTTCGCTATCCGTCTGGTCCTTGTCCCGCGTAGATGTCGATGGCCAGAGATACCGGAAGTGCCGCGAGGTCTCTCAGGAGAATGTCGGACAGGGTGACTCCTCCCTGCCCTTAAGTCGTTTGATCAACGACCAACTGGAGGAGGCGTACGGCACTGTTGAGGACTGGCCGTGCCATCGGGTCGGCGTCTAGTTGTTCGTAGGTGGCCTGCCCGAAATGTGGTCCGCTGGGGGTCAGAACGATCAACCGCGTCGCACCGGCGGGTACAAGCGGCAGCGTCGGTTCGTGCCATGGCCCGATGAGGTTGGCCAGCGCCTGT
>JANWJC010000205.1 GCA_025449595.1 Acidobacteriota bacterium | reverse complement strand
CCGGTTCCGGGGCAGCGGCTTGTGCCGCTACCGCGAGGATCGTGACCGCCCTGACCACATGGGTACCTCCATGCTGTCGACGCACCTGAAGTTCGGTGAGATCCATCCACGCACGATCATGGGCGACTTGTGCCTGCACCGTTGCACGGGAGCAGCCGCCTTTCGCCGCCAGCTCGCCTGGCGCGACTTCTACGCGGATGTTCTGTGGCACAGTCCGAACACCGCTCGAGAGTCGCTCCGTCCGGAGTTCGAGGCCATGGTCCATGACGAACCAGGAGTTGCGTTCGAACGCTGGTGCGAAGGTCGTACCGGCTATCCCTTCGTCGATGCCGGGATGCGCCAGCTCAACGCCACCGGCTGGCTGCACAACCGTGCTCGCATGGTCGTTGCCAGCTTCTTGATCAAAGACCTGCACGTGCACTGGCGCCACGGTGCGCGCTACTTCATGCGCCAACTCGGTGACGGCGACCTCGCGAGCAACCAGCACGGCTGGCAGTGGGTCGCCGGCAGCGGCACCGACGCGGCGCCCTACTTCCGGGTTTTCAACCCGGTACTTCAGGGGATCCGGTTCGACCCGCATGGGGACTATGTGAGGCGTTGGGTACCCGAGCTCGAGCATCTCCCCGGCAGCAGCGCACACGAACCATGGTCCGTTCCGGGGGGCTACGCCGCAGGATACGCCGAACGCATCATCGAGCACGAGGTGGCACGACGCGAGGCTCTGCGTCGCTTTGAGCGGCTCAGCACGCATCGAGACATATAGCCCAGGGAATCACCATCAGCCCTGGACGCACCGAGGGTGTGTCCTTCTCTTCCCGCAACGGCCTGCAGCTACGTTATGCATTCCCAGTCACCCCGGACGCGGGTCGTACGGTGACCTCGCGTCATGTCAGGAAGGGGAAGTCGTTTGGCCCCTTGTTAGACCAGCGTCAAGTCTCAGCTGATCTGCGAGGTCTCGCGCGGCTGGACCGATCAGGTGCCCCAACCGCCGACAGAACCTGGGTGCCTGGTCCTGATAGCGACCGCCGACAGCCACCGTCAAGCGAGGATGGGCATCTCGTATCACACTGACGACGGACGTGAGATTTGCCAGATCTTCGCGTCGTGGCACCGACAGAACTGCGCACACGGCGTTGTGGGCTCCGAGGGCATCTTTCCAGTCTGACGCCGGTAGATCTGCGCCCACATAGGCCGTCGACAGGCCAGCGCGCCGTGCTGCTACGGCGAAGCCCAACAGTCCGAGCTCGTGCCGCACGTCCGGTGGCAGCCCGACGAGCACGCGCGGTCCATCGTCTCGGTTGGCGGCCGCCTCGTACGCAGCGGCCAGACGACGGCCGACGGCATAGGAGGCCGCGTGCTCAGCAGCCACGCTCAGCTCCCCTGCGGCCCAGGCTTGACCCACCCGCTCCAAGGTGGGCATCAACCAGTCGTCCACGACGACCTCGAATGAGCCCCGACTGAAGTGATCGTCCAACATCTGCGACACCCGATCGGTGTCGATCCTGGCAACCGCGTCGATGAACTCGGAATCGTCAGGGTCGGAGGAGTCGAGCTGGTTCAGTTCGTGTGATGAGCTCGTGAAGGTAGAGGAGTGTTCTGAGGAGAACGGCGAAGGCACCCCGGTCGAAACCTCCATCCGCCGTTGCGTCTCATCAGCGGCCTGTCGCGGAGACCAACCTTGCTGCACCAGAGAGCTCATCAAGGCGATAGTCCGGAGCGCCGTGTCATCATACAGCCGATATCCAGATTCCGTCCGATTTGGTGACACGATGCCATAGCGGCTTTCCCAGGCACGCAACGTGGTCACGGCCACACCAGTCAGCTCTGCTGCTCGCTTGATCGTATACATGTACTCCCTGCCCTACTGATCCGGCTCGACGGGCCTCACAGCTGCTTGAGCCGGGTGCGCAGCCCGGACTCGGCTTGGTCGCCGAGGCGCTTGAACGCCGGCGCAAGGAGTGGGGCTACCAGCCGTACGACGCCGTGGAAAGTGAACTCCGCTCGGTAACTCACGGTCGCGCCACCGCTCGGTGTCTGCGAGAACGTCAGGGTGTCCTGTGCCACCACAGTCGTGTTCTCACCACGCAGCACTATCCGCTCTCCCGGGACAAATTCGGTGACGACGTAGAGCAGCGACGTCTCCCGGCCCAGGAATCGCGAACGATTCCGATAACGCGTGCCGATCCCACCGTCACCGGACTCCCGGGTCGTCAGAACGGTGCCCGGGTCCCACTCCGTGGTCGTCGTGAAGTCGCTGAGGTATGCCGCGACGACGTCGACGGGGCGATCGACCGTCACGTTACGGGCGATGATCATGGCTTCTCCATACCTTTGACAAACATTCGACACCGATCCTATACTCTCCACCCACCCTAGACAATCCATACAGCCGTCCGGCTCCGAAGAAGCTGCGTCAGACCTTGAAAGTCGCAGTCACACCAGAGGTGAGAAGCGTGAGCAACGAAGGGGACCGAGTGAACCGTCCTAGTCGACCGACCGCTGCCGTCATCGGCGCCGGAGTCGCCGGGCTCACCGCGGCACATGTGCTGAAGCGTACGCACGATGTCAGTGTCTTCGAGTCCGACGCCCGTTTTGGTGGCCACGTTCATACCCATGACGTCCGCGGCTCCGATGGAACGGCGTTGCGGATCGACAGCGGCTTCATCGTCCACAACGAACGCACGTACCCCACGTTGCTGCGCCTGTTCGCTGAGCTCGACGTGGCCACCCAGCCCACCGAGATGAGCATGAGCATCACCTGCCAACAGTGCGGCTTGTCGTATGCCGGCGGACGAGGTCTGCGCGGGATCCTGGCTCAGCCCCGGCGCGCGGGGGACCCACGCTTCATCCGCATGCTCGCCGAAGTGCGCCGGTTCCATCGGGACGCACACCAGCTGCTCAACACTGTGGATTTGGACGTGGGCGACGACCCCGCTCTTTCGGCACCGGCGGACGAGACAGCCTCTGCGCACAACTCGCCGTCCCGCGGCGCCGACCCCACCTGGGACGAGTTCTTGCGCGTCGGCGGCTACTCCAGCTACTTCGTCCGGCATTTCGCGATCCCGCTCGTCGCCTGTGTCTGGTCCGCCGGAGACAGCGACGCCGGAGCCTATCCAGCACGCCACCTCTTCCGCTTCCTAGACCATCACGGGATGCTCAGGGTGAGTGGCTCCCCCACTTGGCGAACCGTGACTGGTGGCGCCGCCACCTACGTCGATCGACTCGTTGCTCGTCTGAGTGACACGCGCACAACCTCGCCCGTCACGAGCGTCATACGTCACGACGACGGGGTGGACGTGCGGACCGCGGCCGGCGTCGAGACCTTTGACCGCGCAATCGTCGCTACCCACGCGAACCAGGCCCTCGAGCTGCTTGCCGACGCCACCCCAGAGGAGAAGGCCGCCCTCTCTGCGATCCGATACTCGGTGAATCACACATGGTTGCACACGGATTCGTCCTTGCTACCTGACGCGCAAGCGGCTCGGTCCTCGTGGAACTACCAGATGGCGTCGTGCCACGATGCCAGCAACAGAGTTGTCGTCAGCTACTGGATGAACCGGCTTCAGGGCATTCGCGATGACCGGGACCACATCGTGACGCTCAACGCCGCCGGCCACGTCAACCCGTCCACCGTGACCGCTCGGACGGTCTACGAACATCCGATCTTCACGCGAGAGGCAGTCGCGGCGGCTAGCAGCCTACGCACCGCCGGGGGCGAACGCCTGGCTTTCGCGGGGGCACACCTGGGTTGGGGCTTCCATGAGGATGGCTGCCGATCAGGAGTTCGAGCGGCCGAGCGCTTGGGTGGGTCGTGGTGACCGCCTTGACGCTTCCGGGCCTGCCCGCCTTGGCCATCGGCGCGGTCAGCCACACCCGCAGGACGCCGTTCCACAAGTCGTTCCGGCACCGCCACTACCAGTGGCTCGTCGATGTCGACTCCCTTCCGGAGTTCAGGTGGCCCCTGCGGCTGCTCGCCCGCTTCGACAGGCGCGATCACCTGGACGGGGGGCGGCTCGGTGGAGGAATCCGTGGCGATGTAGAACGCTTCCTCGCCCATCGCGGCATCGTGCTGCAGCGCACCGATCAGGTCCTGATGCTTGCCAACGCCAGGATCTTTGGCCACACGATCGACCAGCTCTCGGTCTTCTGGTGCCTCGGCGCTGACCACTCGCTCAGATCTGTCGTCCTCGAGGTTCACAACACATACCGGGAGCGGCACGCCTACCTGGTGGAACTTGACGACGCAGGCCGCGCCACCATCGACAAGGAGTTCTACGTCTCCCCTTTCAACGATGTCTCCGGCACCTACGACATTCGGCTACGTCTGACGCCCGACACCGTCGCCGTCGTGATCGGCCTCAACCGTGATGGTCAGCGGGTTCTTACGGCGACCTCGCAGGGTCGACTCATTCCCGCGACGCGCCGCGCTCTGGTCGGCACGAGCTGCCGACATCTTGTGATGACCCAGCGCGCCAGTGCTCTGATCCGATTCCACGGCATCGGCCTCTGGCTTCGTGGTCTGCCCGTGCTACCACGTCCCCCCCACTCCAGAGAGGCAGTCCGATGACCACAACCCTGAGCCAGCCGATCTGCTTGCGCCAACCGATCCTGCGCCCGATATGCGTCCGTTCAATCATCGCAAGATCGGTGCTCGAGTCAGTGTGCCGCCGCGTGCCCGTCGATGTGCTGATGCCGGACGGGGAACTCTTGGGCAAGCGACGGGGGGCCACAGCGAGCACCGAGCCAACCGCCCGCCCGGTCCTGGAGCTGGTGCGCCCCACTGCTGTATTCGAGCGGCTCGCACACAGTCCCAAGATCGGTATCGGTGAGGGCTACATGGCAGGAGACTGGCGCGCTGGGAGTGGGACCGACCTCGCCGAGCTCCTCCTGCCTTTCGCCGAGCGTCTCACGACCGCTGTTCCGCCGAGCCTGCAGCGACTGAGAGGCGTCGCCGACCGACGTATTCCCAAGGAACAGACCAACTCGATCACGGGCTCGCGTACGAACATCTCAGCACACTACGACCTGAGCAATGATCTGTTCAGCGCCTTCTTGGACCAGACCATGAGCTACAGCTCTGGTCTGTTCACGGACGAAATCCCTTGGGCACATCAGAGTCTGGAGGAGGCACAGCTGCGCAAGGTGAACGCCATCTTGGACCTCGCTGAGGTCCGTGCGGGGTCGCGTGTCCTGGAGATCGGGACCGGTTGGGGCACTCTCGCGATCGAAGCAGCTCGACGAGGTGCTCACGTGACGACTCTGACGCTCTCGACCGAGCAGGCCGCGCTGGCAGCGGATCGGGTTGCGGCCGAAGGGCTCTCGGGCTCTGTTGATATCCGGCTCCAGGACTATCGTGAGGCGACCGGGAGCTTCGACGCGATCGTCAGCGTCGAGATGATCGAGGCCGTCGGCGAGGAGTACTGGCCGACGTACTTCGCCACGCTCGACCAACGACTCGCACCGGGTGGCATCGCGGCGATCCAGGCGATCCTGATGTCCCATGATCGGCTGCTGGCAACCCGCAACTCCTTCGGTTGGATCCAGAAGCACATCTTCCCGGGGGGCCTGATCCCCTCGCTCACCGCCATCGAGAACACCACGACAGCCGGCACCGAACTGCGGGTAGCGAAGGTGCATGCTTTCGGGCCCCACTATGCCGAGACCCTCAGGCGTTGGCGCGACACCTTCATGGCTCGCTGGCCCCAGATCCGTACGTACGGCTTCGACGCCGAGTTCCGTCGTAAGTGGGAATTCTATCTCGCCTACTGCGAGGCGGGATTCCGCTCTGGTTATCTGGACGTGGCACAAGTCAGGCTCGAACGTTCGACCGGGACACTCGCATGAGGGTCGACCGGAGACCCCCTATCGCGGGACGGAACTTCTGGGTCGTCGGCGCGTCGAGCGGCATCGGATCGGCGCTCGCCCGTGAGCTCGTCGGACGCGGTGCCAATGTTGCGATCAGTGCTCGACGCACGGAGGAGCTGGAAAAGGTCTCTGGTGGCGACATGACCACCATCGTGCTCGATGCAACCGATCCCGAGGGAGTCGCCCTCGCTGCACATGAGGCCACCGAGGCGCTCGGTGGCCTGGACACCGTCATCTGGTGCGCCGGCCACTGGAAGCAGTTCGACGCCGCCGCGTGGGACCGGGACGCCTTCGCCCGGCACGTCGAAGTCAACCTCCTCGGCCTCAACAACCTGCTGGCCGCTGTGGTGCCGAAGATGGTCGGCCAGGGGGCAGGCCACATTGTCGGCGTAGCCTCCGTCGCGGGCTATCGGGGCTTCCCCGGCTCGGAGGCGTACGGGGCGACGAAGGCTGCGCAGATCAACCTGCTCGAGGCGATGCGGGGGTCCCTGGCACAACATGGGATCCGTGTCACGACAGTTTGCCCCGGCTTCGTCCGCACGGAGATGACAGCCGAAAACACGTTCTCGATGCCGTTTCTCGTTGAACCCGCTCAGGCCGCTGCCAGCATCGCAAACGGCATCGAGAGGCGCCGTAACGAGATCGTGTTCCCGCTCCCGATGGCCCTGCTCATGAAGGCCGCCCGTGTCGTTCCCGTTGGCCTCTGGTCAACTCTGACCAGACCTCCCGGCCAAGGAGCGCACCTCCCAGCACTCCACCAAACGAGGTAGGCCCAGTCCTCGAAAGCTCAGCCGCCGGTCAGCGCAGCCCATAGCCGGTCGACCTGGGCCTGCAAGGCGGACTCGTCGCCGGTGTTGTCGAGGACGTCGTCGGCGACGGCGAGCCGCTCGGCGCGGGGCGCCTGGGCCGCCATGCGCGCCAGGGCGTCCGGCCGGGACATCCCGCGCACCACGAGCCGCTCGACGCGGACGTCGTCGGGTGCGTCGACGATCACGACGCGGTCGTAGGCCCGGGCCAGGTCCTTCTCCACGAGCAGCGGCACGTCGTAGACCACGACGGCATCGGGCGGGGCCGCCGCCAGCAGGACCGCGGCCCGCTCGGCCACGAGCGGGTGGGTGATCGCCTCCAGGTCCGCCAGCGCGGCCGGGTCGGCGAACACGATCGCCGCCAGTGCGGCCCGGTCCAAGGAGCCCTCCGGTGCCAGGACACCGTCGCCGAACCGTGCCACCACCGCGGCCAGGCCAGGGGTACCCGGCTCGACGACCTCGCGGGCCAGTGCGTCGGCGTCCACGACGACCGCACCCCGGGCCCGCAGCATCGCCGCGACGGTCGACTTGCCCGACCCGATCCCGCCGGACAGTCCCACCCGGGTCACGACCGACACGCCCGACTGGATCGACCTCGGGACGGCCGAGAACGATGGACGCCCCCGAGCTCAGGCTCGGGGGCGTCCATCGTGTGTTGCAAGGGTGCCGGTCAGGCGCCGGTGAGCTTGTCCCGCAGCGCCTGCAGCGCCTCGTCCGAGGCAAGCGTGCCCTCGGTCTCGGGGGTCTCGGAGGCGTACGAGGCAGGAGTCTCGCCGGCCTCGACCGCTGCGGCCGCGTCGGCCTTGCGGGCCACCGAGACCTGCGCTCGGTGGGCTTCCCAGCGTGCGTGGGCCTCGGCGTACTCCTTCTCCCACGCGGCCTGCGCCGTCTCGTGACCAGGGAGCCACTCGCCGGTCTCGGAGTCGAAGCCCTCCGGGTAGACGTAGTTGCCCGCCTCGTCGTACGTCGCCGCCATGCCGTAGAGCGCGGGGTCGAAGTGCTCGTCGTCGGCCCCTGTCACACCCTCGCTCGCCTGCTTGAGCGACAGCGAGATGCGGCGGCGGTCCAGGTCGATGTCGATGACCTTGACGAAGATGTCGCCGTTGACCTGGACGACCTGCTCGGGCAGCTCCACGTGGCGCTCGGCCAGCTCGGAGATGTGCACGAGGCCCTCGATGCCCTCGTCGACCCGTACGAACGCGCCGAAGGGCACCAGCTTGGTGACCTTGCCGGGCACGACCTGGCCGATCTGGTGGGTCCGCGCGAACTGCTGCCACGGGTCTTCCTGCGTGGCCTTGAGCGACAGCGACACCCGCTCGCGGTCCATGTCGACGTCGAGCACCTCGACGGTGACCTCGTTGCCGACCTCGACGACCTCGGAGGGGTGGTCGATGTGCTTCCAGGACAGCTCGGACACGTGGACGAGACCGTCGACGCCGCCGAGGTCGACGAACGCGCCGAAGTTCACGATGGACGAGACGACGCCGGAGCGGATCTGGCCCTTCTGCAGCTGCGTCAGGAAGTTCTGGCGTACCTCGCTCTGGGTCTGCTCGAGCCAGGCCCGGCGGGACAGGACCACGTTGTTGCGGTTCTTGTCCAGCTCGATGATCTTGGCTTCGATCTCCTTGCCGACGTACGGCTG
>JANWJC010000204.1 GCA_025449595.1 Acidobacteriota bacterium | reverse complement strand
CTGCCGTTGCGTCCCTGTCCGGGTGGCGGAATAGGCAGACGCGCTAGCTTGAGGTGCTAGTGCCCGAAAGGGCATGGGGGTTCAAGTCCCCCCTCGGACACCGCGCTCGGGGACGGCTCCCCGCGACCATGACCACGGCCTCGGGGTGGTCATGGTGGGCCCGGTCCATCTGATGCCCGCGTCGGATCTCAGGGGTAGTGGGGTGCGACCAGCAGGTAGTTCGCTCCCAGCACCGCGGCGGCTGCGCTGGCAGCGAGGATGGCGACGACGACCGTGGATCGCTGACGGATGTCTGCGAAGGCTCGCGCGACCGGGAAGACCAGAGGGAACGCAGGTAGGACGAAGCGAGCCTCGCACCAGAAGTTCCCGCGATCCGCGATCGCCATCAGGATCAATGCGCCCGAGAACGCCACGAGGGCGATCGGCTGGCGCTGCCACAGGCTGAGCAGGAACAGGGCGACGCTCGACAGGACGACTACCGACACGGTGACGAACATGAGCGGGACCGCATCAGCGTGCCCTACCAGGCCCGCCATCCATCCGAAGACGGGCATTCGCCAGTTGAACGCCGAGCCCCAGATCTGTTGAACTCGGAAGTACCCGTCCCACCGGCCGAGTCGCACGCCGACCCACACGATGTAGCCCAACCAGCCCAACGGCGCGATAAGAAGCGCGAACCACGGCCGCCACGACAGTACGGGTCCGTCGGCCGAACTGCGACGCGCATGCAGCGATCGGACGATCTCCACGACTGCTGCGAGGCAGACGCCGACAGCAACCGCGACTCCTGTGGGTCGTGTCAGACCCGCAAGCACGGCCAGCGACCCTGCCCACACCCATCTACGGCGGACGGCAGCGTAGAGCGACCAGGCTGCGAGAGCCGTGAACGTCGACTCCGAGTAGGCCATCTGCATGATGATGGAGTTGGGGATCACTCCCCAGAGCACCGCCGCGAAGAAGGCGACCCTGCGCCCGTAGAGGTGATCGGCAACGACGAAGACTCCCCACGCGGCGGCAAGAGCGGACACCCACGCCACGCCGATCGCCACCACCTGTATGTCCAGTCCGGTGACGGTATGAGCGAGCCTGGTCAGCATCGGGTAGAGCGGGAAGAACGCAAGGTTGCTGTGGCTGTGGAAGACGGGGTCCCACGGCGGGATCGCGGTGTCGTAGCCCCGCTTGGCCACCGTTGCGTACCAGCCGGAGTCAAACTCGAAGAGCTTGTTCCAGACCGATTCGCCTCGGCGGGCTGCCCACCAGGCCAGCAGCGAGACGCCCAGCACGCGTGTCGCCACATAACCGAGCAGCGCGGGTAGCGCCCGAACGAGGGCCGACCGAGCGCGATCGGCGCTCACGCCGAGTCGGGACGTGCGGACACCCTCCGTGGATGCGACAACTGTCGGGGCGGCTGAGTCCGCGGTGTCCGTGACGTCAGCACTCACTGCGCTCCCTAGGCACTCGCGGCTCGGCGCAGCATTCGCGCCCGCCCGGGTCCCGATGTTTGGGGCGTGTCAGCCGCCAGGAGCATACACGCGACCGGGCGACGAACCGGGTCGTCGAGCGCTTGATCGGTAGGCGTTTCGTGAGGTCGACAGGGGCTCCGGAGCGTCTCTCCCACGCACTACTGCTGTGGCATCGACCTCACCAACTGCCTACCGATCATGGAATAGGCTCCCGAACCCGTCGTGACCGCTGCCGGGGCCGAGAACTGGCACCCGGACGCGCCTGGCAGTGTCTGGCGAGCCGGTCGCTTAGGCTTTCCCCTCGTGACCGATACCAGCAGTGTTCGTCCGACCGTGTGGACGTGGGTTCTCCTCGTCCTGGGAGTTCTGGCTCTCGTCGCGGCAGTCGTGTACATGACCCAGCCGGCCGACTCCCTCCCCGGCTTCTTCCCAGGTGCCGACGCCACCATCACCGCCAAGCACACCAAGCACGGACTGTTCGCAATCGGCCTCGCCGTCGTGCTGTTCATCGGTGCCTGGATGACCACCGGCTCCAAGAAGGACTAGCGCCCGTCCCGCCCACACCGACGCACCGACACCGACGGGACCAACCGCAGTGGTGGACATCAGTTATCTGCAAGCCATCGTCATCGGGCTCGTCCAGGGCATCACCGAGTTGTTCCCGATCTCCAGCCTCGGCCACTCCGTCCTGATCCCGGCATGGCTGGGCGGATCCTGGACCACGCTGGTGACCCAGCAGGACACGACCAGCTCCGACCAGTCGCCGTACCTCGCGTTCGTCGTGGCTCTGCATGTGGCAACCGCGTTGGCACTGCTGGTGTTCTACTGGCGGGACTGGGTCGCCATCATCGGTGCCTGGTTCAACACGATTCGCACCAGGTCGATCACCACCTCGACCGAGCGGCTGGCATGGCTGATCGTTATCGCGACCGTCCCCGTCGGTATCACCGGCCTCCTGCTCGAGCACACCTTCCGGGTCCTGTTCGCGAAACCTGCCGCGGCTGCAGCATTCCTCACTCTCAACGGCCTGATCCTGCTGGCCGGAGAAGGCCTTCGTCGTCGCGCGAACGCACGGGCCGAGTCCCTCGCTGCGGTCGAGACGGCCGAGCAAGTCAGCGAAGAGGAGCGGCACCGGCCCGTTGTCGGGGGGCCGAGCCGCTCGCTGGACAACCTCGGCTACCTGGAGGCAGGGATCATCGGCCTGTTCCAGACCTTCGCCCTTCTCGCGGGTATCTCCCGGTCGGGGGTCACGATGGTCGGCGGTCTCGTACGTGGCCTCGATCACGAGGACGCGATGAAGTTCGCGTTCCTGCTCGCCACCCCGGTGATCCTGGCCGCCGGCGTCCTGAAGATCCCGTCATTGCTCGGCCCTGCCGGTGACGGGATCCACGGACAGGTCGTGGTCGGCGCTGTTGTGGCCGGCTTCGCGGCGTACGCCAGCGTGCGATTCCTCACCCGGTGGTTCACCACACGCACCCTCACCCCGTTCGCGATCTACTGCCTCGTCTTCGGCATCGCATCCCTGATCAAGTTCGCCTGACGAGCCCTTCGCAGTCGCGCCTGCCGGCCCGCGCATGTCGGGAGGCGGGTCAGGACTGGAGCAGGGCGGCGGGTACGGCGTCCAGTGCCTCCTGGATGGCGGCGACGAGCTCACGCGCCGAGGTCGAGGTGAGCTCCAGCGCCACTCGCGCTGCAGGCCCGCGGGTTGGGTCGGTGAGGTCGATGTTCAGGGTGTGCCCGGCCATCGCGTGCACCGGGTGGTCGTAGTACACGGCGGCATCGGTGACGTGGAACCAGCTGCCCTCAGGGCCCTTTGCGCTGCCATCGACCGTCGTGGTCACTGTGTGATAAGTACACATGTCAGCCTCCCAGATGGGCGCGGAAGAACGTGCCGATCCGCTCCCAGCCGTCGTTCGCGGCGGCCACCCGGTAGGCGGGCCGGTCCGTGGCGAAGAAGGCGTGGCCGGCGTCGTCGTACGAGTGGAACTCGTGCGGCTTGGCATTCCGGGTGAGGATCTCATCGAGCTCGGCCACCTGCTCCGGACTGGGCGAGACGTCGTCCTTGCCGAACAGACCCAGCAGCGGCGCCCGCAGGTCGGGTAGCTGGTCGACGAGGTTGCCGCGGAACGGCGCGCCCTCCGGGGGCGTACCTGTGACGAACGCGCCGTAGCAGTCGACGGCGGCATCCAGGTCGAGGTGACAGGCCGCCAGGACGGCCTGCCTGCCACCTGAGCAGTGCCCGATGACCCCGACCTTCCCGTTCGACGTCCGAAGTCCGCGCAAGTACGCCATCGCCCCACCGACGTCACCGACCAGCCGCTCGTCCGGCACGCCTCCGGCGGCGCGCACCTTGGCGGCTGCGTCGTCCGGGGCAGCGTTAGGCGCCTCGCGCCAATAGAGGTTGGGGCACAACGCGTCATATCCCATCTCTGCGAATCGACGCACCATCTCCTTGGTGCCCCGGTCGTAGCCGGGGAGGTGGTGGATCACGACCACTCCCCCGCGCCGGTCGTCCCCGTCGGGCCGAGCCAGGTAGGCCTGGATCTCGTCCCCGTTGTCGCCTTCGATCAGGATGGTTCGTGCGCTCAGGGTGTCGCTCATGATCCGATGGAATCATGGACGTCAACGGTCGGGCTTCTCGGCTGGGTGCGATACCTCTGGGGCAGAGGTATCGTGGGCCACATGGCAGCGCGCCCACGGCTCGTCCCGACGGCCGAGCTCGCTGACGCCGAGCTGGCCTCGGACCTCGTGCAGGCGGTCCGGGTGTTCCGGGGCGCCACCAGGCGCGCCGCGCGACGCGATTCGACCGCTCCTGCGCTGACGGGCTCGCAGCTCGAGGTCGTGCGCCTGCTGCGCGACCAGCCCTCGATCTCGGTAACGGAGGCCGCCGATGCCCTGGGGCTGGTGCCCAACACGGTGAGCACGCTCGTCGGCCAGCTGGTGGCGACGGGACTGGTGCTGCGAACCAGGGATCCGGCCGACCGGCGGGTGGCCCGACTCGAGCTGACAGCGCACGCGCGACGCCGGGTGGACGCATGGCGGGCACGGCGAACCGCTGCGGTCAGCGATGCGCTCGGAGTGCTGTCGGCTCAGGATCGGCAACGACTGCAGCGCGCCCTGCCGGCGCTCATCCGGCTCGCGGTCGGCGTGGACGAGCACGGGGCACTGCGATGACCGCTCCCGCGGTTCTCATCGACCACGTCTCTCATCGGTACGGCGACCACCTGGCCGTGGACGACGTGTCGATGGAGGTGGCGCCCGGGGAGGTGTTCGGGCTGCTGGGTCCCAACGGAGCGGGCAAGACCACCACGATCTTGTTGCTGACGACACTGTTGACGCTGCAGTCCGGCCGGATGCAGGTGCTCGGCCGGGATGTGACCCGGCAGCGGCGCGACGTTCGACGAGGGCTCGGATACGTACCGCAGATGCTGTCCGCGGACGCCGGGTTGACCGGACGGGAGAACGTCGCACTGTTCGCGCGTCTCTACGACGTGCCCCGGCAGCAGCGCCGCGACCGCGTGGCCGAGGTCCTTGATGCGGTTGGGCTTGACGACGCCGCGGACCAGCTGGCGAGCCGCTACTCCGGTGGGATGATCCGCCGCCTGGAGGTCGCGCAAGCCTTGGTGAATCGTCCGTTGCTGCTGGTCCTCGACGAGCCGACGATCGGACTGGACCCGGTGGCGCGCGACAGTGTCTGGGACCTCTTGACCGAGCTGCGGACGTCCGTCGGCACCACCGTGCTGGTCACGACGCACTACATGCAGGAGGCCGAGTCGCACTGCCACAGAGTCGCGCTCATGCACCACGGGCAGGTCCGCGCAATGGACACTCCGCAACGACTCACGGCAGATATCGGTACGCACGCGACCCTGGAGGACGTGTTCCGTCACTACACCGGCGACAGCCTCGAAGAAGGGGCAGACAAGGGAGGTTATCGTGCAGCCCGCAGCGTCCGCCGCACCGCTCGTCGGCTCGGCTGAGCTGGCTCCCCCGCCATCGCTGGCCCGGCTCCTGCCGTCGCGGATAGCGGCGATGTGCCTGGTGGAGCTGCAGAAGCTCAGGCATGACCGCACCGAGCTGGTCACCCGGGCGATCCAACCCGCGCTCTGGCTCATCATCTTCGGCGAGACGTTCACGAGGCTGCGCGCGATCCCGACGGGCTCGATCCCGTACCTGGACTACCTGGCACCGGGGATCATGGCCCAGTCGGCACTGTTCATCGCGATCTTCTACGGCATCCAGATCATCTGGGAGCGGGACGCCGGGGTTCTCAGCAAGCTGCTCGTCACGCCGACGCCGCGAGTGGCCCTCGTCACGGGGAAGGCGTTCGCGGCAGGAATCCGGGCCCTGGCCCAGGCCTTCATTGTCCTGGTGCTGGCAGCGATCCTCGGTGTCGCACTCACGACGAACCCGCTGCGGCTGCTCGGTGTTGTGGCGATCGTCATCCTCGGTTCGGGGTTCTTCTGCTGCCTGTCCGTCATCATCGCCGGCATCGTGTTGAGCAGAGAGCGACTGATGGGGATAGGCCAGGCCATCACGATGCCGCTCTTCTTCGCCTCGAACGCGCTCTATCCGATCGCGCTGATGCCGACATGGCTTGCTGCGATCAGCGTCGTGAACCCGTTGAGCTATCAGGTGGATGCGCTGCGGGGGTTGTTGATCGGGACACCGGACCATCTCCCACTCGACTTCACGGTGCTCACCGGTGCACTCCTGGTAGGCGTCACCGTCGCCGGGTCGCTGCTTGGTCGCCTCGGCACTACCGGTCGTTAGCGTCAGGTCTGCGACCCGGCGGGCAGGAGGTGCGCGGTGCAGGTGGCACAGCTGGCCGTCGCCATGACGGGACGAAACCGCTATGTGGACCTGTTGCGCGCCACCGCGATCGCTCTGGTCGTGGTCGGCCACTGGCTGGCCACATCGGTCGCACGGCAGGGCGGGTTCCTGCAAGGGTTCGACGCCTTGGCAGCGGTGCCCTCGGCCGCCTGGCTCACGCTGCTGTTCCAAGTCATCCCCGTCTTCTTCCTCGCCGGCGGATACGCGAACGCAGCCTCTTGGCGTTCCCATCAGCGCCGCGGCGGCACCTGGGGTTCGTGGCTGCACGGCCGGGCCGAACGGATCCTTCGACCCACAACAGTGTTCATCGCAGCCGGCTTCCTGGTCGTCGCACTCGCCCAGCTGGCCGGTGCGGACCCGAGAGTCTTGGTCCCCGCGGCGTGGGGTGTCGCGTTCCAGCTGTGGTTCCTGCCGGTGTACCTGGTGCTGCTCGCTCTCACTCCCGCACTGCACGTACTTCATCGTCGGTGGGGACTCTGGGTCGTCGTCGCGTTCGCGGGAGTCGCTGCAGGGGTCGACGCACTCGTCCTGAGGTCGGATGCACCCGCACTGGGATATTTGAACTACCTGCTCGTCTGGGGGGTCTCGTTCCAGCTCGGCTTCGCGTGGCGTGACGGCACCTTGACCAAGACAGCGTGGCGCCCGTACGCCCTCGCCGTCGTCGGTGCCGGCGCGCTGGTCCTGTTGGTCACGGTGGGGCCGTTCCCGGTCAGCATGATCGGGCTGCCCGGGGCGCGGATCGACAACACCTCGCCGCCGTCGGTGGCGCTGCTCGCCTTCGCGGTGGCCCAGGCTGGCGTCGTCCTGACGCTGGAGGCGCCGGTCACCCGTTGGCTGCAGCGCCCGTCGGCGTGGGCATGTGTCGTACGCGCCAACCTGGTGATCATGACAGTCTACCTATGGCACATGGTGCCTGTGATCATCGTCTCCCCCGTCCTCTACCTGCTGCCCCGACTGTTCGCACCGACGATCGGATCGCTGCTCTGGTGGGCGCTGCGTCCGCTGTGGATCGTTGTCCTGGCACTCGTCCTCCTCGCGATCGTCCTCGTGCTCCAACGGTTCGAGCGCCCGCGAGGGCCCGTGCGACCTCGTCTCGAGAGCACCTGGCGGTCCTGGTTGCTGCTGACTGGGCTGGTACCGATCGGCTTTGCGCTGGATCGCCTGGCGGTGGCCGGATTCGATCCTGACGGACAACTCGCGATCGGGGCGACCGCCATGTTCTTCCTCGGTATCGCGCTGGTGGCCGTTTCCGGGATGCGCGGTGGCAACAGCCCACGCGCCGAGCGCCGGTCCGCGGGGACGCCGAACGGCACCCCCGCGGTGAGAGCGGGGCCTCGGGTGCGAGGCTGAACCAGATGCGCGTCGTACCGACGACCGGGCGCTCGTCGGGATCTATATCGCATCGTGCCGGTAGACGTCGAGGAGGTTCCAGACGGTGTCCGGACGACGTGACCACTGCGGGCCGTGCCAGTGACGCTGGTAGAAGCCGCGGTTCTGCTGGTTGCCGGGCTCGGCGCCGGGACCATCAACACCGTTGTCGGGTCGGGATCGCTGATCACGTTCCCCGTGCTGCTGGCGTTCGGCTACCCGCCGGTCGTGGCCAACATGACGAACAACGTCGGCGTGCTGCCGGGTTCGGTGAGCGGCACGGTGGCCTATCGTGCGGAGCTGCGCGACCAGTGGCCGCGCGCGCTGCGGCTCGTTGGCGCGTCGATCGTAGGCGGCCTGCTCGGTGCCGTGCTCCTGCTGCGGTTGCCTGCCGCTGTGTTCGGTGCGATCGTCCCACCGCTCATCGTGCTCGCCTGTGTCCTGGTCGTGATCCAGCCGTGGTTGCAACGACGGATAGGTGCCCGCGGGCGTCCACAAGGTCGGCCCAGCCCGGTTCTCACGTCGAGTGTGTTCGCAACGGGCGTCTACGGCGGATACTTCGGTGCGGCCCAAGGGGTTCTGCTCATGGCCTTGCTGGGCACCCTGCTCGACGACGAGCTGAACCGGCTGAATGCCCTGAAGAACGTGCTTGCCACCGGGGCGAACGGGGCGGCGGCTGTCGTGTTCGTCGTACACGGTGGCATCGCATGGGGCGCCGCGGTACTCATCGCGCTCGGGTCGGTCGTGGGAGGCCAGATCGGTGCCCGCATCGGCCGGCGCCTACCACCAGCGATCTATCGGGCAGTCATCGTCGTCGTAGGACTAGCAGCCGTAGCCAAGCTGGTGGCCCTCTGACCGCTCACCGTCGAAATGGGGGGTTGGGCTGGAGGTGCGCGCTTAGCGGGAGATCACGGTAGTGTTCGTGCGCACGGTCGCTTTGCTTTGACCATGGTGATAGGAGAGTTAGATGATTCAGGGCTTCAAGAACTTCCTCATGCGTGGTGACGTCATCGTCGTTGCCGTCGGGCTGGTCGTTGCCTTGGCGTTCAGCGGCCTCATCCTGGCCTTCACGACCAACATCATCACCCCGATCATCTCCGCCCTCCAGGGTGGTCAGTCGCTCGGGCTCGGCTTCACGATCCGCTCCGGCAATGCGGCGACCTTCGTCAACATCGGCGCTTTCATCTCCGCGGTCATCTACTTCATCGTGTTCATGCTCGCTGTGTACTTCGTCCTCGTTGTCCCGTACAAGGCGCTGCAGGCCCGTCGTGGAATTGTCGCGTTCGGGGACCCCGCCCCCGCGAAGACCTGCCCGGCATGCCTGTCCGACGACCTGCCAGTCGGGGCCAGCAAGTGCAAGTACTGCGGGACCGATCAGCCCGCCATCGCTGCCTAGAGCACTGCTCCCGGATTGAGGATTCCCAGTGGGTCCAGCGCTTGCTTGACCCGCTGGGACAGTGCCATCACGTCCGGCCCCAGCTGGGCCGGCAGGTACGCCTTCTTCAGCCTCCCGACGCCGTGCTCCCCGGTGATGGTGCCGCCCAACGAGATCGCCAGTGACATGATCTCGCCGAACGCCTTGCGTGCCCGCCGCTCGGCGTCGGCATCTCCCGGGGTGTACACGATGATCGGGTGGGTGTTTCCGTCGCCGGCATGGGCGACGGTCGGGATCGCTACCTGGTTGCGCTTGGCGATGTCCGCGATCCCGGAGAGCAGCTGCGCCAGCAGCGGTATCGGGACCCCGACGTCCTCGAGCAGCAACGAACCCAGCTTCTCGATGGCGGGGAAGGCGGCCCTCCTCGCGGCGGCGAGCGCCTCGCCCTCGGCAGGATCGTCGGTACGGAACAACTCGGTCGCCCCGCACCGTAGGGCGGCCCGCTCCATGGCGGAGATCTCGGCGCCCGCCGCAGCGCCACCGGCGTCGGACTGCGCGAGCAGCAGGGCGCCGGCCGTGCGATCCAGGCCCATCGACAGGTGGTTCTCGACGGCGTTGATGGTCGCGGCGTCCATCAGCTCCAGCATCGCCGGCCGGGTCGAGCGGGTGATCTCCACGACAGCGGCCGCGGCCGCAACCATCGACTCGAACAGCGCCACCAGGGTGCTCGGGGCCTGCTGCGCCGGCACCAGACGCAGCACGGCACCGGTGACCACTGCGAGCGTGCCCTCACTGCCCACGAAGAGCTTCAGCAGCGACAGCCCCGCCACGTCCTTGAGCCGCTTGCCGCCCAGCGTGATCGCGGTGCCGTCCGCCAGGACCAGGTCCAGCCCCAGCACGTAGTCGGTGGTGACGCCGTACTTCACGCAGCACAACCCCCCGGCGTTGGTCGCGATGTTGCCGCCGATGGAGCAGATCTCGTACGAGGACGGGTCCGGCGGGTACCACAGCCCGTGCTCCCGGGCGGCGGCCTTGACCTCGGCGTTGAGGGCTCCGGGTTCCACGACGGCAACGCGGCAGTCAGGATCGATGTGCACCGAACGCATGCGGTCCATGCTCAGCACGACGCCACCCTCGACCGCGGAGGAGCCCCCCGACAGCCCGCTGCCGGCCCCACGAGGGACGACCGGCACCCGGTTCGTGCTGGCCCAGCGCATGACGGTCTGTACCTGGTCGGCCGCGGTGGGACGAACGACCGCGACCGGCATCCCGGCAGCGGGGTCGTGCGCCCAGTCGTACCGGTACTTCTCGATCACAGCTGGGTCGGTCGTCACGGCGTCGGCAGGCAGTTCGGCCAACAGGGCGTCCAGGGCGACAGGCATGACCCGATTGTGGTCCAGGCCCGCGGGAACCGGCGGACCGGGCGAGAGCCACCGATGTTCTGGAAGGGGTAGCCGACGCGGCCGGCCACCGCTAGCCTGCCTGACGGTTCAGGATTCGTGCTCAGCGGTTGGTTCGACGCCGCACCCGCCGTCCCCAGGAGTGCCATGACCGCTCGGACGCATGACCGTCCGTGGGCCACGCTGTCGGCACTCGTCGCGGTCATCGCCGTCCTCGTGGTCCCCGCGACACAGGATCGACTTGCGGCCGCAGCCGAGCCCGTCCCGCCGGTGCTTGTCGCCGCCATGCCCGCGGCAACGGCCTTTCCCGGGTCGGTGCTCGCCGCTGCTGCGACGGCACAGCCCGCGGGAGACGCAGTCGGGGACGGCGCCGTGTCGATGGCCCTGACGACATCACCCCTCGCCCTGCGCGCCATCTCCTGGGCCGCGGTCCGGACCACGTTCCCGACGCGGTCGTGCCTGTTGTTCGTACGCATCGCACTGCAGGCACCTCGTCGCTTCCCCACTGCCATGAGTGCCTGGGCGCACGCGAGATATCGGTACCGGACGGCGATCTGGCTGATCCCCGCCGGCGTGCCGGTGTATACGAAGGGCGCTTCCGGCGCAGGGCACATCGTGCTCTCCCTCGGCAACGGCCTGGTGCGTTCCACCGACTGGCCGCGTGTCGGACACGTGGGCACGGTCCTGTTGACCACCCTGCTGGCGACCTGGCACCACCGCTACGTCGGATGGAGCGCGGACCTGGACGGCGTACGCGTCTGGAACGACGGGCCCTCGGGCAGGAACCGGAGCCGGTCCACCCCGCACCGCCGCTAGGCCGGACCGGCGCCGGGAGGATCGTCAGCCGACGGCCACCGGGGTCTCGTCGCCCTCGCTCACGGCGTCCTTGCCGACCGTGAGCATGAAGAAGGCGACGACAGCCGCGAGGACGAGCATCCCACTGCCGACCATGAAGGCCCTTGTGTAACCAGCGGTGAGTGCCGCGGGCACGGCGCCCTGGCCCAGGGCACCGTGGCTTGCCAGGTAGGCGGTCGTCGTCGTCACTGCGACGGTGTTCAGCAGCGCGACGCCCACCGCGCCGCCGATCTGCTGGGACGTGTTGATCAGGGCGCTGCCGACGCCGGCGTCCTCGTGCCCGATGCCGTGCAGCGCCGTGCTCGCGATCGGGATGAACACGAACGCGATCCCAATGCTCAGCACGCAAATCGCCGGGAGCACGTGGCTGGTGTAGCTCGAGCCGACCTCGAGACGGGTCAGCCACAGCAGTCCCACCGCACCGGCCAACAGACCGGGCACGATCAGCGGTTTCGGTCCCACCCTCGGCAGCAGCTGGCTCGCGATCCCGGCGCCCACGATGATGCCCGCACTGAACGGCAGGAACGCGAGCCCGGCGACGATGGGCGTATAGCCGAGGACGACCTGCATGTAGAGGCCGAGGAACAAGAACATGGCGAACAGCCCGATGCCGACGATCAGCGAGACGAGGTACGCCGCGCCCCGGTTGCGGTCGAGTAGAATCCGCAGCGGTAGCAACGGGTTCGAGTGCCGACGTTCGATGAGGAAGAAGGCGGTCAGCAGCACTGCGGCGAGCGCGAACCAGACCAGCGTGCTGGCCTGGGTCCAGTGCGACGTGTCACGAAGGCCGGCCGGAGCCGCCTTGGTGAAGCCGTACACAAGGGAAACGAGGCCGGCCGTCACGGTCACTGCGCCGGGGATGTCGTACGAGGTCCCACCGACGGCACGGCTCTCGCGTACGTAAGGCACGGCCAGGAAGGCAGCGACGACGGCGATCGGTGCGTTGACCAGCAGGCACCAGCGCCACGAGAGGTATTCGGTCAGCACGCCACCGAGGAGCAGACCGATCGCTGCGCCCCCGCCGGAGATCGCTCCGTAGACACCGAAGGCGCGCGCTCTCTCCTTCGGTGCGTGGAACGTGACGGTGATGAGCGAGAGGGCAGCGGGTGCGAGCAGCGCCGCGAAGACCCCCTGCAGCCCGCGAGCCGCGAAGAGGAATCCTGCGCTGGGGGCGATGCCGCCCAGTGCCGAGGCCGAGGCGAAGCCGATGAGCCCGATGATGAACATCCGCTTGCGGCCGGCATAGTCGGCCATGCGACCACCGAGCAGCATCAGCCCGCCGAACGCCAGCGTGTAGGCGGTCAGGATCCACTGCTGGTTGGCGTCGCTGATGCCGAGCTCGGCTTTCGCGCGCGGCAGCGCCAGGTTCACGATGGACGCGTCGAGGATCACCATGAGCTGGGCGATCGCGATGACGAACAGCGCCCGCCACCGCTTGGGGTCGGGGTTCTCGAGCGAGAACGCGCTGGCGTCAAGATGCTCGTGCGCCACGCTCTGCGGAGAGGATGTCACGGAAAGTGTCCGTTCTGGAGGAGAGGGTCAAGCCGGGCCCTAGCAGTCACGAACTCTTCCGCAGGCAACCGACAGTCCTCGACGAGGTATTCCGTCCGGCCCGGTCAATTCCGGGCGAGGGGCCAGACGCGGGGTCGGCGCAGCCCTCAGGGCAGCAGGCCGACGTGCGCCAGCGCCATCCGCACGAGCTTGCCCTGCCCGCTGGTCATCTCGTGTGCCACGTCGTCGCTGGCGGCCTCCTGCGGCGTCATCCAGACCAGGTCCAGCGCCGACCCGGCCGGGGTGCAGTCACCGGCCACCGGCACCAGGAACGCCAGGCTCACTGCGTGCTGGCGCGGGTCGTGGAAGCCGGTCACGTGCCGGTCGGGGAAGTACTCGACGACGGTGAACGGCACCGGGCTCGCCGGGATCGCCGGCAGCGCCATCGGTCCGAGGTCCTTGTCGAGGTGCCGTACGAGGGCGTCCCTGATCCGCTCGCCGTAAAGGACCCGTCCCGACACGCAGG
>JANWJC010000203.1 GCA_025449595.1 Acidobacteriota bacterium | reverse complement strand
GGTGCGCAGAACGCCGCACTGCTGGCCTACTACTTCCCGGGTGCGACGCTGGTCAGCGATGGCCGCACCGATGCCTCCGTCGATGTCGTTCTCGGGGCGAAGTTCACCATCGTCCCCAGTGCCACAGCGGTGGAGGTGGCACTTGCCAAGCCGGTCCAGGTGACGTCCGGCCCGGGCTGCCAGTCGCCGAAGCCGGCGACGAGCCCCTCGGTCTCTGCGAAGCACGTGACGAGCCCGTCTGCCTCGGCCTAGACGGCCTTGTCGTCGGTCAGCGGCGATCGGGAGTATGGATGCGGCCGCTAGGGAAACAGGTGGCTTCGGCGCGCAGCGCCGCCTGGGTCCGGTCCGAGACGGCGAGCTTGCCAGGATCCCGCGGCGACCCGAGTTGTCCGACGCGTCGATGGCGGCAACCGTGCGGGCGATCTGGCAGACCGTCAGGTGTCACGTGGACGCCCGCTACTGCGAGCTAGGCTCGCTTCGTGGAGATCTTGCACCTCACCCGTGAGCATGACTGGGAAGAGGCTCTGGTTGCTGGCGAATACCGGATCTCGACGCGCGGCGCGATCCTCGAAGAGGTGGGGTTCGTCCACGCGTCGACAGCCGAGCAGCTGCCAGGGGTTGCGACCCTCCAGTTCTCGGGGTGCACCGACCGTCTGGTCGTCCTTGTCATGGACGACGAGGCGATTCGAGCCGCGGGAGTCCCCGTACGCTACGAGGGCGGTGGCGACGGGCAGCTGTTTCCGCACATCTACGGTGCCATCCGTCCCTCGATGGTGAGTCGCGTGGTGCCTGCCGAGTTCGATTCGTCGGGTCGATTCCTTCTCCGACCCCGAGCGTGATCCGGGTCGAGCTCTAGGACGGGCGCATGAGCTGATGCGGTACCGCGCCGACCGGCGGTCAGTCGTCGGTGCGGTACTGGGTCCGCGCCACCTCTGGTCCGGTCGCGCGTGGCAGGCCGAGGAAGCTCGCCACATGATCGAGAGCTCGACATCCGGCCCGCCGACCCCGACGCGCCGGTCGCCACCCTGAGCACTGGCACCGAGCAGAAGGTCCTGCTGGGCAAGTGGTTGGCCAGCTCACCGAAGGTCCTGGTCCTGCACGAGCCCACCCAGGCCGTCGACGTCGGTGCGCGCCGGGATCATCGATGCGATCCGTGACGCGGCGCGTGACGGCTGTGGCATCGTCGTCGCCTCCGTGGACGCAGCCGACTTGGCCGTCCTGTGCGACCGGGTATCCGTCTTCCGAGAGCAGCGGATAGTGGCTGAGCTGACGGGAGAAGTCGCTCAGGACGAGATCATCCGAGCAACCTTCGGCGAGCGCCCCGAGGCAGCGGCCAGCTGAAGAGCGGTGTGCCACAAGGCACTGTCGGCTTAGCGATGATTCAGACGGAGACTGCTGAGAACGTCGGCCGGCTCCTTGACGGCCAGGCGGGCTGTCGGCTCGGCCGGGAGCCCAGTTGGGATTGTCAGGGGAGCAGGTGCTCTCGCGCACGCAGGGCTGCCTGGGTCCGGTCCGACACCGCCAGCTTGTCGAGGATCCTCGACACGTAGTTCTGGACCGTCTTCACAGTCAGGCCCAGAGACCGTGCGATTGCCACGTTCGAGTCGCCGCGGGCGATCAGCTCCAGTACCTCCCACTCCCGGTCGGTCAGCCCGTTCCGGTCCCGCTGACCCGCCGGTGACGAGGCCATCGCCAGCACCTGGGTCGCGACGCCGGCGCCGAAGACCGCGCCCCCACCAGCGACGGTTCGTACTGCCGCCACGATCTCCGCACCACCGGCGCCCTTCAGTACGTACCCGCGGGCGCCCGCTCCCAGCGCCGCGACGACGGTGTCGTCGTCGTCGACCATCGTGACCACCAGTACGCGAGGGGCGTCCGGGAGACCGACGACCGAGGCCGTGGCGGCCACCCCGGAGGTCCTCGGCAGGTTCAGGTCCATCAGGACAACATCGACCGGGCTCGCGGCCAGCGCCTCGAGCGCCGCGGGCGCATCGCTGACCGCGTCTACCACGTCCAGATCCGGCTCGGCGGAGAGCAGCGCGACCAGGCCGGAGGCGAACACCGGGTGGTCCTCCACGACGAGCAGCCGGATGGTCATCCGGGTCGCCCCGCTGACATGCCGACCGGATGCCGTACGCGGCCGGGACCCAGCGGCAGCTCGGCGACGACGGTCGTTCCCTCGCCAGTCAGGACCGTCAGCTTCCCGCCGAGCTCGTGGGCACGTTCGTCCATGGTGGCAAGCCCGTTTCCGTCCGCGGTCGACCTGGTGTCTGCGGCTCCCCCCTCGGGCGTCGTCCCCCCGACCTGCCTCTTGGCGATGCCAGACCCATTGTCCCGCACGCGTATGAGCAGCTGGTCTCCCGCGACCTCGACTCGGACCCGGCACACGTCCGCGTCGGAGTGCCGCACCGTGTTCGTCACCGCCTCGCTGACGATGCGGAAGGCTGCCACCTCCACTGCCGCCGGCAGCCTCTCCACGTCATCAACCGCGACATCGACCACGACCGACGAGCCCGCGGCCAGCCGACTGGTCATCTGGGTCAGGGCGCCGGCCAGGCCCAGCTCATCCAGAGCCGGCGGTCGCAGCCCCTCGACGACCTGCCGGACCTCGAGCACCGTGGCCGCGAGCTCGATGCGCAGCTGGTCGACATCCTTCGCCGCAGGGCAGTCCCGGCCCATCGTGGCGGCGATCAGATCCAGGCGCAGGCGGTGACCGGCGAGAGACGGCCCGAGCCCGTCGTGGAGGTCCCGGCGAAGTCGCCGCCGCTCCTCTTCCCGTGCCATCACAGCGCGCTCCAGCGCGTCCCGCAGGTCCGCGGTCAGCTCGCGTGCGTGCAGCACGCCGCCGAGGTGCCCGGCGAGGTTCTCCAACAGCTGCAGGTCGCGTGGCCGCAGACCTGCCGGCGGCGCCTGGAACGACAGCTCGCCGGACACGCTGCCGTACGCAGAGAGCGGTAGTCGCTGTCGCGACGCGGCAGATTCGTCGGCTGCCGTACGACCGGCAACCACTCGGTGCTCGGCATCAGTGACGAGAACGTCGGACAGACCGAGCCCCTCGAGCTCGCTGACGACGTCAGCCAGCAGCCGATCGACGTCCGCCGTGGCTTCCAGGCGCTGGCCGAGCGAGGCCAGCACGTCGTACGGCTCGTCCCAACGTCCGAACACCACCCGATTCACCGTGCGCTGCAACAGATCCCGTAACGGCGCGAACGTCACGGCTACCACCGCCGCAGCAAGCCAGGGAAGCCACCGCTCGTCCGTCGCGTCGAACCTGCCACCGACCCCGACGAGCACCAGCGCATAAAGGCCCGCAACAAGTCCTGACAGGGTCACCCACACCAGCGTCCGGCTCACCGCTGTCCGCAGGTCGTAGAGCCCGCGCGCCAGCACCGCGAAGCCGACCGCGATGGGCAACGGCACCGCTGCGACGCTGAACCACCAACCGTCCCCGGTCGCCAGGACCACCGGGGCAGCCAGGACCGGCAGGCACGTGGCGGCGGCGAGCAGGACGAGCTGCTGGCGCTCCAGCAGTCCGCCGCGGCGCCACCGATGCCACAAGCCGGAGACCGCCCACCCGGCACAGACGACCCCGGCCAGGGTCGAGCCGAGTGAGAGCAGCCCGCTGAGCCACTGTGAAGCGGCGGGCAGTGCGACCGGGTTCTGCCATCCGGTCAGCCCGCTCAGGTTCGCGTCCGACGCTGTCACCACCCCGAGGGCGGACACGATCAGCACAGCGACCAGGGCGCGTGGCAGCCCGCGCCAGCGCGGACCGGCGAGCTGCCCGTCCGGGAACCACATCGGCAACCCGACTGCGGCAAGCCACCAGGCGACTCCCCGCAGGGCGGATCCGGTGACCAGACATACGGCCACCAAAGCCGAACGACCCGAACCGGGCGCAGCCAGCGCTTGCTGACCGACGTCCACCGCGGCGGCGCCCACCGCCCACCCGACGCCGGCTGCCAGCATCAGCCAGCCAACGCGGTTCCTCGGACGGGCTGCGGCCACGATGGCGCCGACGACCGTGAAGGCCGAGGCCGCCAGGGTGCTCAAAACCGTGGCTCCAAGGTCGCCGGCGTCACGTGAGGCCACCATCAGCGACAGCGCCACACCCGCTGCAGTGGCCGCGATCGCCACCCCGACCGCGACAGCTGTCGCAGCTCGAGCTCCCGCCGGAGACATGCCCGACATCCTGCTCCTTGAGCGGGACTTCCCGCGATGGATCAAACAGACACTGGCGTCGGCGCGCTTGGCACGCCCGCGGCCGTCGTGCGGCTCCCGCCGCGTAGCCCAGCCACTCCAAGGCCGACAAACCACAGCACCCATACCAGAGTCGCGGTGTCCACCGCGCCGGCCCCGGCGGCCGGGACGGATGCCACACAGACCACAGCCGTGACGAATCCGGTCCAGGCGACCCAGCGAGGAAGGGCGCGGCTCACCAGTACCGCCCCTGCGATGCAACCGGTGAACACGCCGAGAACTGCTGTCGCGGAGAACACGGCGAACCAGTGAGCGTCAACCAGCGCAGCAACTGTCGACAGATCCCCTCCGTGGTGACCGATGTACAGGGCTGCCCCGAGGTTCGCCAACGCGCCGGCCAGTGTCACCGCGACGTACACAACGCCAGCGGCAGCCGCGGACGACGCCAGCCACTCGGACACCTCGGCGGTGCCGCGCAGCAATCGCCCGAGCAGAGTGACGGCGAGCAGCAGAATCAGAAAGCTCAGGCACGTCAGGTATTCCCCGGCGAACCCGGACGTCATGGAGAAGGTGACGTGATCGGTACGGACCGTGCCGGCGTCGGAGCCGATAGGGGCGACCTGCTGCAGTGCGAAGCTGGCGAACATGAGCACTACGTGAGCGATAGCAAGGATACCCGCGACCCGCCACAACCTGACCCTCACGATCTCGCTGGGTCCTGAACCTTGTGCGTGACTGGACATCTGACGCCTCTTCCGTGGGAGGTGAACGTGGACGCAGTCACACTGAACTCGGCGCCTTCCCACTCGACAGAGCGCGGTTCCCAGCGGGCCCGGGAAGTCCTCCCGACGTCAACGAGGGTCCGATACCTCGAAGTCGGATCACGGGGGTTGAGCTAGTGCTCGGTTTCGTGCCCGCCTGGTTGATCATGGGCTTGAGTGCGCTTTTCGACCCGGAACCGCACGCAAGTCCATGATCAACCCAGGCAAACGCATGCAATCCCATGATCAGCCGGTGGAAAAAACCGGGCTCCCGCACGTGCGGTGGCTGTCGGTCAGGGGAGCCCAAATCGGAATGAGGCGAGGTCCCCGCAGGTTGCTGACCTGCGGTGACCCGCTTTCCGTCGGCGGTGGCGGTGGGATTTGAACCCACGGAGGCTTTCACCTCACACGCTTTCGAGGCGTGCTCCTTTGGCCGCTCGGACACGCCACCGCGGGAGAGAATACGGCAGGGCGGCCTCGCGCCCGAATCCGGCGCTGCCGCGTCACCGCCGGGACGTGAAGAACGTGCCCAGCACGGCGGCGCACTCGGTCGCGAGCACGCCTGCCACCACCTCGGGGCGGTGGTTCAGCCGGCCGTCGCGCAGCAGGTCCCACATCGAGCCGGCAGCGCCGTACTCCGTGTTCCACGCCCCGAAGACGACACGGTCCACCCGGGCGAGCCAGGCGGCGCCCGCGCACATCGGGCAGGGCTCCAGCGTGACGGCGAGGGTGCAGCCGGCGAGAACTCTGTCCCGCCGGACCTGCGCAGCAGCGCGGATCGCGGTCAGCTCGGCGTGGGTGGTCGGGTCGTACGAGCCCTCGCGGCTGTTGGCGCCGGTGGCGATGACAGCTCCGTCGGGGCCGAGCAGGACGGCCCCGATCGGCACCTCACCGGATGCCGCTGCGCGATCGGCCTGCGCCAGTGCGAGGCGCATCGCGGCGACGTCCTCGGCCCGGGGCTGCATCTGCCGATGATCCACCCTGCCGGCGGCGCTCCCGGCCTCAGTCGGGGAGGGACTCGAGGGCCGCGTCGAACTGCTCACCGAAACCGATGCGGTTCGCGACCCCGGCCAGCATCTCGTCGGGGTACAGCTCCGGGTCCCCGCAGAGCAGGTCGACCTCGTCCGGCCCGACCCCCAGGTCCTCGAAGATCCGCAGGTCCCCGGCAGGCTGGACCTCGTCGAGCTCGTCGCCCTCCGGCATGGGGACCCCGAGCTGCTCGACGGCCTGCCGCGCCAACGGCCAGTCCTGCGCGGCGGTGACATCGGAGAGCAGGATCCGGGTGTCGTCACCGTGGACCCGCACCGCGAGGAAGAAGTCCTCGGCGATGGACACGAAGCCCAGGACCCCACTCTCGCTGGGCTGGGCTCGCAACGACGCGACGAGCGTCTCGATGCTGTCGACGGTACGGGTCGGCAGGGTGTCCACGACCCAGCGGCCATCCTCGCGCCATGCGGCCAGGGCGAAGTCGACAGCGTCCTCGTCCATCGCAGTCCCATCGCCGCCGTGCCCGGCACCGGAGGGCACCCGACGGCCAGACTGTCACAGCGGCGCCCGCTTCGGAACCTCTCGCCGATCCCTCGTCACTGCGGGCAGGCGGCCACTCCGCTGCGCCGATAGCCTTCCCGGCGTGACCGGACTCCATGTGCACGTCGCCGACCATCCGCTGGTGGCCCACAAGCTCACGACGCTTCGCGATGCCCGGACCGACTCGCCGACGTTCCGCCGGCTCGCCGACGAGCTTGTGACGCTGCTGGCGTACGAAGCCACCCGCGCCATCCGCGTCGAGAGCGTGGAAGTCACCACCCCGGTCGCGACCACGATGGGGGTCAAGCTCGCCGATCCGCGCCCGCTCGTGGTGCCGATCCTGCGCGCCGGGCTCGGGATGCTGGACGGGATGGTGCGCCTGCTGCCAACCGCCGAGGTCGGGTTCCTGGGCATGATCCGCGACGAGAACACGCTGCAGGTCTCGACGTACGCCGACCGCGTACCGCCGGACCTGACCGGGCGTCAGGTCTTCGTCCTCGACCCGATGCTGGCCACCGGTGGCACCCTGTCCGATGCCATCGACCTGTTGCTGGCCAGAGGCGCGACCGACGTCACGGCCATCTGTCTGTTGGCAGCGCCGGAAGGCGTGAACCGGCTGCGCGCGGCGTACGACGGCCGGTCTGTCGAGGTGAGCGTCGTGACCGCGGGACTGGACGAACGGCTGAACGAGAAGGGCTACATCGTGCCCGGGCTCGGCGATGCCGGCGACCGTCTCTACGGCGTCGTCTGACCCCGCAGCGCCCTCACCAGGGACGCGGTGGCGGGCTGCTCGGCATGGCCGCCGGACGGTTCCAGTCGTGTGACTCCTGTCCCGGCTGCCAGTGCTGCCAACGCTGCCGGTTGCGCCCGGCTCCGCGTACCCAGAAGAACCAGAACCCGAGCAGGAGCCACACCGGGAAGAAGTGGAACGACAGGATCGCAACCATCGACATCGCGACGACCGCCGCCAGGATCACGGGCACCAGCCAGGCCAGCTGCGGGCGGTGCAAGCGTCGTGGCCGCCCCGGCCCGGTGACGGCCGTTCCTGTCCGCCGCAAGGGAAGGTCGGCGAACAGAGGATAGAGCTCGTCGAGGTACGTCGCCTCCTGCGCCCGTTCCATCCGCGCCGTGAACTCTGGCAGGTCCAGGCGACCTTCGGCGTGGTGGTCACCGAGTGCCACGATCGCCTCCTGCCGCTCCTGGTCCGAGGCGCGCATTCGTCGTGACGGCACCGGCTGGGAAAAGGCCATGACCTCACTCCTCGCTCTCGTCGGCCAGCACGGCGTAGAGGTCACGCCGGGTCTGGGCCAGGATCGTCCGGGCCCGTTCGGCCTGCGCCGGGGTCCCGGTCGTGAGCGACTGCACCGCGGCCGCGGCGACGCCGGCGATAAGCAACCGTACGTCCGCCAGCTCGGACTCGTCCTCCGGCTCGAAGCCGTCGAAGACGGCCCCGAGCTCGTCGGCGCGCTCCCGCACGTGCGCCTGCCCGGACTCGGTCAGTGTGAAGACGCGCCGGCCCTCGACCTTCTCGTCGTCGACGAGACCCTCGTCCTGCAAGGCGGACAGCGCCGGGTACACCGAGCCTGGGCTCGGCTTCCACGCGCCGTGGCTGCGGTCGGCGATGTCCTGCATCAGCTGGTAGCCGTGGCGCGGGCCCTCCGCGAGCAGGGCCAGGATCGCGGTACGGACGTCCCCGCGACCGGCCCGCGAACGCCCCGACCCACCGGACGGTCCGCCGCCCCAGCCCTGGCCACCAGGCCCACCGCCCCAGCCCCAAGAACCGCGCAGCCAGGGCGGCATCGTCCCCGGTCCCTCTCCCCACCCGTGGCGCCGCCCGGACATGGCCGCCAAGCCCCGGGCGTGCCGGCGCATGCGCTGCAACGCTTCCCAGCCCAGGTCGAAGGATCCCTGACCGGGCCCGCAGGCCCACGATGCGCTGGTCGACATCGTCTCGTCCTCTCACTCGCGGGTTCTCGGTGGCAGAACCGCCGATACTCTCGACGACACTTGGACGATATATCGGCCCAACGCTACGCGCAACACCTGGGGACCAGTGGATCCGGTTCGCGGCAACGGACCTCGAGGCCTCGTACGCTCGAGCCATGTTCCAGCTTCCGGGGCAGTGCCCCTCCTGCGAGATGGCCGACCTGGTACGAAAGGGAGGCAAGGACCAGTGCCCCAACTGCCACTACCTGCAGCCGTGCTGCGACGGCGGTGACCTGTGCGCTGTCGGCGGTGCGCAGGCCCGGGCGCAGGATGGCGGGAATGAGACCGCACCGGTAGGTAGTTGAAGGTTGTATGGTTGGGCAGAGTGCCCGACGGCTCTGAGGAGATGACATGCCCGCTGTGACTGTGGACGACATCACTGTCCTGCCCCGCACCCCTGAGGTCGACAGGTCGACAGCTCGTGAGCGTTCGGTCATCTCGGTGACGCGCGCCCCCGGCGGGTTCGAGGGCGAAGGCTTCCCGGTCCGGCGGGCGTTCGCCGGCGTGTCTCCGGAGCTTCTCGACCCGTTCATCCACATGGACCAGATGGGCGAGGTGGAGTACGCGGCGGGTGAGCCGAAGGGCACACCGTGGCACCCCCACCGCGGTTTCGAGACGGTGACGTACATCATCGACGGCGAGTTCATCCACCAGGACTCCCACGGCGGCGGCGGCACGATCACCAACGGCGATACCCAATGGATGACAGCGGGTTCCGGGCTGCTGCACATCGAGACCCCGCCGGAGTCGCTGGTCATCAGCGGCGGGCTGTTCCACGGACTGCAGCTGTGGGTGAACCTGCCGGCCGATGAGAAGTGGACCGCGCCGCGCTACCAGGACCTGCGGGCCAAGGGCGTCACGCTGCTGTCCTCACCGGACGGCGGCGCGCTGCTGCGGCTGATCGCGGGCGATGTCGCGGGGCAAACCGGTCCCGGCGCTACCCATACCCCGATGACGATGATCCACGCGACGGTCAGCGCCGGTGGCCAGGTGTCGCTGCCGTGGCGCCCTGACTTCAACGCGCTCGCGTACGTGCTGGCCGGGCGGGGCACCGTCGGCGCGGAGAACCGCCCGATCTCCACCGGTCAGCTCGCAGTGTTCGGTCCGGGCAACACGATCACGTTCGGCGCCGACGGGTCGCAGGACTCCAACGCACCGGCCCTGGAGGTCGTCCTGCTCGGCGGGCGACCGATCCGCGAGCCGATCGCCTGGATGGGGCCGTTCGTCATGAACACCGAGAGCGAGGTGCGCCAGGCGTTCGAGGACTTCCAGGCCGGGCGCCTGGGTCACATCCCGGCCGACGGCATCCAGCCGTTCCGGGTCTGACAGGACCGGCGGGGCCGCCGGCGGGCCGAGAGGTCAGCCGGCAGCGGCGTCGCGGGCGCGGCGGGCTTCGCGTCGCTCCTCGAACCGGGTCGCCGAGGCGTCGAGCTCGGCCATGAAGCGGGCCAGGTCGTCACGTGACTTCTCGCCCACGTCGGAAAGGTCGTTGCGGTCCCATACGTTCCACATCCGCAGCACCGGTGCGAGCACCTCGTCGTGGTGGATCCGCAGGTCGTAGATCCCCGCCATCGCGATCGACACCGAACGCCGGACGTAGCCGTCGACCTCGTTGCCGGGCATCTGGAAGTCGACGACCTGGTCGGTGATCGCGGCGATCGTGGCGTCAGGTGAGATGTTGAAGGCGGCGTCGACCACGTTGCGGTAGAACAACATGTGCAGGTTCTCGTCGGCGGCGATACGAGCCAGCAGCCGGTCGCACCCCGGGTCCTTGGTGTGCCGACCGGTGTTGCGGTGCGAGATGCGAGTGGCCAGCTCCTGGAACGTCACGTAAGACATCGTGCGCAGGATGTCGCCGACGGCACTCGAGGTGAATCCCCGGCCCATGTGGTCCATGCGCTCGCGCTCGAGGGACACGGGGTCGACGGCACGGGTCGCGAGCAGGTAGTCGCGCATGGCGATGGCGTGCCGGCCCTCTTCGGCGGTCCACCGATCCACCCAGGTGCCCCAGGCACTGTCGCGGCCGACGCCTGCCACGAGGGCACGGTGGTAGCTCGGCAGGTTGTCCTCGGTGAGCAGGTTGACGACCAGGGCCGTACGCCCCACCTCGTCGATCTCGGACTGTGCGGGGTCCCATGCCAGGCCCTCGTACGGGCCGTCGAAGTTGGTTGCCTCGGTCCACGGGACGTACTCGTGCGGGAACCACTCCTTGGCTATCGCGAGGTGGCGGTTCAGCTCGGTCTCGGCGACCGGCTCCAGCTCTGCCACGAGATCGTCGCCAGCGGGTCGTTCAGGCATGAGGGCTCCTTCGTGTCGAAACACACCGTAGTACCGGCGCGCAGCGCCCGAAGGCAGTCGTCCGGTAATCGCGGGAACTGTCGTCACCGCTCGGTAAGAGCTCAGACGCGCTTGCCGACCGGAACGGTGCTGTCATGGTCACATGACCACGACCGGGTCCGCGACGAGCCGGCAGACGGCGACCACCGCAGGCAGGACCGGGCGCCAAGGAGCGCTCTCCGGTTTCCTGGCTGCGGCCGCCGCACTCGTCACCGCCGAGATCGTCGGGTTCCTGCTCCCGGATCACCCCTCGCTGCTGCAGGGCGTCGGTGACCGCATCATCACCTCGGTTCCTGACGGGGTCCGCGAGGGCCTGATCCAGCTCGTCGGGACGCTGGACAAACCGCTGCTGCTGATCGGGATCGTCCTCGTGCTGCTCGGCGGCGCCGCGGTGCTGGGCGCCCTCTCGCGCGACCGGCCGGGGCAGTTCCGGGTCGCTGTCATCGTCGTCGCCGTGCTCGCCGGCTCGCTGTCCCTGGGGTCGAGCACGAGCACGATCGTCGGGACAGTCCTGATCGCCGGCGCCGGCGCCGTCGCCGGGTCGTGCTTGTACGGCCGGCTCATGGCCGCCGCGGGTCCAGTCGCCGATGCCGTCGCCAGTGACGCCGTCGCCGTTGACACTGTTGCATTCGAAGACGAGCCGGCACGCACGCAGCTGCACCGACGTTCGTTCCTGCGGGCCGCCGCACTTGCGGCCGTCGGGGTAGCCGTGGGCGCAGCCGTCGTCGGCGAGGCTCGCCGGGCACTCGGCAACGGCATCGAGGCGGTTCGCGCCGCGGTCGTGCTGCCACGCCCGGCCATCTCCGACCCGCCTGTCCCGGCCGGCGCGAACGTCGTCGGGATCGCTCCGGCGATCACCCCGAACGCGGACTTCTACCGCGTCGACACCGCGTTGTATCTCCCGCAGGTGGACACGAGCAGCTACACGCTGAGCCTCGGCGGGCTCGTCGCCAAGCCGTCGTCCTGGTCGTACGCACAGCTCATGGCGATGCCTCAGGTCGAACGCATCGTGACGCTGACCTGCGTCAGCAACGGCGTCGGCGGCGACCTGGTCAGCAACGCCCGCTGGCAGGGCGTACCGCTGCGGGCGCTGCTCGACCTCGCCGGCGGCCCGACCAGCACCGCCGAGCAGGTGCTCGGCCAGTCCGCGGACGGGTTCACGGCGGGCTTCCCGCTCGAGCTCGCCCTGGACGGCCGCGAGCCGTTCGTCGCCTTCGCGATGAACGGGGAGCCGTTGCCGGTCGAGCACGGGTTCCCCGCACGTCTGGTCGTACCCGGGCTCTACGGCTACGTGTCGGCGACGAAATGGCTCACGAGCATCACCCTCACGACGCTCGACGATGTCGGATACTGGGTCGGGCTGGGGTGGTCGATGGACGGCCGGATCATCGGTGCGTCCCGGATCGATCGGCCGAAACACGACGACACGGTGCCCGCGGGCAGCGTTGTCGTGGCCGGCAGGGCCTGGCACCAGCACGTCGGGGTCGGCGGGGTGCAGGTGCAGGTCGACTCCGAGCCCTGGCAGGACGCGACCCTCGCGGACGGCATGGGAACCAACGCGTGGCGGCTCTGGTCGTACCCCTGGGCCGCGGTCAGCGGGCAGCACGAGCTGAAGGTGCGGATGATCGACCCGGACGGAACCGTCCAGTCCAGCCTGGTCCGCTCGGTGTTCCCCGGAGCGTCGTCAGGGCTCGACACCATCAGCGTCACCGTCGCGTAGAACCGAAGGCGAAACTCACACAGCAGTGAAGAGGGCGTCTAAGGTTGTTGCGCTACTGATAAATGGGTAACGCTGAAGTGACCAGCGCTGTGACCGGGCCGGACAGCGTGTTGCCTTGGGGCTCAGGGGATAACGGCAGGCGTGCCCCCCTCCCGTCCCAGACGACGACCGCACCGGCTCTTGTCGCGCGGCGTCACGAGAACCGTTCCTGGTGGCGAGCCACGGCGCGGGTAGTGGGCTGCTGGCCCGGTGAGGCTGTTGCTGTCTAACATCTGGATCGTGGAGGAGTTGGCGATCGAGGCGCGTTCGCTGACCAAGTCGTATGGCGGGGCTCGGGGGATCGTGGATGTCGACCTGCGGGTCGGTCCGGGCCAGGTGCTCGGTCTGGTCGGGGCGAACGGGGCAGGAAAGACCACGTTCATGCGGACGCTGCTGGACTTCGTCCGGCCGACATCTGGTGCGGTCACGGTGTTCGGGCGCGACAGCCGACGCGACTCGGTGGCTGTCCGCCAGGTGACCACGTATCTTCCCGGTGAGCTGGTGATCCCACCACGTCTGACCGGCTGGGAGGCGTTGGGCCGGTTCGCGTTCGCCAGAGCCGGCGTGGACCGGTCGCGGGTACAGGACCTGGCCGATCGTCTGGATCTTGATCTGAGCCGCAAGGTCGGGGACCTGTCCAAGGGCAACAAGCAGAAGGTGGGCCTGGTCCTGGCGTTCGCCCCCCGGTCCCGGCTGCTGGTGCTGGATGAACCGACGTCGGGACTGGACCCGTTGTTACAGCGCGAGTTCGCAGCGCTGGTCGCGGAGTGGACCGCTGACGGTGCGACGGTTCTCCTGTCCAGCCATGTCATGGCCGAGGTGGAGCAGATCGCGCAGCAGGTCGCCTTGATGCGCGAGGGCCGGATCCAGGTCGTGGACAGCATAGCCACGATCACCTCGCAGGCACGCCGCCGCGGCCGGGTGACACCCCGGTCAGACGCCGACCTGAGCGAGTTGGCGGCCGCACTGGCGACCGTGCCAGGGATGTCGGCGGTGCACGTCGACGACGGCGCGGTCCGGTTTGCCTGCGCCGGTGACATGGATGCCGTGGTCAAGGCGCTGGCCGCCTGGCCGCTGCGTGCCCTCGATGTCGCCCACGCCGATCTGGAGGACGCGTTCTTCTTCGCCTACGACGGACCCGACGTTGAGGACGGGCCGGCACGGTGAGGCTGCTGGGCAGTGAGTTGCGCCTTCGCCTGGTGTCGCTGATCGTGTGGGCGGTGTCGATCGTGGCCTTGATGCTGTTGATCGTGGCGTTCTACCCCTCGGTGAGGGACAACCCGTCGTTGAACGACGTGTACGGCAACCTGACCCCGTCGATGCAGGCGCTGCTGGGCGGCTCGAACCTGACCTCAGCGATCGGATACCTGAACACCCAGCTGTTCGCGTTTGTGCTCCCGGTGGCCCTGCTGGTCTTCGGTCTGGGCCGCGGGGCCGCAGCCGTGGCTGGCGAGGAAGAGGAACGCACCCTGGACCTGCTGCTGGCTCAGCCCGTCGCCCGCGGCTCCGCGTACGCACAGAAGTCCGCAGCCCTCGCCATCGGGCTGGCCGTCCTGACCTTCGCCGGCTGGCTGCCGCTGGTTGCCCTGAACGGGCCAGTCCGGTTCAACCTGCCGGTGGACCACCTCATCGCTGCATCGCTGCAGGCCGGCCTGATGTGCCTGGGTCTGTCCCTGGCGGCACAGGCCATCGCTGCCTGGACCGGACGGCGCACCGTCGGACTCGCCGCCGCAGCCGGCTACGCCTTCGCCTCCTACATCGTCTACGGGCTGAGCGGAACCGTCGACTGGTTGGCCCACCTGCGACCTCTGACCATCTGGCGGTGGGCCCAGCTCAACGACCCCCTGTCGACCGGCTATGGCTGGCGGGAGATCACGGTGCTCACACTCACCTGCGCGGTCTGCGTCGTCGTCGGCATCCTGCTCTTCCAGCGCCGCGACCTACGCGCCTAGAACTCCGTACACACAGACGAGTTGGGACGCCCGCGGCGGTTGCCGGCTCTAGTACGCGCAGCGCCCCGTCCGGGCCGGTGTAAGGGCCGTTCGCGATCGCACGCTAACCGCTCCGTCACTCTATGTGAGAACGATCATGGCACACGGCGGAGACCATTTATCGGTACTGGGCAACCATAGAAGCCGTACTTACACCGCGGTGTACGTCGGGACTGGGCCCTCGCTGGCGACGATCAGGCCGCGGGTCAGCAGCTGACGCAGGTGGGCCAGCGTCTCGGTGACGGCGAAGATGCGCATGTGCCCGTCGTACTGGTCCCACGGCCGAGACCACGTCAGCAGCCCGGCGAGGTCCCAGGGGACGCCTCCGGGGTTGGTCCGTACCGCCACCAGCAGCTCCGCCAGGCGTGCCTCATGATGGGCGGTGAGCTGGTCGACCCGGGCCTGCAGGCCCCGGAAGCGCCACTCATGGGCTGGCAGGACCTCGCGCACGTCCAACGAGCGGATGTCTTGCAGCGCAGCGAGATAGTCACCGAGCGGGTCAGGGTCCGAGGCCCGGTCCGCGGAGATGTTCGGGCTGATCCTGGGCAGCACGTGGTCCCCGGAGAACAGCAGACCGGTGCGCTCGTCCAGGAAGCACAGGTGCCCCGGCGTGTGCCCGGGGGTGTGGATCGCCCGCAGCGTCCAGCCCGGCACGTCCGCGAGCTCGCCGTGGCGCAGCAGCCGGTCCGCAAGGGCCATCGTCGTGAAGGCGGCGTACTGCTCCGGCGTGCCGACGACGGCTGCAGCCTCGTCGGCCGGCGCGCCCTGGGCCTGCAGCCATCGTGCCTGCGTGGCTACGGCCAGGTGCGCATCCCGGAAGTCGGGCCGGCTCACGACGGCTGCGTCCGCCGGGTGCAGTGCGACCCAGGCACCGGAGACCTCGCGCACCCGACGAGCCAGACCGATGTGGTCGAAATGTGCATGCGTGACAAGGACTCCGCGCACCTGCGCGACCGCGCCCCCGATGCCGTCCAGTCCGGCCTGCAGCGCGTCCCAGCCCTCGTCGCTGTCCCATCCGGCGTCGATCAGGGTCAGACCTGCCGGGCCGGCGAACGCGTAGACCGACACGTAGCGCAGCGGGTTGTGCGGGATATGGACAGGGATCGACCAGAGGTCCGGCGCCAGCTGCTCCACGGGCGGCAGCTGCCGCTCTTGCCACGCACGGTGCTGGGCGGTCCCGGTGATCTCGATGTCGGGAGGCGCTGCAGGCCCCGTGGCGGCCCGGACGTCGGTCATGCGATCCCCACCTCGGCCCGGATCGCCTGATCGTGCTGACCCACGGTCGGGATGGCCCCAGCCGCGCCCGGTGTACGGGAGAACCGTGGCGCCGCAGCGGGTTGTACGACTCCGTCCACCTCGACGAAGACGCCGCGTGCGACGTTGTGTGAATCGAGCGGAGCCTCGCTCAGCGACCACACCGGTGCGACGCACGCGTCCGTGCCGGCGAAAACCTCCCACCACCGTGCCCTGCTGCGGGTCGCGAACACGTCCGCGAACCGCGAGCGCAGCAGCGGCCACCGAGCGCGGTCCTCGCGCGGCGGCAGGGTCGGGTCGTCGGCCAGGCCCAGACCGGTCAGCAGCTCGGCGTAGAACTTCTCCTCCAGCGCACCGACGGCGAGGAACCTGTCGTCCGCGCAGCGGTAGACGTCGTAGAACGGAGCCCCGGTGTCGAGCAGGTTGGCCCCTCGCTCGTCGACCCAGTCACCGGTGGCCAGCAGCCCGTGCAGCATCGTGGAGAGCACCGCCGTCCCGTCCACGATCGCAGCGTCGACCACCTGTCCCTCACCGGTGGCACGGGAGTGCAGCACGGCGGCGAGCACCCCGACGGCCAGGAACATCGCCCCACCGCCGAAGTCGCCGAGCAGGTTCACCGGGGGGGTCGGCACCTCGGCGGGGCGACCGATGGCCCCGAGAGCGCCGGAGAGCGCGACGTAGCCGATGTCGTGGCCGGCTAGGGAAGCCAGCGGTCCGTTCTGACCCCACCCCGTCATCCGGCCGTATACCAGCCCGGGGTTCGCGGCCAGTGCCGGGACCGGACCGAGGCCCAGGCGCTCCATCACGCCCGGGCGGAATCCCTCCAGCAGGACGTCAGCCCGAGCGAGCAGCGCGTGGGCCACCGTGATGTCGTCCGGGTCCTTGAGATCCAGTGCGATGGAACGCTTTCCGCGATCGAGGACCGATGGCAGCCCCAGTGTGCCCACGAGGCCGCCGGGGGAATCGCGCCGGTCGATGCGTACGACGTCGGCTCCGAGATCGGCCAGCAGCATGCCGCAGAACGGTGCCGGTCCAAGTCCGGCGAGCTCGACCACCCGTAGCCCGCGCAGCGGTCCGTTTCCGAGGGTGCTCCCGTTGTTCATCTGGTCAGCTCCAGAGGGTCACGTGGACCGGTGGCCGGAACCGAGACGCCGGGATGCTGCCGTCGGTCCGGTGCATGATGTGCATCGCGTCGGGCGTCGAGAGGAACCGCAGCAGCTGTCCGACGACGGGGGTGCGTCTGCCTGCCTCGAGGGTGCTGACGTACCAGAGGATGTCGACCGGAGTGCCGACGACCGGCAGGACCACCAGCCGGCCCTCGGCGACGTCGGCGGCCACCAGCCGGCCGAGTGTCGCGGCCACCCCGTGGCCCTCGGCCGCGGCAGAGCGGACGGCGGCGGCGGTGCTGAACACCCGCATCCGTCGCTCCGGGACGCGCAGCCGGACCAGGAGGCGACCGACGTCGCTGTGAGGATCGGCGCCGACCGGGTCGATGAGCCAGTCGGTACTCGCGAGGGACTCCGGCATGATCCGGGTCGCCGAGCGCAGCGGGTGGTGCGGGCCCGCGACGACGACGAGCTTGTGCCGGGCCAGCGGAACGCTGTCCACGCCGGAGAGCCGGGGGCCCAGGGCGACGTCGGCCAACCGGTCCTGCAGCAGCACGGGCATCTGGTTGGCCGCTGCCACGTTCACGCTGGTCTGCAGCGCGGCGCTGCGACCCGTGAACGCGTCGAGCAGCGGGGGCGCGACGAACTCGGCGATGGTGCTCGTGGTGACGACCCGCAGCAGGTCAGGTGCCCCGTTGGCGCGCCGGATGGCGGCCTCGGCGTCCGCTGCCAGGTTCACCATCTGCGAGGCGATCCCGACCAGTCGCTGGCCACCAGGGGACAGCTCCATGCCCTGCGGGGTACGTACCAGCAGCGGGTCACCGAGGTGCTGGCGCAGCGCCGCGAGAGCGCTGGAGACCGCGGGCTCGCTGACCCCGAGGACGGCGGCGGCCTCCTTGACCGAGCCCAGCCGCGCCACGAGGACGAACGCCTCGAGCTGGGTGAGGGTCATCGCTATCCCCGAGGACGCGGCGTCGCCCGGTCCTCGCGTACGCCACCGGTCTCCAGACGACCCCGGTGGTACGACACCTGGCCAGGATAGGCGCGGCATCCGGACCCTGCTAAGGAAACGGTTAGGGAGCCATCGACAGGGCCTGGCTGTGCTCGCAGTATGGCCGCGACGACCCTTCCTACCGACTGAGGTGGT
>JANWJC010000202.1 GCA_025449595.1 Acidobacteriota bacterium | reverse complement strand
GGCACCTGCCAACTGCGCAGCCAGTCCGCCAGCTCCAAGACGCCCCGCTTCGTGGTGGAAAAGCTGCGGATCTCCTGCGCCCGCCGCGACGAGTCCGCATCCGACGGCACCCGGATACATGCCTCCAGGCCAGCCTTGCCGATGTCGATCCCGCACACCCGAGCCCGATACAGCGGCTCATCGCCGACCACTTCCACGACCCTCACGCCTCCTCCATACCGCTGGACACCTGGCATGCGGCCCGGGGACCCGAGGGCGTACGGAACAATCTAACCCGCGTGCTCGAAGCGACAATGAACGGCCCGAAGAAGCGGATCCCAGCGTCAGACTGACCAACGGCCTTGACCGCGCCAAGAGAACAACGACGTCACGAGCCGCACGCCATCATTTTCACGCCGGGTACCGGCGCCGCGCCAGCGATACCCCGACTGACCTGCACATACGCACTTCGCGTCATGGTCAAAATCTTCGGCGCAGCGAGTGGTGGCGGTCGGCCAATCCTGACCGCGGGTCCCTGCGTGAGCCTGCCCTTGAATCGGCGGTTGCAGACTGGCATGCCTCGTCGGGCTGGGGCGGAGCCCCGGTAGAGCCGCTCGGCCACAAGGTGTACGCCGTCGTCAACTACGACGGCTTCCAGATCGACCGCGACCTCGAGGACGCCTACCTCGACGCGGTCCAGGACATGAGCGAGAAGTACTTCCACGGCGTCACCCGACTCACCACCAGCGCATTCATGCGCTCAAAGCTCGGCAAGGCGCTCGAGTCCAGAGGCGTCGCCCCCACATCTTCGAATCGGCCGAGGAAGCCACCGGCACGGTACGCGACACGTTGCCCGCGAGCCATCGTCAGACCGCAACTCAGCTCAGCAAGTAGCCACTCCCATACCTATCTCAAAGGCCGCGACGTCGAAGGTCGAGTCGACGCCTCCACTCGCTCGACCACGCCGCCAGGCCCGCGCTGCTGCAGTTCGGCGACGCGAGCGCGGATCCTTCCCGGACGGTCACCAGCAGACCGGGACTTTCGACCGTTGTCCTGGGTGCGACGCACCGGGCAGCCTCGGTGGGGATCCCGTGATGCGAGCCGCGCGTGGCCCAGCGGCGACGGCCTCCGCATCCCGACGATCGCGTGAATCGGCAGGCGGCTCGATGACGTGTCCGAGTGAAGGAGTGGGCGATGCAGGCTCGAGATGTCATGTCTCATCCGGTGGTGACGGTGACAACGTCAACAACGGCCGCGGAGGCAGCAAGGTTGTTGTGCTCGAACGGATTCACTGCGTTGCCAGTGGTGGATGAGGGCCGGCTGGTCGGCATTGTGACCGAGGCGGACCTGATCGGGATCGGACTCCCGGCCGAACACCGAAGCGATGACCGGCTCCACCGTTCCCCGGATGTGGTGCTCGTGCAGGACGTGATGACCACGCCGGTTGAGTCACTGACCGCCGGTGCGGACCTGGTGGACGCGGCCAGGATGATGGTGGACGAACGGATCCGCGTTCTGCCCATCGTCGACGGATATGGCCCTGTCGGCATTCTGACCCGCCGGGACCTACTGCGAGCGGCGATCATGCACGACGACCAGGAACTGACCGACGAGATCTGCCGGCAACTCGCCGAGGTGGACGCTGCGAGCCGATGGCGCGTCAGCGTCCAGGACGGCGTGGCCTATATCGAGGACTTCGGCACCACCACCCAGGAACAGGCCAAAGCTATCCGCCTCGCCTCCGCGGTGCCGGGCATCGTGCGCGTCCACGTCCGGCACCAAACGCCGGATCCGTTCTGAACCGACCGGACCTTCGACTCACAATCGCGACCGAGGATGCGATGGAGCACACCGCGGAATGGAAGATCAGGCTGTACTTGTTTGGGCATGACACCGGTTCGACGGCTCACGCGGTGCTCGAAACCGGTGCGAACACGGCGTAGCCGGACCGCCAGGACCGGTGGGTGAAGCGGGTCTCACGGTGCTGGTGGGCGGGGACCTTCGCCTCTGATCGTGGCGTGATTGATCCCGCACGATCGGGGCACGACCGTATCGCTTCCGCAGCCTCAGGTGAGGGATTCCACGATGACAACCCGTGCGCGCACAATCCAGACGGCAAACCCCGGCGGGGAGGTTGGATCCTCCGCGTCGCAGCGATTGGGGATTCCCGCCGGTTCCCTTTGGTTGTCCGGTGCCCTGTTGTTGGTGACCGACGTCGCCGCGGGTCTGACGGCCTTCGATGACTTTCTCACGGGCCCAGCCGCGATGGTGGGTTCGGCCAGGGGCACCGCGTTCGTTCTGCTGCTCGTGACCACGCCGGCGCTGGCGGTCGCGATGGCCATGGCCGTCCGCGGATCCGTGCGGGCCGTGGTGGTATGGCTCGGCGCCCTGGCCGCCATCCTCTATAACGCGCAGATGCTGCTGTACGGGACACCGTTCAACAATCTGTTCCTGCTGCACACCGCGATGCTCGGATTGTCCGCCTGGTCGATCGGCTGGCTGGTCCGGGGCGACCTGATCGATACGTTGGGGACCACGGTCGACGACCGGATGCCGGTGCGGTGGATCGCGACCTATGTCTGGGTTGTGGCCGGACTCAACGCGGCGATCTGGTTGCGCTCGATCGTCCCGGCGGTGTTCTCGGCCGACCCGGCGTCGGTGCTGGTCGGAAGCGGCTTGACCACCAACCCGGTCTATGTGCGGGACCTCGCGCTATGGCTGCCGCTCGCTATCACCGCGGCCGTGTGGCTGTGGCGGCGCCGGCCCACCGGCTACCTCATCGTCGGCGGCCTGCTGGTCATGTGGGTCATCGAGAGCATCAGCATCGCGGTCGACCAATGGATGGGCTCCCAGGCGGATCCGGTATCGGTGGTGACCTCGGGGGCGATGGCTCCCGCGTTCGGCCTGCTGGCGGTCATCGGCATGCTGCCCCTGGTCGTTCACCTTCGGCATGTGACGCCGCAGGCCAGGATGCCGCGAGCTAGCATCGAATGACTCCGGATCGACCGCCCGACGGGCTCGGCCCCGGTTACCGGCGGGGGTTGGGTGATCGAAGCGTCGGGTGATCGACCAATCGCCACCCCGCTGTCACACTGACGCGGTGACGAGCCCGCTGCCGCGTCCGCTCAACAGTTTCATCGGGCGGGAAGACGTGCTGGCCGAGGCCATTGAGTTGCTGGGCCGTCACCGGTTGCTCACCCTGACTGGGCCCGGGTGGCAGCGGCAAGACGCGGCTGGGCATCGAACTGGCCGCCCGGGTGAGCGTCGACTTCCCGGACGGCGCACGCTTTGTCGCGCTCGCCGCGATCCGGGACCCGGTGCTGGTGCCGTCGGCGATCGCGCCGAGTCTCGGACTGCAGGATTCCCGTGATGTCCCGCTGGTGGAGCACCTCGCCGCGTACCTGGCCGAGCGCACGATGCTACTCGTCCTGGACAATTTCGAGCAGGTGCTCGGCGGAGCGACCGTGGTCGCGGACCTGCTTGCGGCGGGCACCGGCACCCGCATCGTGGTGACCAGCCGCGTACCGCTGCACCTGACCGGCGAACAAGAATTCCCGGTGCCCCCGACGCCGGTCCCCGAACGGTCCCCCGCCGCGTCGCCGGCGGCCTTGGAGACGTGCGAGTCGACGGCCCTGTTCCTGGCTCGGGCGCGGGCCGTGGTGCCGGGCTTCGCGGCGGACGGGCCGGACGCGGCGGCCGTCGCCGGGATCGTCCGTCGCCTCGACGGCCTGCCGCTGGCGATCGAACTGGCCGCGGCCCGGACCAAGCTGCTGCCGCCGAGCGCGCTGCTCGAGCGGCTGGACCACGCGCTGGGTCTGCTGGTCGGCGGGAGCCGTGACCTGCCCGACCGGCAGCAGACCCTGCGCAACGCCATCGCCTGGAGCCACGACCTGCTCGGCGAGGGGGCTCGGCGACTGTTCGCGGTGCTCGCCGTCTTCCGCGGCGGGGCCGCGCTGGACGACCTGGAGGCCGTGTGCGCGAACTCCCTCAAGCTCGGCATGTCCGTGCTGGACGCGGTGCAGGAACTGCTCGACCACAGCCTGCTGCGCCGATCGACGAGGTCGCCCCACCCGCGGTACACGATGCTTGAAACCGTCCGCGAATTCGCCGCCGAACGGCTCGCCGAATTGCCCGAGGCCGCAACGATTCACACGGCCCATGCGCACCGGTTCGCCGCGCTCGCCCAGCGCCTCGAACGGCCGCCCGTGTGGCCGGACAACGATGTCCTCGCCCGGCTCGACCAGGACCACGACAACCTGCGCGCCGCCTTGGACCGGCTGCAGGGCCGGGAGCCGCGGCGGGCCCTGCAGATGGCGGCCAAGCTCACCACCTACTGGTCGATCCGCGGTCACTTCGGCGAGGGGCGGCGACGCCTGCAGCACCTCCTGGACCGGTGCCCGACGCCGAGCCCGGAGCGCGTGGCCGGCCTCAACGCCGCCGGTTGGCTGGCGCTGGACCAGGGCGATCTCGAGGTGTCCATGGCGCTGCTCAACGAGAGCGTGGGCCTGGCCGGCGCAATCGGTGACCGCGTCGGCGAGGCACGGCGTTGATGAACCGCGGCCGGACCGCGCTCGGGAGCGTGGGCATGGAGGGCGGGCGCGACATCACGCAGGCATTGGCTGTGCTCTCGGAGGCAGGAGACGCCACGGGCGTCGCCGGCGCGCTGCTGTTCAGCGGACTCGCTCCGCAGTTCACCGGGAACGCGGAGCTGGCCTGCGCCAACTTCACCCGGTGCGTCGCCCACGCCGAGGCGCTCGGGCTGCACACGTTGCGCGCCCGTGCGCTGCAGTTGCTGGGTATCGCCCGCCTGACGGCCGGCGACGTCGCCGGAGCCCGCGCGGCGCTGCGCGAGGGTGTCCCGGTTGTCGTCGCCACCGGCGACCGGTTCGGCATCACCGTCGGCATCGGCGCCCTGATCAACCTGGCCGTGGCCACCGACCGCCCCCGGCTGGCCCTGCGTCTGGTCGGTGTCCTGGACGAGTTCGCCGACGTCAACCAGGTCGTGCCGCCCCGACCGTTGCGCGAGCTCACCGACCAGGCTCTGGCCCGGATCCGCGCTGCCGCCGGCGCGACCGCGGCGACGCTGCGGGCGGAGGGCCGGCACCTGGCGCTGGACGACGCCGTCGCCGAGGCGCTGGCGGAGGGGCCCGACCGGTCGTGGCGCTCCCGCGGCCCCTCGCTGACCCCGCGGGAGACCGAGGTCGCCCGGTTGGTGGCCGGCGGGCTGAGCAACCGCGACGTCGCTGCCCGGCTGTTCCTGTCGGTGCGCACGGTGGAGGTTCACGTCGACCACGTCCTGACCAAGCTCGGCTTCGGCAGCCGGGGCCAGCTCACCGCGTGGGCGCACGAGCGCGGGCTCGTGCCGCGAAATACGTAGTCCCTACGCAGTTCTTCGGACGTTGCGCGATCACCGCCCGAGCAGCGTGAGCGGCATGACCACGAACGTCTCCACCATCGATTGCGACGTGCTCGTCGTCGGCGCCGGCCCGACCGGCCTCACGTTGGCGGCGCAGCTGCTCGCCCGCGGCATCAGCACCCGGGTGATCGACAAGGACCCGGGCACCCCGCGGCTGAGCCGGGCGATCGGCATCGCCCCGCGCACGCTGGAGACGCTGGACATGATGGGCATCGCCGATCGCTTCCTGGACGAGGGCCACCGCGTGCGCGGCATCAGGCTGTACACGGGTGGCAAGTGCCTGCTCGGCATCGACATGGCCCACGCCGGATCGGCGTACCGGTTCGTCCTGCATCTGCCCCAGCACCGCACCGAGTCCCTGCTCCGGGCACGCGTTGCCGAGCTGGGCGGCCGCATCGAGACCGGCATGCACCTGCACGATCTCACCGCGGGTCGGGAATCGGTCAGCGCCCGGGTCCGCGACGTGACGGGATGCGAGCACCTCATCGGCGCGGCATTCGTCGTCGGCTGCGACGGCGCGCACAGCCGGGTCCGGCACCTGCTCGACGCCCCGTTCACCGGGCAGCCCTACCCGTGGGACGGGCTGCTCGCCGACGCGCACCTGGACTGGCCCGGCAGCCCGACCGAGGTGCACGTGTTCACCCGACCGGACGGACTCCCGATGGTGTGCGTGCCGATCACGCCGACCATGTGGCGGATCTCGCTGCCCACTCCGGGCGATCGGGCCGGCGCGCCGCCCACCCTGGCCGAGATCCAGGCGCTCGTCGACGAACGGGGCCCGGGCGTCATGAGAGTCCACGATCCCGAGACGCTGGCGACATTCCGCTGTCAGGTCCGCTCGACCTCGGTCTACCGCCGGGGCCGGATACTGCTGGCCGGCGACGCCGTGCACATCCACTCACCGGCGGGCGGTCAGGGCATGAACACCGGGATCCTCGACGCGACCAACCTGGCCTGGAAACTCAACCTCGTGGCGTCGGGGCGCGCGCCCGAGTCGTTGCTGGACAGCTAGGGCGCCGAACGGGAACCGGTGGCGGCCCAGGTGCTCGGCTTCACGCAGAGCATCGTGGCGTTCGGCACCCGGCCGAAGTCGCTACTGCGGATCGT
>JANWJC010000201.1 GCA_025449595.1 Acidobacteriota bacterium | reverse complement strand
TGGGCCCCCGCTGAGGCACGCGTCAGCGGGCCGAAGTAGGGGAGGGTCTTGGCCCGCCACCACGACCCCGCGGTCACATGCCCCTCCGAAGCCGGGTACCCACAACCCGCCACCCGAGCCAACCCGGTAGTCGCCGCCGACGTGGCGGACTCGGCCACCGCAACCAGGGAAACGGTCGCCGACGCGACAGCCGACTCCGAGAGCTGCTCCAACGACCCCGCCGCCAACAACTCCTGCACCCGCGCGGCAACCGCGGTCAGCTCCACCACCGCAACATGCAACGCCGGCCCCGACGGAACCAGCGGCGACATCACGGACGCGGTACTCATGAACATGAACGTACGCAAGGGGTCCGACAGCGCCTCCTCCTAGAACCGGACAAATCGCCTATTTCCGGCATATGCCGATTGTGATGTGCATCACCTACCCCCGGCGAACACCGCATCGGTCCCTTCGCGGTGCATCAGGTGTGCCCACTCAGCGCCGCTTCGTACCTCGGCGTGTGATCAACGCATGACCCATGTAGATAGGTCGATGAGCCGCGACCGTAGTACGGCCCGCGGCTGGGCACGGCCGCTGAGGATGTCGCGCAGCCTGCGCCTGCTCACCCCCGCGTTCTGTGCGAGCTCTGCGGCCGGCAGCCTGCGTGGCGCGGGCAGTGTATTCAGCGTCCACGGCGTGACAGCTGGGTCGTCGTAGGTGGCCTGGGTTTGGTGGCTCTTCTTACTTAGCCCGCCTCAAGTAATACGAGCCACTTAACCGCCATGGTCGTCATTTCGTCACTGCCAGCGCTCGCCAGGCTGGCGCGCGGCTCAGCTCTGGCGGAAGTCGATCGGGGCGTAGCGCGGGCCGCGGGCGGGGCGCCGGGTGCCGCTGAGCTCCACGAGTCGTACCACCCGGCCGCGATGGTCGGCCCAGGGTTCGAGCAGCTCGGCCAGCCGCTCGTCGGTGCCGTCGACCTCGCCGGTGAGGGCGTACACGACGTCGTTCGCGACGTGGAAGTCGCCGTACGACACCGCATCGGCGTCCCCGAGCGCCCGCTGCGCCGCCTCCGCCGCAGTCCAGATCCCGACCCCGGGCACCAGCTGCATCCGGGCGCGCGCCGCTGCGCCGGTCATCGTGACGCACTCCTCCAGCCGCGGCGCGACCCGCAGCAGCCGCATCACCGTCGCCGATCGCGTCTGCTCGACGCCGGCCCGGTGCCACTCCCACGACGGGATCGCCCGGCAGACCTCGACGGCGGGGAACACCCGCATGCCCTCGGGCGCCGGGCCCGGGGCACTGTCCCCGTAGCGGTTGAGCAGCCATCGCCACGACCGTCGCGCCTCGTTCCCGGTGACCCGCTGCTCCAGCACCGCGGCGACGAGCATCTCCAGCACCAGCCCGACGGCGGGCGTACGCAACCCCGAGTGCTGGTGCCACTGGCGGGCGACCAGCGGGTGCAGTGACGCGTCGAACCCCGACACGTCGTCGTCGGCTCCGAGCGAGGCGGGCAGCCGGTCGGCGGCCCAGTGCGCCCCCGACCCCCAGGACTCCCCCACCACGACACCCTCACCGGCACGCACCGAGATCCGTTGCGTGGCAGGACCTGTCGGCGTACGCATGGTGCGCCACAACGAGCCGTCGACGGTCAGCTGGTACGTCGGGTCGAAGCGCCCCCGTCGCAGCGGACCGAGCGTGCCGGTCACGTCGACGGCCCGCCCGGGCGCCCATTCGCGGACGACGGACCCGCTCACGCCGGCCACGTCGGTTCACCGGCGCCTGATCGCCGCCCGGAAGGTTCACCGGCGTCTGGTCGACGACACGAAGGTTCACCGGCGTCTGTTCGACGACACGCCGTACGGAAGGGCGAAAACGCGACCAAACACCGGTGAACCTCGGTGGAACGAACTAACACCGGTGAACCCTGGCGGCGGTCAGCGGTCCGAGGAGAACCGCACCGCGGTGTCTCCGAGGGCGACCCCGGGCCACACCCGGGCGCCGCGGGTGAGCTCGTTGCCCGGGCCGACGACGGCCCGGTCACCGACGACGACGCCGTCGAGCACCGCGCCGGACCCGATGATCGCGCCGCGCCCGATCACGCTGCCGCGCACGACGGCGCCGGCCGCGATGACGGCACCGTCGAACAGTGCCGAGCCGACGACGATCGCGCCGGACCCCACCGTCGCGCCGGCACCGACGAACGTGCCACCGGACAGGTGCGCGTCCCACGCCACCTCCGCCCCGGGCACCACCAGCGCCTCTCCGACACGTCCGGGCAACGCCGGCGACGGCGCGTGCCCCAGCACCAGGTCGCTGGATCCCTTGACGAACGCGAGCGGCGTCCCGAGGTCGAGCCAGTACCCCGGGTCCACGAAACCGGTGAGGCGGGCACCTCGCGCCAGCAGCTCGGGGAACGTCTCCCGCTCCACCGAGACCGGTCGGCCGGCGGGGATCTCGTCGATGATCGAGCGGCGGAAGACATAGCAGCCGGCGTTGATCTGGTCGGTCGTGCACTGCTCCAGCGACTCCGGCTTCTCCAGGAACTCCAGCACCCGACCATCAGGTGCGGTCGGCACCAGGCCGTACGCCCTGGGGTCCTCGACCCGGGTCAGGTACAACGAGACGTCGGCGCCGTCCGCGTACCACTGCTTGAGCTGACCAGCGATGTCATGGCCGGAGAGGATGTCGCCGTTGAGCACGAGCACCGGGTCGTCGGGCCCGGACTGCAGGTGCTCGGCCACGTGCCGGATCGCCCCGCCGGTGCCCAGCGGCACGTCCTCGGGGGCGTACACGAGCTCGACCCCGAACCGGCTGCCGTCACCGAAGTACTCGCTGAACACCTCGGCCTTGTACGACGTGCCCAGCACCACCCGGGTCACGCCGGCCTCTCGGGCGCGAGCGATCTGGTGCTCGGTGCACGGCACGCCGGCGACCGGAAGCATCGGCTTGGGCGTCGTCACGGTCAGCGGACGCAGCCGGGAACCCTTACCACCGACGAGCAGCACGGCTTCGACCATGGGCACATCGTAGGGTCGCCCCGTGCCCGCCCCGACCCCGTACGCCGCCCTTCTCGCCGCCGTGCACAGCGACCCGGCGACCCCGCTTGTGACGTACGTCGGCCCGGAGGGGCGCACCGAGCTGTCGGCACGGTCGCTGGAGAACGCGGCGGCCAAGGCCGCCGGGCTGCTGCGCGACGGGTTCGATGTACAGCCCGGGGACGTCGTGGCGCTGCTGCTGGACACGCACTGGCAGACCTCGGTCTGGCTCGCGGCGTGCTGGGCCACCGGAGCGCTGGCCTCGATCGGCCCCCTCGACCTGCACCACGTCGAGGTGTGCGTGGCCACCGAGCCGAACCTGGGTGTGGCCGACGCGATCCCGGAGCTGCTGCGGGTCAGCACCCACCCGTTCGGGCTGCCCTCGGACGCGCCACTGCCCAAGGGCGTGCTGGACGCCGCGGTCGAGGTACGGGCCTACGGCGACGTGTTCGTGCCGTATGACGAACCCCGCGCTGACGACCCGGCGCTGCGCGTGGGGGACAGCAGCCTCTCAGGCGGCGACGTGATGGCGACGGCAGCGCACCTCGCCGAACAGATCGGACTGGGCCCGCGCGGGCGCCTGCTGACCACCCGCCCGGCCACCGACCTGTCGGGAGTGCTGGCCCTGCTGGCCGTCCCCCTGGCCGTCGCCGGCTCCGTCGTCATCGCCGTCGACCAGGACCCCGACCGGGTACGCACCACCGAGAACGCCACCGCCACGCTCACCTGAGCCGGTGACTGTCCAACCCGTGCTCACTCCCGGGTCAGCAGGCCCGGGTCGGCTGCCAGGCTCAGCGCCGTCAGCGACATCGCCCGCACGGCGTCGAGCAGCGTCGCGTCGCCCTGCGGGCTGACGCAGTGCGCGGCGAACTCGTGCTGGTGGTTGACAGCCGGGAAGGAGTTGACGGCCATGCTCGCGTGCAGCCCGGGCACCAGCTGGCTCACGTTCCCGAAGTCGGTGGACCCGCCCGGGGAGGGTCCGGCGGGGTCGGCTGTGAACGCCCGGCCGATCACATCGCAGGCGCGCGTGAACGCAGCAGCCAGACCAGGGTTGGTACGTATCGGCTCGTAAAGGTGCCCGACCCGTTCGATCTCGACACTGGTCCCGGTCGCGACGGCACCGCCTTCCAGGGCGGCGCGCACCCGATCGCGCAGGTCGTCCAGGTCCGCCATGTCGATGGCCCGCAGGTAGTACGTGGCAGCGGCCCGCTCGGGGACGATGTTGGCGGCGTCCCCGCCGTGGGTGATGATCCCGTGCACCTGCTGCCAGGGCCGCAGGTGCTGGCGCAGCATGGCGATCGCCGAATACCCGGCCACCAGCCCGTCCAGCGCGTTGCGACCCAGCTCCGGCGCCGAGCTCGCGTGCGAGGCCTTGCCGTGCACGACGACGCTCCACTCCTCGATCGCCAGGCCCGCGCTGTCGTAGTCGTCGTACGGGGTCGGGTGGATCATGAGCGCCGCATCGACACCCTCGAAGGCGCCGGCCAGGATCAGGTCGACCTTCCCGCCACCGACCTCCTCCGCGGGGGTCCCGAGCACGGTCAGGCGCAGCCCGGCCCGGTCCAGCAGCGGCTGCAGCGCCAGCCCGGTCCCGATCGCCGCGGCCGCGATGATGTTGTGGCCGCAGGCATGTCCGACGACCGGCAGCGCGTCGTACTCCGCGCACACCACCAGGTGCGGGCCGTTGTCACCTGCCCGGGCCGCGAACGCGGTCGCCAGTCCGTACGCGCCCCGCTCGACGGTGAACCCACCGGCCTCGAGCAGGTCGGCACACCGAGCAGCCGACCGGACCTCCTGGTAGGCGAGCTCGGGATCGTCATGGATGGCGTGGGAGAGCCCGATGATCTCCGGGCCCAGCCCCGCGATCCGGTCCAGGACATCGGTACTGATCGACGAGTCAGCAGTCATGGGGACAGCATGCCAGCCGCGGCGAGCACCGAACTGACAGCTCAGAAGTCGCCGGCGTCGTGGCGCAGGTCCCGCAACAGCCGGACCAGCTGGTCACCCTTCGCCGTCGGCAGCCCGGGGGCCGTGAACACCTTGTCGTTCAACGCCTTCGTCGCCTCAGCGGCCAGCGTCCGGCCGGCATCGGTCAGCTCAGCGAGCGTCGCCCGCCGGTCGGTGGGATGAGGTACGCGCCGCACCAGGCCTTGCTGCTCGAGCCGGTCCACGGCGTTGGTGACGCTGGCCGGGTGCACCTGCAACCGGGTCCCGACCTTCGACAGCGGCAGCGACCCGGTCTGACTGAAGTCCAGCAGCATCAGCAGCTCGTAGCGGGAGAACGTGAGCTCGAGCGGACGCAGCACCTCCTCGACGCGGGCCAGCACGATCTGGTGCGCCCGCATCAGCGAGGTCACCAAGGCCATGCCGCTCGCGGCCTCGTCCCAGCCCCGGGCGGCCCAGGTCTGCCGGGCCGCGTCGATCGGGTCGAATGGCAGGGGCGACTTCACGGAGCCAGTATCGCGGGCCACCGGTCACACGTTCCTTCGGTACTGCCCGCCGACCTCGAAGAACGCCTGCGTGATCTGCCCCAGGGAGCACACCCGGACCGCCGCCATCAGCTCGGCGAAGACGTTGCCGCCGGAGGACGCCGCGGTTCGCAGTGCCTCCAGCGCTGGTGTCGCCGCGTCCCGGTGCCGGCTCTCGAAGTCCTCGAGCCGGTCGAGCTGGGACTGCTTCTCCTGCTCGCTGCCCCTCATGAGCTCCACCCGCGGGGGCGCCGCGGCACTGTCGGGGTCCAGGAACGTGTTCACGCCGACGAGGGGCAGCGAGCCGTCGTTCTTACGGCGCTCGTAGCTCATCGACTCGTCCTGGATCCGGCCCCGCTGATAACCGGTCTCCATGGCGCCGAGCACGCCACCACGGTCCGAGATCCGGTCGAACTCGGTGAGCACGGCCTCCTCGACGAGGTCGGTGAGGTCATCGACGAGGTACGAGCCCTGCAGCGGGTTCTCGTTCGCGGCGGTTCCCCACTCCTTGTCGATGATCATCTGGATGGCCAACGCCCGGCGTACCGAGTGCGGCGAGGGTGTTGTCACCGCTTCGTCATATGCGTTGGTGTGCAATGAATTTGCGTTGTCGTAGATGGCGCACAGCGCCTGCAGCGTGGTCCGGATGTCGTTGAAGTCCATCTCCTGCGCGTGCAGCGAGCGACCAGAGGTCTGAACGTGGTACTTCAGCTGCTGGGCCCGCGTGCCGGCACCGTACCTGTCCCTCATGGCCACCGCCCAGATCCGGCGGGCGACCCGACCCAGCACCGTGTACTCCGCGTCCATGCCGTTGGAGAAGAAGAACGACAGGTTCGGCGCGAAGTCGTCGATCGACATCCCCCGGGCGAGGTATGCCTCGACGTAGGTGAAGCCGTTCGCCAGCGTGAACGCGAGCTGGCTGATGGGGTTCGCCCCCGCCTCTGCGATGTGGTAGCCGGAGATCGACACGGAATAGAAGTTGCGTACGGCGTGGTCGACGAACCACTGCTGGATGTCTGCCATGGCGCGCAACGAGAACTCGGTGGAGAAGATGCAGGTGTTCTGGCCCTGGTCCTCCTTG
>JANWJC010000200.1 GCA_025449595.1 Acidobacteriota bacterium | reverse complement strand
TCGCCACTGAAGCGGCGGGTCAACACTAGCGAGCAAGCCGACGACGCGTTCGGTCTCACAGCGGCGGCAGCCATGCGACCGCTCCCCGACGGCCTCGCCACCATCTTTCACAACGCGACGAGCTCGATCAACGCTTTCACAACGCGACGAGCTCGATCAACGCCCGTAACGCGACGGCCTAGCCCGGCTCGGGCACACTCGATGGCCAGCGAGCGGGCGACCAGTCGCCCTGTGGGTCTGTGGTTTGCCCAACTTCGATCAGATGTCCGTCCGGATCGCGGATGTAGCAGCGAATCTCGTACTGGTGCTGTTTCGGTGGTGTCAGGAATTGAGCGCCTCGGGCGCTCCATTCGGCGTACACGGCTTCAATGTCTTTGACCCGGATATTGAGGAAGCTGCTGACTCGGTCGGTATCACTTGGTGTCTCTAGGGTGACCGTCGGCTTGTCGTCAGTAGGGCCGCCGCCAACATTGATGATGATCCAGCTATTGGCCAGCGCAACATATGTCACCTCTCCGGAGAAGACCACCCTGCCGCCGAGCACCTCGGTATAGAAGCGCCGCGAGCGCTCGACATCGCGCGAGACGATGAAGTGGGCTAGCACAATCCCATCTGGTGGCTGTGGAAGGCCGCTTGGCCTCATCACGTCGCCGCGGCGATCGTGCCGCTGAGGGCCTTAAGTGCTGCGACGTAGATCTCGGAGAAGGTCGGGAACGGCTGGATGGTGTCGCGCAGGACGTCGAGAGGCACGCGGGCGCGGATGGCCAGGGTCGCCTGTTGCAGCCATTCGCCGGCCTCGGGGCCCAGCGCGTACGCACCGGTCAGAAGCTCGCCGTCGCTGAGGAGGGTCAAGAAGCCGTTGGACTCGGCATAACGGCGGGTGTACGTCTCCGTCTTGGCCAGCTCGGACAACGGAACGGTTGCACTGTAGGGGGCCTCGGTGTCACCCACAGCTGCGGCCTGTGGGTCGGTGTAGGTGGCGCGTGGCACGGCCCGGTAGTCAGCGTCGCGCGGCTCGCCCAGGATGTTCGAGGCGACCACCTCGCCCTGGTATTTGCCTACGTGGGTCAGCGGCCAGATGCCGGTGACATCGCCGATCGCCCAGGTTCGCTCAGCGACCCGCAGCCGAGCATCCACAGGTATCCCATGGCCGTCGGCATCGACACCAACGGTATCCAGTCCGATCCCCTCCACTCGGGGGCGGCGCCCCGTCGCTACCAGCAGCCGGTCACCGCGCACCTCGCCGCCGGTGCCGAGTGCCAGGACGTAGTCCGCCCCGTCCCTCCGTACCGATGTGACAGGCGCTCTGATGAGCACCTCGATGCCGTCGCGGCGCAGCACCTCCCCGAGAGCAATACCAAGGGGGGCGGGCTCGCGCGCGAGCAAGTGCTCCGCAGCCTCGACGACCGTCACGTCCCCGCCGAGACGGCGAACGATCTGCGCGATCTCGACTCCCACCGGCCCGCCGCCCAGGATGATCAGGTGGCGCGGGATCGCCTTCATGCTCGTGGCCTCGCGGCTTCCCCAAACGCCCGAAAGCTCGCGCAGTCCAGGGATCGGCGGCGTCACCGGTTCAGCGCCGGTCGCGACGACGACATGTGTTGCCGTGTGGGGCACCCCGTCGACTTCGACGACCCCGACCCCGGCGAGCTGGCCGTTGCCTCGCAGGAGGTCGATCCCGTTGCTCTTCAGCCAGCTCTCCTGGCCGGTGTCGGACCAGTTGGAGACCATGAAGTCCCGCCACGCGAGGGCTGCCTCGACGTCGACCTTCGCAGTGGCCGCGGCCTCGCGTGCGGCGTGGACCGCCTCGCCTGGTCGCAGCAGGGTCTTCGACGGGATGCAGGCCCAGTAGGAGCACTCTCCGCCGACCAGCTCCCGCTCAACTACGGCGACCCGCAGACCGCCGTCGGCCAGGGCACCCGCGCAGTGCTCACCCGGCGAGCCGCCGCCCATCACGATCACGTCGTACTCGACAGTCATGTCGGCAGCTCCTCTCCAGCTTGCTCCCGGACCATGTAGTCGGCGTACCAGCTTGGCCAGTCGGGGTCCGCCTGCCCTGTCCGCGCCTCGTGCTCCCCGTGAGCTGCGGCAGCACGGCGTAACGCCATGGAGAGGTCAGCCGCGGATGCGAACGTTGTCGCCGCTGGGTCGATTCGCCCAGGAAGCCGGGTCGTCACCTCCTGGAACAGCCAGTTGTTCCCGTCTGGGTCGCTGAACGAGGCGAAGGAGCTGTAGCTGCCGTTGTCGGGCCCTCGCCCTCCGACGCGTCCAGGTGCGGCAGCCCCACCGAACCGGCACGCGAAGCCGGTGTCACAGTGGAAGACTTCAGTGATCTCGACGCCGGTCTCGGCCAGGCTGTCCCGCACCGTGGCGATGTCGGTGACAATCAAGTAGGTGGACTGGAGCGACCCCGGTGCGGCCGACGTGAGGTTCGTGCCGAACTGCACGGAGCACCCGGAGCCAGGCGGGGTGAACTGGATCAGGCGGAAGCCGTCGCCGGTGGCGACGTCAGCGTCGAGCCTCCAGCCAAGGCGTGAGTAGAACTCCCTCGCGCGGTCGACGTTCGAGACGGGGATGACGAGGACCTCGAGCTTCATGTCGACCACGGCAGCCTCGGTGGCCGTCGCTTGTCCCTCGCTGCTCGCCTGGGCGCTGCTCACGGCGACTCTCCTCTGCAGATGACGGGTGAGGACTCCTCCGTGACGCAACGCCTCGTGGGCCCGCACAACCGGCTCGCAACGAATGACGCCCGGTGAGTCGAATACTGCACCTGTCCTTCTGCGGCTGACAAGACCGTCGGTGACACGGCTGCCGCCTGCCGCCTGCCGTCGCCGATGGGCCGCCGTGTCTCAGGGCTTGGCCAGGAGCGCGCCCCATCGGACGATTCCTGTGGCAGGTTGTCGTATCGGCGGGAAGCCGTTCGTAGTGGCGGTAGAAGGCGGTCGTCGGGACCGCCCGGAACTGAGGAGAATCGCGATGTCGCACTACCTGCTGAGCGTGCACGGATCCGTCGAGAGGGACGAGTTCGGCAACTACGGTTCTAAGGAGGAGATGGATGAGGCGTTCGCCGCGACCGGCGCCTTCAATGACAAGCTTCGGGCCGATGGCTACTGGGTGTTCGCGGGTGGGCTTTCCGCGGCGTCGACAGCGACCGTCGTCGACGGTCGGGGGGAGGCACCGGTGCTTACCGACGGCCCCTACCTCGAGACCAAGGAGGTCATCGGGGGCTTCTGGGTGATCGATGCTCCCGACCTCGACGTGGCGCTCAGACTCGCGGCCGAGGGGTCCAAGGCGTGCCGGGGCAAGGTCGAGGTCCGTCCGTTCGACGGCCTCGCCTGAGCCGTCCCGGCCCACGGCTGATCGATGCAGAGTGAAACGGGGGCGGTCGAGCGGGTCTTCCGCGAGGAGCACGGCCGTCTGATCGCCTCGCTCGTCCGCCGCTTCGGTGACATCGACATCGCGGAGGAGGCGGCGGGTGAGGCGCTGCTGGCCGCGTTGGAGAAGTGGCCGGAGTCAGGCGTGCCTCCCAACCCAGGCGGTTGGCTCACTACCACTGCGAGCAACCGCGCGATCGACCGGATCCGCCGGGAGAAGCAGCGCGACGCCAAGCACCAGGCGGCACAGATGGTCCACGACGACACGCCTCACGAGCTCACCGGGCCAGTCGAGGACGACCGGTTGCGGCTGCTGTTCACCTGCTGCCATCCGGCGCTCGCGCCGGAGGCGCGGATCGCGCTGACGCTCCGCCTTCTTGGTGGGTTGACCGTGGCCGAGATCGCCCAAGCGTTTCTGGTGCCCGAGACCGCGATGGCGCAGCGGATCACCCGGGCGAAGAAGAAGATCGCGGCGGCGAAGGTGCCCTACCGAGTGCCCGAGGCCGCCGACCTCCCCGAGCGACTCGGCGGCGTGATGGCGGTGCTGTTCCTTGTCTTCAACGAGGGCTACCTCGCCACCGGAGACGGCGACCCGGTACGCACCGAGCTCACCGGCGAGGCCATCCGGCTGACGCGGAACCTGCACCAGCTGCTCCCCGAGGAGCCGGAAGTGGCCGGTCTGCTCGGGCTGATGGTACTTGTCGAGGCGCGGAGCCAGACCCGCGTGCGGAACGGGCACCTGGTCCCGCTCGGTGAGCAGGACCGTACCGGCTGGGACCGTGCGCTGATCGCCGAAGGTCACGACCTGGTCCGCGAATGTCTGGCGATCAACCGACCTGGGCGCTACCAGCTGCTGGCCGCGATCAATGCCGTCCACACAGATGCCCCCACGGCGTCAGACACGGACTGGTCGCAGGTGGTCGCGCTGTACGACCAGCTCACCCGGCTCGACCCCTCGCCGATCGTCGCGCTCAACCGAGCAGTCGCGGTCGCGGAGCTCGACGGCCCGAAGGTCGCCCTCACCTTGGTCGACCGGCTGCCGCTCACCGGCTACCACGCATGGCACGCAACCCGTGCCGACCTGCTCCGAAGGCTCGGCCAGAGCACCGAGGCAAAGCACGCCTACGACGCCGCCATCACCACCACCCAGAACTCCGCCGAGCGCGCCTACCTGAGCAGGAAGCGCGGAGAACTGGTCTGAGCCGTCATGGCATTGCCCATCGCCCCGATCATCACTTGTCCTGTGCGGGTCGCGGCTGGGAGCCGACACTCCACTCGACCCCCATGGTGCCCTGTGCGGCGGCCACCCCGCTGCGGCCCCCGCCCCGACCCCGCAGCACGTAGGCAAACCCCACTGCGATCAGGCCACCAGCCACCGGGCCGACCAGGTACGCCCACCACGCTGTCCAGTCGCCAAGGACCAGCGCCGGGCCGAGCGACCGGGCTGGGTTCATCGACGCCCCACTGACCGGCGAGCCCCATAGCCCGGCCAGTGCGATGTAGCTGCCCACGCCGATAGCCGCCAGCGGCCCGATCTGCTGCGCGCCTGAGGCCGTACCCAGAATCACGCTCACCAGCCCGGCGGTCAGCACCATCTCCCACAGCATCGCGGAGACCGTCGAGATCCCGCTGCCAGGAAGGGTGAGCCCCGCGCTGCCCTGCTTGCCCAGGAAGGCCCAGAGCACAAGCGACGCCAGGATCGCGCCGAGGAGCTGGGCCACGACATAGGCCGGAACCCGCTTCCACGGAAAGTCACCCCGCGCCGCGAATGCCACGCTCACCGCCGGATTCAGGTGGGCACCGGAGACCGTGCCCATGAACAAGATGATGGCCGCCACCATCAGCGCCGGGGCCACCACCTTCGCCGTGTAAGGGACCGCATCGCCGCCGAACCGGGCGCTGACCATGCCGCCGCCGACGGCGACCAGGACCAACAAGAAGGTGCCCAGCAGTTCCGAGAACAGGCGCCGCCCTTCGTACCTGTCATCCCAGAAGTCGAACTCGCCGGTGACCGAGTTCGGCTGCCCCATGGAGCGCAACGCAACGGATGCCCGGTGGATGGCATCCTGCTGCCCGGACTCCGAGGAACTCTCATCTGGCTGGCTGCTCATCCGACACCTCTCTCGAGCTTCCCTGCCCCCGGCAAACGTACGGATCGAGCACCCGGGCACGGTACGGACCTTGCGTCCGAAGAGCTCGGTTGATCTCGCCGCGCTCATTGTGCTCTGGTGCCCGGGTGCTGACAACATCATCGGGAAGGATCCGTTTCACCCCAGTTCGACGCGGGCGTGCAGGGGGAACGTCTCGACGGTCTCGTATCGGGGGCGTCGTTTGGGACCCTCGTGCAGGTACGACGCGATCAGCTCGACCTCATTGACAACCCAGTGCGGTCCCTCGTAGGTGTCGAGGATGCGCAGCCATTTCGTCGCCTCGATGGGCCGTTTCAGCCTGGCGAGCGTCAGGTGGGCGCGAAATGCCTTGCCGTCGGGCGTCGCCCCGGCCGCGTTTGCGGCCGAGCGTGCGTTCAGCGCCAGCTGGACGAGCTCGTCCAGGTCCTCGCTGGCGCCCGCCGCTGCGAGCCAGAGCACCTTGGCCCGGCTCGGGTCCGGGAAGGCTCCCGCCCCACGCAACGACAGCTCGAACTGTCGCCGCCGCCGGGTCGCATCGCCCAACCGGCCGACGAGGTCGTCCAGCGCCGCGTCGGGCACGGACCCGAGGAACGCAAGCGTCAGGTGCCACTGCTCGGGCGTGATCCATGGCATGCCCTCGCGGGGCTCGAGGAACTGCGCCAGATGCTCGCGCAGCGGCGGCGGTGGCACCACGGCGACGAACATCCGCTGGCTCACGGCCGTCAGGGGGTGGCGGGGGTGCGGCTTGCTCGCCGGCGGGCCATCGCTTTCCCCAGCTCCCATCCGAGGAAAAGCACCACGGCTGCAGCTGCGGCTATCAACCACTGCGCGCCGGTGAGCTGCGAAGTCCCGAGCAGCGAAGGCAGGAAGGCTCCCCTCGCGATGAGCACGGCCAGGACGACCTCCACCACGGCCGTCAGGTTGACGGTCCGGTTGTCGAAGGTCTCGAGTCGGAAAGTGGACGCTGTCTCGTCGCGGCTCTCGAACGCTGCGACAACGAGCATGAGCGAGAAAGCGACCAAGCCCATGGAGCTGCCGATCTCGGTGCTGCCGTACTCATGCTTGCCGAGCACGATGATCAGGTCGATGGCGACTGCCATGAACAGTCCGGCCAGCCCGACGGTCACGATGACCGCCGGGCTCATGATGGACGACTCACGAGGCCGAGGTTGGCGCGTCATCAGGCCCGGGGTCTCCTTGTCCAGACCGAGCGCGATGCCGACGGGGGCGGTGATCACGAAGTTGATCCACAGGATCTGCACGGCAGAGAACGGCTGTCCACCGGCGATGTTGAGCAGGCTGGCAAGCAGAAACGTCACGACATAGGTGACCAGAGCCACCAGCATGAAGCGGATGTACTTCAGCATGTTGTCGTAAAGCTTGCGACCTTCAGAGACTGCGCGCACGATCGTGGCGAAGTTGTCGTCGGTGAGGATCATCCGGCCGGCGTTCTTGGCGACCTGGGTGCCGGTTCCCATGGCGATCCCGATATCGGCGGCCTTGATGGCGGGCGCGTCGTTGACGCCGTCCCCGGTCATCGCCACGACGTCGCCTCTCTTGCGCAGGGTCTCGACCATGAGCACCTTGTGCTCCGGGGCGACTCGTCCGACGACTCCGATGTTGTCGATGCGCTCGAGTCGTTCGCTCTCGGACATCGCCGCGAGCTCGGTGCCGAGGATCGCTTCGCCCGGGATGCCGAGCTGCTTGGCCACGGCAGCGCCGGTGACCACGTCGTCGCCCGTGACCATCCGCACCCGGATGTTGGCAGCCTGCGCGGACCGGACGGCCGCGAGGGACTCCTGCCGCGGGGGATCGATCATTCCCACGATGGCCGTCAGCTGCAGGTCATGGACGAGCTGGAGCAGATCGCCGTCGGGGTCGAACTCGCTCGGGTCGAGGTCTTTCGTCGCCGCTGCCATGATGCGCAGGCCCTTGCTGCCCAGACGGTCCATCTCCGACTGTGCGCGCTGGTTCTGCGGTTCGCCCCAGGGGACAGACTCACCCTTGGCCAAAGCTGACGACGACCGACCGATCACGGCCGGCGCCGCACCCTTGACGAAGATGCGGACGATGGGGCTGCCAGCCGCGTCCTTCGCCTGACAGAACGTCGCCATGAGCTTGTACGTCGGATCGAACGGCAGCGTTGCCAGTCGAGGGTAGGAATCCTGCGTCTCTTGGATGTCGAGCTTCACCTTGTGACCGAGAACGAGCAGCGCACCCTCGGTGGGGTCTCCCACGACCTTGCCGTCGACAAGCTTGGCGTCGTTGGTGATGACGAAAGGCAGGATCGCAGCCTCGATCGTGTTCGAGTTTCCCGCCGTGTGGTGTACCTCCCCATCGAGCCCGTAGCCCGTGCCGGTGATCGCGTAGCGGTCGGAAGGGTCGATCACCTCGACGACGGTGACCTGGTTCATCGTCAGGGTTCCGGTCTTGTCGGAGTTGATCGCCGACGTCGAGCCGAGGGTCTCCACCGAGTCGAGGCTCTTGACGACCGCTCCGTGCGCGGCCAGGTCTCGTGATCCGCTGGAGAGGATGACCTGCAGGACGGTCGGCATGGCCATCGGGACGGCTGCGAGTGCCAGGGCGATCGCAGTGATGAAGATCGTCTGCGCCGAGTCGCCGCGGGACAAGCCCAGGGCGAACATGATCACGATCGTCAACCCTGCTGCCGCGGCGATCCAGAGCGTCAGGGTGTCCAGCTGTTTGGTCATCGGCGTCTTGAGGGTCGGGGCGGACTTCAGCATCCCCGAGATCTGGCCCACAGCGGTGTCGGCCCCCGTGCCGGTCACGATCATGACGGCACTGCCGTGCGTCACCGGGGTGTTCATGAACGCCATGTTCAGCTGGTCACCGAGCACCGGGTTCTCGTCGGTGATGGTGTCGACACTCTTCGACGCGGGGACGCTCTCCCCTGTCAGCGCGGACTCGTCGATCTGCAGGGACGTGGCGTCGATGAGACGCCCGTCAGCGCACACGTCATCTCCAGCAGTCAGCAGCACGACATCACCGACCACCACCTGGTCCGCGTCGACCTTGATCTCGGTACCGTCGCGTCGGACCCGAGCGCTGGTCTTGAGCATCGACTGCAGGGCGTTCATGGCGCTCTCCGCCTTGCCCTGCTGGCGTAGTCCGCCCAGTGCGTTGAGGGCTGTGATCAGCAGCACCGCGGCGCCGGTCGCGAACTCACCGATCAGGATCGAGGCGACCGCGGCAGCCACGAGGATGATCTGCATATAGGACCTGTACTGGGCCAGGAACCTGCTCCAGGCGGGGGGTGCCTTCTCGGCGGGCAGCGCGTTGGGCCCGCCCTTCGCCAGGAGTTCGGCGGCCTTCGCTGCGGAAATCCCCTGGTCTGGGTCGACCTGGAGTCGCTGGATGACCTCGTCGGCCGAGAGGGCAAACCACCGCGGGGCTGCCGTACCCCCGGCAGCTGTCGGGGCTTCGTTCGGGCCGTTCGCTACCGCACTGTCGGTCATGGGAGTTCCTTTGTTCGCCTGCCGTCCGGCCCTGCCGTGGTCACAGGGCTAGAACGGGGTCGGGATCCAGCGGATCGGGAGAGCGGGGGCGACGTAGCCATTCGGTCTGGGCCGTTTCGGCATCGCGACGTCGCTCGGTCGCATCGGCTCGTAGGGGATCCGGCTCAGCAGGTGGGAGATGATGTTGAGCCGCCCTCGCTTCTTGTCGTCGTTGTCCACGACGAACCAGGGCGCCCAGGCCGTGTCGGTCGATGCCAGCATCGCATCGCGGGCACGGCAGTACTGGAAGTGCCGGCTGTAGGACTTCAGGTCGGTCGGCGACAGCTTCCAGATCTTGCGCGGATCGTCGATACGGTTCTCCAATCGTCGGGTCTGTTCGTCGACGCTCACGTTGAGCCAGTACTTGATCAGGATGATGTTGTTGTCGACCATCGCCTTCTCGACGGCCGGAACCTGTTCCAGGAACTTCTCCGTCTGCTCCGTAGTGCAGTAGCCCATCACCGGCTCCACGCCGGCACGGTTGTACCAGCTGCGGTCGAAGATGGCGACCTCACCGGCAGCAGGGAAGTTGGCGACGTATCGCTGGATGTACATCTGCGACTTCTCGCGCTCGGTCGGCGTGGGAAGCGCGATGTGCTTGAACACACGTGGGCTGGTCCGCTCGGTGATCCGTCGGATCGTGCCTCCCTTGCCGGCCGAGTCCAGGCCCTCGAACACGACGCAGACCTTGGCGCCGGTGGCCTTGACCCACTCCTGCATGGCCACGAGCTCGCCCTGCAGGCGACGCATCTCCTTCTCGTACGCCTTCCTCTTCATCTTCGGGCGCGCATGATCGGCCGTGCCATCTGCATCGTCCATCGTCGGTTGGGACGCGACTCGATCCAGCGACGAGTCGCGCTCGGATCTGTGGCCCTTCTTGCTCCGCTTGGACTTCTTGGACATCGATTCGTTGGCCCCAATCGGTTGCATGGCGCTGGCGTTCTAGCCGCACACCCTACAACTTCGAAGCGGCAGACGACCTCCTCTTGGAGGAGTCCCGGACGGCCCTCTGTGTGCGGGGGCCCATCCGTCGATCGGGACCAATGGCCCTGGGGAGCGCGGGTCGAGTAATGGAAGTTGGACTTGTCGATCCCGGACCTCTGGAGGCCCACCATGCCCTACCGCCCCCGATCCAGCACGTTCCTGCGCAGGTCGTCATGACCGTCACGACATCGACCGGGCATGCCCCCGGAGCTGCGCTTGCCTCCGGCGAGTCGACCGCCAAGCTGGGACTCGGATCGTCGACGTCGCTGGTCGTCGGCAGCATCATCGGCACCGGCGTCTTCACGATGCCAGCGGTGATGGCCGGTGCCGGCACCGTCTCGATCCTAGCGCTTGCCGTCATCGGCGTGTGCGCCGTGCTGCTGGGGCTGATGTTCGGGCAGCTCACACGGCGCATCCCCACGTCCGACGGTGGTTTGTACGCGTACGCCCGCCACGAGCTCGGCGACTTCGCCGGCTATCTCACGGCGTGGTGCTACTGGATCACGTGCTGGGCGGGCAACGCGGCCATCGTCGCCTCGTGGGTCCTCTACGTCGAGGCGTTGTTCGGCATCACCGATCCCAGCATGGGGATGAACGTGCTGATCGCATTCAGTGGCCTATGGATCCCCGCGTTCATCAACCTCGCCGGCGTACGTCAGATGGCATGGTTCCAGAACGTCACTGTCGTGCTGAAGTTCCTGCCGTTGCTGCTGGTGGGGACGGTCGGCTGGTTCTTCATCAAGGGATCGAACTTCCCGGCGTTCAACGCCTCCGGCGGCTCGCTCTTCGACGCTGTCTCCATCGCTGCGGGTGTTGCGCTGTTCTCGTTCATCGGTGTTGAGACCGCCGCGATCGTGGCGGGCAAGGTGAAGAACCCTCGCCGCAACGTCGGGCGCGCTTCGGTCATCGGCACTGCGGCCAGCGGTCTGCTCTACGTCGCGGTCACAGCAGCCGTGATGGGCCTGGTGCCCTCAGCAGAACTGGCAACCGACGGCGCGCCTTTCGTCGCCGCGTTCCAAGCGATGTTCGGAAGCGCGGAGTGGGTCGGAAAGTCCGTTGCCCTCGTCGCCGTCATCTCCGGGATCGGAGCTCTCAACGGTTGGACGATGGTCACAGCCGAGATGCCGTACGCCGCGGCCAGGGCCGGCCTCTTCCCGCGTACCTTCGCTCGAACGACCCGAGGCGAAGTGCCCTGGTTCGGCATCGTGCTCTCGACCGCCCTGGCTTCCGTTCTCATGGCGTGGAGCTACTCCGGCGGGACGCTGGGACTTCAGGTGTTCACGTCACTGGTGGGACTGTCCGTGGTGACGGTGGCCATTCCGTACTTCTTCTCGGCCTGCGCACAGCTGACGTACCTCGTCTCCCGGCGTCGCCGCGTCCAGGGCGCTGCGCTCGTACGTGACCTGGCCATCAGCGTCACAAGTGCACTCTTCTCATTGTGGATCACGGCAGCTGCCGGATATGCGGCCGTCTACCAGGGCCTGCTTCTCGTCCTGATCGGAGTGCCCCTCTACGCGTTCCTGCGGGTCGTACGCGACCGCAAGGACGACGATGCAGCGGCCGAGCCCGTCCCGGCGGACGCCGTCGGGTGAGGCAGCACCAACCTGCCACAAGCAAGGGGTGGGGCACGGCAACCCGCCGGGGCCGCCCCTTCCTTTCGTCGGTGCGGAGGATCAGCTCGGGCCGGGTGCAGCAGGCTCGGCGTCCTCCGCGACTTCGCCGGCGCCCGGGAGGCTCTCGCCGGCGGAGGCCCCTGCTGCCGCGAGGAGCTCCACGGCAACGAGAGCAAGGACGGCGATGATGGCGGTCCACAGGATGACCGACCCGGTGACCGGGCTCGTCGTCAGAAGTACGACGGCCGCCACACCGCAGATCAGGACGCGCCAGAACAGCTTGGTCCGGGCGAACCAGGCGCCGATGGGCGCGATCGCCGTGCCTGACGCTCGGCCGCCGGCGCCGCTCAGCGCGCCGCCGAACAGGCGGCGTGCGCTCGTTGCGGAGCTCGTTCCTGACAGGAACCAGCCGACTATCGCGATGACGAGCCCCAGGGCGAACGTCGCTCGGACCGAGTCCAGCAGGAAGGCGGTCAGGATCGTGAAGAATGCCTGCTGTGCCCCGGCGAACAATGTTCCGGAGAGGGTGAGGTCGAGCTGGCTCTGGCCGTACGCCATGGCCAGCCTGATGACAACGGCCCCGATCATCAGCGCGATGCCGACGGCCATCGTCATGCGTGCTCGCTTGCGTGAGATCAGCACCGTGATGACGAACAGCAGCAGCGTCACGTAGATCAGCCACTGTGCGACGGGTTGGCCGAGCGCGTATACCGCGCGCGCCTGCCGCAGCTGCGGTGAGGTGAGCAGGACGACGTCGCGGTCGGCGACCGAGGGCACGGGGAGGTTCGCCACGAAGGAGAGGCCTCTGTCGACGAGTCGCGCCTTGACGGCGGTGATGAGATCCCCGGTGTCGAGGATCACCTGGTCACCCTGGATCGAGACGGCACCACTGGGTTGCGAGGAGAGCGCCGCGACGAGCGCCTTCTGCAGCTCGGTGTTGATGGTGATCCAGAGCTGGCTGAACTGGTCGCTGTTGACGAGCTTGGTGACTTCGTTGCCCACGAACGTGTTGACACCCGCAGCGATCGGACCGGCCAGCGGCTGGAGCTTTGGGTAGTCCTGCAGCAGGCCTTGGACGCGCGTCTGCGCGTCGAGCTGGTTGACGATCACCGCGGTGACCTTGGCGGACACGGCCTGCTGCACAGTCGAGTCTTGTGCGAGCGGACCGACGGTGGCGACGTAGCGCTGCGTGTCGGTCAATGTGCGCTGACCCCAGTACGCGGTGAGGGCGACGGGGAACAAGATCGCTGTGATGATGAGCAGGGCCCACGCGGTGAGACCTCGCCCATCGAACCGGCGTCGGGTCTTCTGATTCTCCAGCTCTTCGATCCGCGCCTTCAGCGCCGCGACGTCCTCGTCGGCCACGATGACTCC